>CAZEIA010000072.1:0-15547 GCA_964512335.1 uncultured Desulfobacterales bacterium
CCAGGATAAGGGCCTGCCGGCCCAGGGCGATGGCCTCGCGGGCGGCCCTGTAATAGACCTCGGTCTTACCGCTGCCTGTCACCCCATAGACCAGGCAGGGGGCGAAGTCTCCTTTTTGAAGAAAGGCCCGGACCTCTTTCAGCGCGGCCTCCTGCTGGGGAAATAGCCGGGCCGGCTCAAAGGACGGAAAAGGTTCGCAGCCGGCCGGAGTCTTGAGCACGGGGATATCGCACGTAACAAGAGCCCCCTTCCGGACCCACTTTTTCACCAGGTACTCCCCGTTGGCATACTTTTTCCTGATCTCGCGGAGCAGCAAGCCGCCCGAAGAAAAAACCTCCTTGAGAAAAGGGTACTCATTTCGGGCCCTGAGGGTCTCTGAACGGCTCTCCATCAGGGATTCGAGGCCTATCCCTTCAGAGGCACGCACGAAGCGCTGGACGCTGGGGCCCTTTCGGCCCCCGACCGGACGGTGGTACTCTACAGAAACCAGTCCTTTCTGCTCCAGTATTCGAATATCCTGCAGTGGAAACAAAGAACGCTTGCCAGGATGGGCTCCGATCCACGCCATCATGCGGTGTTCGGTGGAGGAGGCCGGAAGCTCGCTGAGGAGGGAGCGGCCGCGCCCTGTCAACCGAGCCGAGTAATACGAGCGTGACCTTCCGCCTCCGGGAAGAACCGCATGGATCAGGAGCCCGATCGGGTGCATGTAGTAGTCCGCCACCCACAAAAGGAAAGGGACCATGTCTGCATGGAAAAGGGAGGAATCGTCCTGTATTTCCAGAATCGGGCGAAGGGGTTGGTCAGGTTCGGGGGTTTCCTGGCCGAGGACGTAGCCGGTGGCTTTTCTTCGGCCGAAAGGAACGGTGACACGGCGCCCCACCAATGGGCCGCCTGGATACGAATCGGGCGGGGCATAAGAAAAAGTCTCTTTGACTGGAAGGGCGACGGCCACACGGAGGCTTATTTCGGATCGATCGGTCAACGGTCTGCCGTCGGGATGGACGGTCTCATGCCTAAGAGGGTCACTGATTTCCGTACTTTTCTTCAAACGCTTTGATGACCCTTTCCAGACGACCCTTTTCCCCGCCCGGAACGGTTTTGCCTGCCTTCGACTCATCAACGGGGGAAAATCCTCTCGGAGCGGGCTCGTTCGGCCGAACGTCCAAGACGGTATAAGAACCGGTCACGCCGCTCGCACCCCTGTAAAAGATCTCATGGGGAAACCATCCTTCGCCTACACGCCTGTAATCCTTAAAGCGGACCTCCATAATTCCCCCCGCTTCATGGTCCGGGTCACAGCGCAGGAGGAGCGGAATAAAACGGGATTTCTCCAAAACAAGCAACGGGGCGCCTGACATTTCCCCGCCGATGCGATACGCCACGGTCCCGTCCAGACGCGTGTATACCGAGACGTCGAGATCCACGCCCTGTCTCATAAGGAAGCGCTCGCTCCTGTGTCTTTTCCCGCAGAAAAGTTCGATAAACCGCGCATCGGGGACCGCCGACCCCGCCCGGTCGGGCCCTTCACGATCATGTACCGAATAATCCTCATTAGAGCGGAACCATATGTCCTGCGTGACAGGCTCTTGTCCCGCTTCTCCTCCGCCTGCGCCGTATTGCCAGGTTACACCCAGCGTCTCGAAACCAGTTACGTTCTCCGCCATGAACTTAAGCAGTTGCTCAGGGGGTACCACGTACCCGGATGCATCCTTGGAAAAACCCGATGCAAGAACAAACACACATACCAAAACCCAAAGAGGCCTAAAAACCGCTCCCACCTCGTACGCTGTCATTTACCGTCCCCCATCTGCGACCTCATGGCATCATGTGCCCGTGCTATTAGTTCGTCAACGTTCTTCTTGCTGTAACCGGCCAGAGGAATAGGTTTCCCGATAGTCAGGGTGATCCTCCCAGGTTTAATCCGAAGGCTTCCCTTGGGCGCCACCAGGTTGCTTCCCTCGATGGTAACCGGCACCAGTTCGCATCCCGCTTTGAGCGCAAGGAGGAATCCTCCCCGCTTGAAAGGCTGCAGGCGTCCGTCTTCGCTCCTGGTTCCCTCAGGGAACACCACTACCGATGCGCCGGCCTTGATCCGTTCGGCCGCCTCGTTCATGCTCTGAACGGCTTTGCGCGGGTTGGACCGGTCAATGGCGATGTACCGGGCTCTTTTCATAGTGAAACCAAGGACCGGAATCCGCATCAACTCCTGCTTTAACAAGAACTTGAAGTCAACCGGCAAAGCCGCAAGAAGTGTAAAGATATCAAAGAAGCTCTGATGGTTTGTCAGATAGATCCGGGGAACCCGGGCGTCGAGATTCTCCAGCCCCTGGACATCAACCCGCACTCCGGAGACCCATACTATGATCCTCGCCCATGGCACCGCTATCCAGCGATGGATGATCCTTCCCGTTCGATCGAAAACCATAAGGGGAAAGGCCAGGGCGCAAAAGGTCAGTGTGTGAAGACCGATGAATCCGTTGAGCAAAAAAGATCGTATCATGGAAGAGTCCACTCCTAATCGTTTATACCGGGCCGGACACCCCGCTAAAGGAACTCCGCTATAGGCCGCAGGGGCAGATCGATTTCCGTGACCAGGAGGTCCTTTTCCCTGAACGCCTCAACATGCCCTCCGTGGCGGTGAATAATAATCTTGGACAGGGGCAAGTCCGGAATGCTCTCCTCGGGGTTCTGCTCCAGATGGGGAAAAAAGAACTGTTCCAGGTCGTCCTCGGGTACCCGCTCTCCATGAAAGACCAGCCGTATGTTCACGTGATCCCGCTCCCCCCGCGAACGTACCTCCAGGGTGTCGCCTTCCGGCATGGAAACAATTGCATGCTTGATCAGGCTCTCCATTGCCTGTTTCAGACGGTCTTCATCACCGTGAATCAAGGGCAGCCGGACATCCAGATCCTCTCGAATGCTTACTTTTCTGGAGCCGGCCAGGCCCGCCATCCCGGCAACACAAGACCGCAGAACATCGTTCATGTCGACATCCACTATATGGAGATCAACTCGCCGAATGGAGGTAAGAAGAATATTGAGAAAGGTCTCCATTCGGACGACTTCCTGCACGACAATCTCCGCCATTCTCCGATTACTATTGTCCTCGGGCAGCGTGTCCCGCAGCCGCCTTGCAAAGCCTCCGGCCGTTGACAGAGGGTTTCGAATCTCGTGTGCCACGCGCGCCGAAATCTCGCTCAAGAGCCGAATCTCCTCGGTTCGAAGCGATCGCTCCTGGAGTTGCTTCAACCCTGTGATGTCCATCATAATGCCGTCGACCCATAGAATTCGGCCATGATCATCCACAGCCGGGATCGCATGGTCCAGGAACACAAGAGCTCGGCCTTCCTTATTCCGAACCACTCTCTCGATCCGGCACTCTCCGCCATTTTGAAAGCAGGTTTCGAAGAGATCCCGAAAGGCCTCTTTGTCTTTGCCGAGAATTTTTTCAAACCAGAAGTCCTTGTCCCCGACCGCTTCCTCTATATCGTAACCCAGGGCTTCTGTGACGTAAGAGTTGATAAACTCCGTGGTTCCGTCCTTCCGGAGCCGGTAGACCAGGAGAGGAACGTTTTCCACAAGTGTCCGAAACTTCTCCTCCGAAGCCACGAGATCGGCAGTCCTTTCCTGAACCCGCTTCTCGAGGTTTTTCGCATACTCCTCGATCTGCATCCGCCGCTCCATGAGCGCCGCGAGCATTCGATTTAGAGCGTTGGTCAGGACCCCTATCTCGTCCCCAAACCCGGGGTCCAGATAGCTGTCTCTTTTTTCCTCGGCGATCTCCTGCGCCCCCTGCACAATGGTTTTTATGGGCCGGATGAAAAGACTCGCCACCAGATAGGTCAGGAGGAAAGACACTGTGATGCCCAGCGCCCCCACCGTGATCATCAGGTTCCGAGTTCCGATGAGGCGCTGCCGAATGCCGGAGCGGTCCGTGCTTATCTCTATTACGGCGACCAGTTCGCCGTTGTAGTCAAGCACCGGGCTTTGCAAAACAGCCCGATCCGGAAGTCCGGGCGGCGCAACAACGATCGTGGGTTGATCACGTTCGGTCACGGCCGGAGCAGGCTCGAAGAAGGCCCGGCCCGGCTCTTCCCCGGAAATTGCGGCCATAAGCTCGAATGAATGATTCGTTATCGAGTACAGGGCGAGATCGAACCCCCAGCGCTGGTGGAGCCCCTGCAGAAAAGTCTCGCCGAAGGAGTGGCCGATCTCCAGGGTGCCCAAAACCTCCGCGCCCCTAAAGACCGGAACAACACCCCGAACACCAAGGCCGGTCTCTCCTTTTTCGAGCCCCCATACTGCTTCTCGCCGATCCAGGGAGTCTCGAATAGTTCCCCTGTAGGTATGGAGCACATCACCGTAACAGGTGGGGAGATTAAGACGTAAAAAGGAGATACCCGGCGGGACGTGGAAATGGAACTGGGAGATGTCGTAATCCGCCTTGAGACGAACATAGGTAAGTGCCAAGTGATTGTTCAGGCCGATTCGATCCCGCTCGGCCAGCATCCGGTGGACATCAGGGTCCTCGGCAATCACTGAAGCAAGGGCGATGGACTGCTTTCCCTTTTGCTCGAGTTCGTTTTGAAAATTTCGATGATACAGGAGAAGCGTCCTCTGCTCCTCCTGTTTTATGAGCCGCTGTTGTGAAGTAAGCCCTATCACTGTCAGAGTTGTGGTTCCGGAAAACGCAAAGAACAGAAATGGAATGAGGAGCTTCCACTTCAGGCTTATGTCCTGAATTCTCCTGATGGTTTTTTCGAACATGCCTGCACCGATACGTGCTTCGAGTTCCGGCGGGACTCAAGGCTGAAAAGACCTGCCTCTCTCTATCTCCTCCGGATGAACCTCCATCCGGGCCAAGGTCTAGACATCGGGCATGAGGTCCATATCCCGCAAAATACGTCTCTTCCGGTCCAGCACCCGTGGACCGGGATTGACAGGAGACCAAAGATGAGGATTGGGCAAAATCGCAGCAAGAAGAGCCGCCTGGGAAGGCGTCACCTGCTCAGCCCCGATATTGAAATAGGTTCTGCATGCCGCCTCGGCGCCCATGATCCCTGTTCCCCAATCCACTGTATTCAGATATACTTCCAAAATCCGCCGCTTGTCCCAGAACAGCTCCATTAAAACTGCGTAGTACGCCTCAAGGGCCTTGCGTGTGAGCGTTCGGTCGTGCCATAGAAACACCGTCCTGGCGGCCTGCATGGTGATGGTGCTGGCACCCCGGACCCGTCCCACGCGAACCGCATCCCGGACGGCATTCTCCAGTTCCACGAAATCGAACCCCCGGTGCAGCGGGAACCTCTGATCTTCTCCGGCCAGCACAGCCCTGCGAAGGTGAGACGAGATCTCATCAAGATCCCGCCATTCATAAAGGATCCGTTCATACCCACTGGAAGACAGGAGACTTCTGGCTCGGCGCCAGGCCATGTTGGCGGTGAGAGGGGGGTTCACGTACCGGAGCATCAGGACTTCCAGGGCCGTCAGAGCGACAAACAGAATAATCCCCCAAACCACGGCCTTCAAAAGCATTCGGCGCAGGGCGGCCAGCCGTCCGCCTTTTCTTGAGCGGCCCATCTCGACACCTCACCCTTAATGCCAACCGGAAAGCGGCGCCTTTTCATCTGCACCTCTCACCGACACGAGCCATAAGGCATATATTAAAACGTTCAACGAGATAAGGCGACCAGCTCATGGGTCATGTGCGTTTGTTTTGGTTCAGGAAAGCGCACGATCCGCAAAACGCCGATTGGCTTTCCTCAGCACATCCTCGGCATTAGACCCACACCGGCAGGCAAGGCCGGCCAAGTCGAAAAGCAGCAGCCCAAGGTTCTCTTCCAACGCCTCGGTATCCGCCTTTGTGAGGACTTCCTTAAGGTGCTCCAAGTCCCTTTCTATATCACTCAGGTCACCCCTGGGGTCCTCAGCCACATCCGCCGCCGCTGCCGCCTTCTGGTTGAGACGGTGAGCCCTGAGAAGTGCGGGCAGCCCTTCGGGAACCGCGCGCAAGGAATTGGCCCGGGCCTTGTCACCGCAATTCTCCTCACGTTTGATTTTTACCCAGTTTTCAGCTACTTCCTCTGCAGTATCCGCGTGCGCCGAACCGAAAACGTGAGGGTGACGGCGAATCATCTTCTCAATGATCCCCTCGATCACGTCCACCAGGTCAAAGGCCTTTTTCTCCTCTGCAAGCCGGGCGAGGAAAACGATCTGAAACAGCAGATCGCCGAGTTCCCCGCAGATTTCGGACCACACTCCCCTCTCCACGGCATCGGCTACTTCGTACGCCTCCTCCAGAAGGTACATCCTGAGGGTATCCTCTGTCTGCCGGGCATCCCACGGGCAACCGTCCGGCCCACGAAGCCGGGAAACCAGGTCGGCCAGACGGGTAGCCGCCTCCTCCATTCTATGGCTGTCCATCCGTTTCCGGTGTTCCTTCCTTGTTCAGGGTCTCTTGCCTGGGTGCTTGGTAGCGGTCTCGAAATCGGTCCTTTAACCCCTTTATTCGCTCCGGTGATATGGTGTTTTTCAGCAACTGAAACGAGTTTGTCACCGCAGGCGCCAAGCGGGACTGTGCAACCAGGGGAGTCCCTGGAACAAGATAAACCGTTAGAATAACAATTCCCAGATAGGATATAACCACGCCCTTAATCACGGCCAGGGCTGCGCCCAGGGTCCGGTCCAGCCAGCCGAGGAGGGTTTTCTTGAACAGCACCCTAAGCCCCCAACCTAAAAGGTTGCAGAGCACAAGGACACCCAGAAATATCAAGGCAAAACTGGCAACCGGGAGAAAGGAGAACTCGGGCACATGCGGCTTCAACAGCGTCGTTACATGGTTCATATACCGTATGCCCAGCCAGATGCCGAGCACTATGCCGACGAGGGAAGCGACTTCCGCCACCAACCCTCGCATGACCCCCCTGACAATCAGAAAGACCATCAATACCACGATGATTACATCCAGAATGTTCATGTCGTGGTTCTAGCAGGCCCACATGGATTCGTCAAGGTGAATGTAGTGTCATGGTCAAGCCCAACATATTGGGAATAGAGGGATTTTAGGTGTTGTGGCACCTCAAAACCCATGACAACTTCTTTCCGGTTGTAGACAGGTTTCTTCTGTGTTAGAGACTTTGAACAAGTGCGGAATTGTCAATAAAAACGGCATGTCAGGAAAGGAGCTCCTATGCCCGTCAACGGAACAGCCATGGTCCTTGCCTCGTTCACAGCGGACTCCCACGCCCTGGGAGCACACTGGATATACGATACCCGGAAGATCGAAGACACGTTCGGACGCTTGGAATCATTAATGAAACCGCTCCCTTCATCATTTCACCCAAACAGAGATGCCGGTGAATTCACCCATTACGGCGACCAGGCATTTGTGCTTCTGTGTTCCCTGGCGGAACGCGGGGGGTTTCACCTGGATGATTTCTGGGTGCGATGGCGGGAGTTGTTTGTATCATACGACGGATATATGGACGAGGCCACCAAGTCCACTCTGCGCAATGCTCGAGACGGAGCCGGTCCCGAAGATGCCGGCTCATATTCCGATGACCTTGCCGGGGTCTCCCGAATCGCCCCCCTTGTACTCTGCTATGCCGACGACCGTGATGCGTTGCTGAAAGCGGTCAGTGCTCAGACACGAATGACTCACAACAACCCCATAGTTGTTCAAGCCGGCCTTTTTTTCGCACAGACCGTCCTCTCGATTTTCCAGGGCGACTCTCCATCCGCCGCAATGGAGCAAAACGCCCGGTCCTTCGAGTCCACGCCCATCCCTCTGTGGGTTCGCGAAGGAATCAACTCCATTGATAAAAACAGCAGGGAAGCCATCCTCGGATTCGGCCAGAGTTGTCATACAGAGCAGGCCTTCCCGTCCGTAGTTCACATCATCGCCCGCTATGAAAACGATCTGAAGGAGGCCCTCATCCAATCGGTGAGGGCCGGGGGAGACAGCGCCGGCAGGAATCTCATTGTGGGGATGGTCCTCGGCGCCTACCTGGGGATGGAGGCGATCCCGGACCACTGGGTCTCCGGATTGAAAAAAGGCAGGATTATCATGGAGCAAGCGAAAAAGCTTTCCTGAACCGGTAAAACACCACGCTGGGGTAGTCATGCTGAACGAGCACGAAAAGCTGCAACTGATTACCAGAATCGGGCTGGACATCAACGAAGTAAAGGACATCGATCTCCTGCTCGAGAGGATTCTGACAAGCGTCCGAGCTGTCTTCAACGCCGACGCCGGCTCGATCTACCTGAAATCCGAAGATGCTCTGGAATTCAGCTACACCCAAAACGACACGCTCCAGCAGCGGCTTGGGCCGGGGCGAAAACTCATCTACAGCACGTTCACCATCCCGATTAATGACTACTCAATCGCCGGCTACGTTGCCAACCACAATGAAACGGTCAGTATTGCCGATGTCTACACCCTGAGCAACTCCACCCCCTACACCTTTGACTCCACCTTTGACGAACTCTCCGACTATCGCACCTGCTCCATGCTCACCGTTCCCATGACCAACCAACGAGGGGACGTACTGGGCGTTATGCAGGTCATAAACGCCATGGATGACGACGGCAAACCGGTTCCGTTTGAAGCATCCGACGAGGCCCTCATCCGGCACTTCGCCATTAGCGCGGCCCTGGCCGTAGAACGGGCGCGCATGACCCGGGACATCATCCTTCGCATGATCAGCATGGCGGAACTTCGCGATCCGCGGGAAACCGGAGCCCATGTCAATCGTGTGGGGGCATATTCGGTGGAGGTGTACGAGGAGTGGGCCAGGGATCAGGGAACCCCCCCCAAGGATGTGGCGGTAAACAAGGATGTCCTCCGCATGGCCGCCATGCTCCATGACGTGGGCAAAGTGGCCATCAGCGACCTGATCCTGAAAAAACCCGCACGCCTCAACATAGATGAATACGAGATCATGAAGAGTCATACCTACCTGGGGGCCCGACTCTTCAGGGACATCAACTCGGATTTTGACGAAGTTGCAGCCCAGGTGGCGTTGACCCATCATGAAAAGTGGGACGGCACAGGATACCCGGGACACATGAATCCCTTTACCGAAAAGCCTCTTGACGGATTTTTAACGTCAACCGGACTCCCCCGGCCTAAGCAGGGAGACGAAATTCCTCTGTTCGGCCGAATCGTGGCGGTTGCGGATGTCTACGACGCCCTCTGCTCCAGACGTTCTTACAAGGAGCCCTGGGATGAAGGCCGAATACTGGAGGAGATGCACCGGAGTTCGGGCAGCCACTTCGATCCGCAAGTGGTGGAGGCCTTTTTCAGCTGCCTTGACGTACTCAAATCCATAGCAAAGCGTTATCCGGATGAGGAGTGAACGGCCGTCTCGGCGAGCCTGCCCGGGATAAAAGGTTTTCTCGGCGGCCTTGACGGCCCGGCAGGAGGCGGAATTACTGATTCCTCAGGTTTTGGTTAGGGATGAAAGGAAGCGGAATGCGCGACCCGGTTGTTCGCCTTAAAGACGTGAGCTTTTCGTATCACGGAGTACCGGTCCTGGAGGACGTGGACCTGACCGTTACTGAAGGAGACTTTGTTTCCGTCGTGGGCCCGAACGGGGGAGGCAAGACCACCCTTCTCAAGATCATCCTGGGCCTTGTCAGGCCCTCCCGCGGAACCGCCAGGGTGTTCGGGCGCTCTCCGATGAGGGCCAGGACGCACATCGGCTACATGGCGCAACAAAGCACGTTTGACTTTCTTTTCCCGGTAAGCGTCCTGGATGTGGTCCTTATGGGACGCCTCGGCCACGGTGCCGGCATCGGGTTTTACGGCCGCGACGATCGGAAAGCGGCGATTCGGGTCCTCGAGCGTGTGGAAATGGAAACGCTCCGGAACAGACCGTTCAGTCGGCTCTCCGGGGGACAGCGCCAGCGGGTTCTTCTTGCCAGGGCACTGGTCTCGGATCCCGAACTGCTCCTTCTGGACGAACCTACTGCGAATGTAGACGCCGCCATAGAGACGGAGCTGTTCGAGATCCTGAATGAGTTGAACCGGCGGATGACCATTATGCTCGTAACCCACGACCTCGGTTTTGTCTCAGCCTACGTCCGGAGCGTTATCTGCGTCAACAGGCGTCTTGCGTTACATCCCACGAGTTCGATCACCGGAGAGATGATCCACGAGCTTTACGGGGGAAACGTGCAGATGATCCGGCATGATCACCGGTGCAGCGAGGAGGGTCATTCTTGGCGGACTTCCTAGGCGATCTTCAACAACACGCCTTTCTTCAACACGCAGTGATAGTAGGCATTCTGGCAGCCATACCGTGCGGTGTAATAGGGACCTACGTGGTCACCAGGCGCATCACTTACATTGCGGGCGCCATTGCCCACAGCGTGCTCGCCGGGCTGGGCGCCGCCAAATATTGCCAGACGGTCTTTCACTGGCCCTGGCTCGACCCTCTTTACGGCGCAGTAGCCGCCTCCATAATTTCCGCCCTGGTCATCGGTCTCGTGAGTCTTTTCGCACGCCAGCGTGAGGACACTGTTATAGGCGCTGTGTGGGCCATCGGCATGGCCGTCGGAATTCTGTTCATATCCCGCACACCCGGCTACAACGAAGACCTCATGAGCTACCTTTTTGGAAATATCCTCATGGTGTCTTCCCAGGACCTTTGCCTGATCCTGTGGCTGGATATCTTGATCCTGGCGTTCTCCCTGCTGTTCTACAACAAGCTGCTGGCGGTCTGTTTCGACGAGGAATTCGCACGCGTCCGAGGAATACGGGTCGAGTTCTACTACTTACTCCTGCTCTGCCTGACGGCGCTCACCGTGGTGCTGCTCGTAACGGTAGTAGGTGTGGTGCTGGTCATCGCCCTGCTTACCCTGCCCGTGGCCGTGGCCGGCCACTTCTCCAACAGGCTGTGGCTCACGATGGTGTTATCGGCGATGCTGACTGTTTTTTTCACCCTGTCCGGGCTTGCCCTGGCCTACGGGCCCGATCTTCCCGCCGGTGCCACGACCATTGTACTGGCCGGAGGGGTGTACCTGCTTGTAGCCGCAGCGGACGCCTTTCGAACCAGAAGGGGTTGAAGGGCAGACCTCTTCATCTCATCCCAGGCATAACGACATCCGGGTAATACCATGAATCACTTTCTCACCCTCCTGACATGCCTTGCTCTTTGCCTCACGGGCTGCGCCTCGACAATGCAGAGGGAACAGGTTCCGGACCCGACCGCTGTTCCTGCACAGGCCGTGTTCCTGCTATACAACAAGGGGTTGAACAGCCTCTCAGCGGTCCGAAGCGGTTCATGTCCTATGCACCCCTCCTGCTCCGCTTACAGCCGCGAAGCGTTCAGCAAGCACGGCCTCCTGAGAGGGTGGTGGATGACCTTCGACCGGCTCCTGCGTTGCGGCCGGGACGAGATGCACCTGACGCCCCGCACGCTGGTTCATGGCACCTGGAAAGTGTACGATCCGGTTTCTCACAACGATCAATGGTGGTACAAACCCCAAGAAAAGGCATCACCCGAACTACGCGGGCCCTGATTCCTGCAATATCCTTGATTTCCGTTCGTGTGATTCGTTTAACCCGGCGTTTCTGATTTTTCTTTTGCCTTATAATTCTTGGTTGTCTTGGCGATCTTCGTGATGGAATAAATGAGTTCGAAAAAGTGCGAAAAAAATCAGTCCCGCCATGAGCAAAGCCCGGCTTGTTTTTTATCAAGACCTGTGAAAGGCTGGCTTCTTCATGGAGTGAAGGCCTGTCTGATGTGAGGAGCGAGGCGGCCCCTCGACAGATAAAGCGAAACAGCCGTTCCGAATGATTTCAGGAGTGCAACAACCCCTTGCCGATGCGTATCGGCCGCGACATACGATATGTCCAGAGCCAAATCCATAATGGTCCTCGGGACCGGCAGCGACGTAGGCAAATCAATCACGGCTACGGCCCTTTGCCGAATCTTGCGTAACCGTGGTGTGCGGGTGGCGCCGTTCAAAGCCCAAAACATGTCCAACAACTCTTTTGTAACCATGGAAGGAGGGGAAATCGGCCGGGCACAAGTGGCACAGGCCGAGGCATCGGGCCTTCCCCCTTCGATACACATGAACCCGGTCCTTCTCAAGCCTTCATCATCCATGGGCTCTCAGGTGGTCCTTCAGGGCAAGGTACACGGCCGGATGGACGCGGCAGAGTACCATGCATTCAAGCCTCGGCTCAGGAAGGCGGTCCTTGACTCCTTCAACCGCCTGAGAGAGGCATATGATGTCATTGTGATGGAAGGCGCCGGCAGCTGTTGCGAAATGAATCTCAAGGATCATGACCTGGTCAACTTCTCCATGGCCAAGGCCGCCGGAGCGAGCTGTCTTCTCGTCGGCGATATTGACCGGGGAGGGATTTTCGCTCAACTCCTGGGCAGTTATCACCTGATGACCGGGAAGGAACGACAGCTGACGGCCGGCTTTCTGATAAACAAGTTTCGAGGAGACCCCCGCCTGTTCGATTCAGGCATCGACTATATCGAGAGAAAAAGCGGCAAACCGGTGCTGGGCGTGATTCCATGCTACAACGACATCACCATAGATCCGGAAGATTCAGTCGTGGTGCAGGAGGACCGGAGGTCCCTTCACCCCCTTCGAAGCGATGCTGTGAACATAGGAGTATTGCGCCTCCCCTCCATCTCCAACTTCACGGACCTTGAGACCCTTGCACGAGAACCCGGCGTGGTCCTCAACTACCTCTTCCGTCCCGGGGAACTCGATGAACGGTACGATCTCCTGGTAATACCGGGGGCAAAAAACGTCATGGAAGATGCGGTCTGGCTGGGCCGGTCCGGATGGAAAAGGGCGGTATCCCGGTTTGTGGAGACCGGCGGTCGTGTGGTCGGCATCTGCGGCGGATACCAGCTCCTCGGCCGTCGAATCAGCGATCCGCATGGAGTGGAATCAGACCGTTCCCAGGTCAGGGGCATCGGCATTCTTCCGGCCGATACCGTGCTCGGTGGTGACAAAGTGGTCCAACGGGTTACCGGAACATGCCTTATGAACCGCAAGCGGATCAGCGGTTACGAGATTCATATGGGCCGGACCCGAATATACGGCCGGGGGGCGGCACCCCTGCTGCGCATTCACCGCCCTGGCTCCGGCGTTTCATGGGACGACGGGCTTTTTGTCAATGACGGGAGAGTCCTCGGCACATATGTCCACGGCATCCTTGATACGTCGGGGTTTCGCCAGGAATTGCTTAATGCAATCCGCAGGGGAAAAGGGCTCAAGGAGCGCCCGTCGAGGAAAGGAAGATTGTCCCGTTTTCAAGAGTATGACCGGCTTGCCGAACATTTCGAGGCACACTGTGATGTTGACCGCGTCCTTTCACTGGTTTCGTGACCCATCGAAAACCGGGGTGCCGAAAGGCCCGATGCCCTTTTTCAAGCAAATCAACCATGATGTCTAACCACTTGGATACACACGAAGCACGACTTGCAGGAACGGCCTCCCAGGTCCCTGTGTTGGCGGTAGCCGGCACACACAGCGGATCCGGAAAAACCACCGTCACACTCGGGCTCATGGCCGCCTTGAGACGGAAAGGCCTGACAGTCCAGGGATTCAAAGTGGGACCCGACTTTATAGATCCAGGCCACCATCATACCATCACCGGCCGGGCGGCCCATAACCTGGATGGATGGATGATACGGCAGGAAGACAATCGCTCCATCTTTCTGCGGGGCCTGTGGGGAGCCGACGCCGGCGTAATCGAGGGTGTTATGGGGTTGTTCGACGGCATTTCCGGAACCGACGACACCGGGTCAACTGCCCGGACTGCCAAAGAGCTGGGGGTCCCGGTCGTGCTCGTGGTGGACGCCCGTTCCATGGCCCGTTCAGCTGCTGCGGTGGCCCTGGGGTTTGCACGGTTCGATCCGGAGCTTCGTCTGGCCGGCGTGGTGTTCAATCGAGTGGGAAGCGAAGCTCACGCCCGAATGCTCGAGGAGGCCATGGAAGCGGTTCCCGGGGTCCGGCTCCTCGGCTGCCTGCCGAGAGATGAAGGCCTAAAGATCCCGTCCAGGCACCTTGGGCTGGTGACAGCCGACGACCACTCCATGGACGAGGACCGAGTCGATCAACTGGCACGCTGGGCCTCGACACATCTGGACCTGGACCGTTTAATGTCGGAGGCCCCCGAATTTCAAGCGCTTCCCCCGTCAACGGAGGGGCCGGGGGAGAAAACAGAACGAATCGGTCTCGCCCGGGACGAGGCCTTTTGTTTCTATTACGCTGAGAACCTGCGGCTCCTGGAGGCTGCAGGAGCAGAGCTGATCCCCTTCTCTCCCCTTCACGACAAGGCCCTTCCCGAAGGGGTCTCCGGTCTCTATATAGGAGGGGGCTATCCTGAACTCCACTGTGAGACCCTGTCGGCGAACCGGTCAATGAAAAAGGCTGTCAGGACCTTCGTACAGACAGGAGGCGCAGTCTATGCCGAATGTGGAGGTTTCATGTACCTGATGCGCACGATACGGGACCTCAAGGGCAGAGGCCACCGAATGGCCGATGTCTTCCCCTTTGATGCGATCATGGAGACCAGGCTTCGATCCCTGGGTTACCGAGAGATCACCACAAGAAGGGACAGCCTGCTGGGCCCCGCCGGCACCTGTGTAAGAGGTCACGAGTTTCACTACTCTCGAATGACGGGCGCTGAAGAGGGCCATGATCCGGTCTACACTGTATCGGGCCGCCTGGGCCTTGAAGAAGCAGAGGAAGGATTCTCAGTCGAGGGCGCCCTCGGCTCCTACATTCACCTGCACTGGGGGTCCAATCCCACCGCGGCCCGTTCACTGGTGGAGGCCTGCTCCCGGTATCGAAACAAACAGTGCGGAGAAAATTCATGACGGAAGACGCAAAGCCGCCGGAGGCTGAGGATATCGAGGCCCGCTCGTTCGCGATCATCGAAAGCGAGGTGGGGCACCCAAGACCTTTTCATGGAGCTGAGTGGCTCCTGATGCGCCGCCTGATCCACACCTCGGCGGATTTCGAGCTCCTTGATCTTGTTCAATTTCACCCGGAGGCGGTTACGACCGGGATAGAGGTCCTTAAAAGCGGGTGCCTCGTGGTTACTGACACAGAGATGGCCAGGGCCGGCATCTCATCCGGGCGAATGGAGCGTCTCGGCTGCCGGGTGGCATGCTATATGCGGGAGCCGCTCGTGGCCGAGCAGGCCTTGAGAAACGGGACTACCCGTGCGGCCGCAGCCGTGGACTATGGAGCCCCGGAGCTTAACGGATCCGTCTGCGTGGTGGGAAACGCACCAACCGCCCTTCTGAGGCTCCTCGAGCTGGTCCGCGCCGGGGTCTGCACGCCCGCGCTCATCGTGGGCATGCCGGTCGGCTTTATCAACGCCACGGAATCCAAGGACCTGCTGGTCCGACAGGAACGCATCCCTTTTATTACGATCCGCGGACGCAAGGGCGGATCCCCCCTCGCTGCAACCACGGTAAACCAGCTGGCCATTCTCGCGCTGGAGGCCCGTGACGGGACCTGAGCGTACCATGGTGCGAAATCGACTCAGAGAAGGCTTTACCAC
>CAZEIA010000073.1:0-4005 GCA_964512335.1 uncultured Desulfobacterales bacterium
TACCCTTTGTCGCACCCGGGATTCGAAAAGAGACCCCGGGATATGAAGGCTACGAATCCATAGCGTTTCAAGGGGCAAAGGTTTTCATGACTATTAAGGCCGGCGCAGGCCGTGACATGAAGGGCTTCCTGGTTACGGGCCGCGTCGCCCCGGACGGCAAGGCCGTGGTTATGGATTCAGCCGGGATAACCCTTATTCAGCCACAGGCTGGTCTGGCGGACATGAGTGACAAGGCCGTTGTAGTCAGAGGGGAAAGGGTGATTACGCTTTACGAGGCGAACGGCGAGGCGGTCAACCCGATTCCCGAGGCCCACGTGTTTCAGGATAATGGGAAGACTATGGAGAAGATCCCGTTTCCGACCCTGGAGTACCGGATTACGGATGCCACCGCACCGGACGACACAGGCCGGTTCTGGGTGGTCAACACCTTTTTCTGGGGAGACAGCAACAAGCTCCGTCCAGGGCCGGATTCACTTCGAACGCTTTACGGCGCAGGCCCTTCTCACGTACGGTTTAATTCCGTGGAGCGCCTTGTTGAGTTCCGTGACATGGGAGACCGGATCGAACGTACAAGGAGGCCGCCCGTACAACTGGAACTCCTGGACGACCTCCGCCCGCGAAACTGGGAAGGCTTGGCGCGTCTCGAACCGCACGGGTTTCTGCTGGCGACCGACACCTTCCCTGAAACCGTTTTGGCCTTTGTCCCCGCCGGGTCCTGAGCCGGAGCCTTTGAACCAGGGAGGCCCTTCATGGCCCGAAGACTCTCATCCAACAAGGCCCTGAACGCAGGGCTATGTGTATTGGGCGCGGCCGGGATTTTTTCGGGGATACTGCTCGAGGCAAATTTCCTGTTCCTGTGCGGAACAGGGGTGGGGATACTCGGATATCTGGGAATCCGGAGAGAGTTGAGACAGGCCCTGAACAGGGGTGAAGGGGGCGACGGCGAATCCGGAGAGTAAGGAGTGCCTGATTGTCAGCCGAGCACGGCCTTTGCCAGCGCTCGAATAAAGCGGTCGTCGGTGCCGCAACAGCCGCCCAGCATACCGGCCCCGGCTTCGGCAATGGCCAGGCAGTCGCGGGTGAACTCGTCAGGTTCCTGCTCGTAGCTGGTCTCTCCCTTTCGCGTGACGGGTTTGCCGGCGTTGGGCTGGACCAGCAGGGGTCCTTCAAAGGACGCCCTCAGTTCGCGCGTAAGCGCTATCATTTCTCCGCTCCCCAGGGTGCAGTTGGTGGCGATAACATCCACTCCGGCATCCTTGAAAGCGGAGGCGCACCGGGCCGGGCTTTCGCCCATAACAGTGAAGAAGCCGCGTTTGGTCCGCTGGTATGTGGTTGCGGCCGCAATGATTCCGGCTCCGGCCCGTCGTGCCCCGGTCACTGCGGCCAGCGCTTCGTCCAGGGAGAACATGGTTTCGATGCTGATGAAGTCCACACCTCCTTCGAGAAGGGCCTCGGCCTGGATGCGGAATGCATCTTCCATGTGCTCCCGGGGCACCTCGCCCAGCGGGGCCATCATCTTTCCGGTGGGCCCTATGTCTCCGGCCACGTATTTTCCCGCAGGCCGTACCCCGGAGGCGATGCGGGCGGCCTCGCGGTTGAGGAGGGACACTTGCCCTGCCAATCCCGTGTCCGCCAGCTTGATGGGGTTTCCGCCGAACGTGTTAGTGTGGACCACGTCGGCGCCCGCCTCGTAATACAGCCGGTGTATCTCCATGATTTGCCCGGGCCGGTCGATGTTCAGCCGTTCGGGGACCTCGCCTGCCTGGAGCCCGGAGGCCATCAGCATGGTACCCATAGCCCCGTCAAAGATAACCGTGCGGGTCCCGGCCAGTTCCAGAATGCCGGTTTTCATGGTGTTGTCCCCTCTCTCATCTCCATTCCTCACGGACACAGACACCTGGTTCAGGCGTTCAGGAGCTCCCGCACCTTTCGGACCGCGTCCACGGCATCTGTGCCATAACCGTCCGCACCGATTTCCTCGCAAAAGGCCTCGTCAACAGGAGCTCCGCCGATAATCACCTTGGTGTCCATCCCACGCTCTCTTACAAGGGCCACTACATCGCTCATGGCCGGCATGGTGGTGGTGAGCAGGGCGGAGACAGCGATGATGCGGCCTTTCTGGTCAACGGCTGTTTCCACGAACCGGGCGGGGTCCACATCCACTCCCAGATCCACGACCTTGAATCCGGCGCCCTCGAGCATCATGCCTACCAGGTTTTTCCCTATGTCGTGGATGTCGCCCTTGGCCGTACCGATGATGATCCGCCCCTTGTCGGTGTCCCGGCCCTCTGCAAAAAGGGGGCGCAGGAGATCCATGCCCGCCTGCATGGCCTTGGCCGACCAAAGGACCTGCGGAATGAAGTACTCTCCCTCTCCGAACTTTTCTCCCACCAGATCCATGGCGGGCACCAGGGCCTGATTGAGGATCTCGTCCACATCGGTGCCTGATGAAAGCGCCGATTCAATGCCGGCGGCTGCATCATCAACCTTACCCTCCACAACGGCCTGGTAGATGTCTTCCATGGTACCCACTCTAGTTTTCTCCTTTTTTCGCCTTGATGTTGTTCCAGATTCGGGCGAGTGTCTCCCGAACCGTGCCCGGAAGCGGATCGGGTTCGTGGCTGTCCAGGATTTTTATGGTTTTGTCGAGCAGCCGGTCCTCCATGGTCATTTTTCCGGCCCTGGTCCAGTTGGGCAGGTTCTCGCGGTTATACAGGCCAGGACGCCAGTGCTCGCCGGAAAAGAAGTCAAGCGTGTGCTTCTCGCCCAGGAAATGTCCTCCGGGCCCCACCTCCTGGATCACGTCCAGTGCCAGGTGCCCGGGGTCCAGGGAGAATCCGCGCATGTAGCGCTTCACATATCCTATGACCTCGTCTGCAAAGACTATCATCTCGGGACTGGCGACAAATCCCTGCCCCATGTAACCGCAGTCGTGGATCAAGTTGGCGCCGTCAAGCGCCGCGTTGAGCAAGGTGAACCCGTACTCTGCACCGGACTGGAGGTCAGGGAACTGGGCGTCGCTGCAACCGGCCGTGCCCCACACGGGAATGCCGTAGTGATGAAAGATGTCGGCGCATGCCGAGTGTGTCAGGCGGAACTCAGGGGAGGTGTAGGATACCGTGGCCTTGAGCATGTCCATGCTCGTGGCCGCAAAGCCGGAGATGATCGGGGCGCCTTTTTGAGTAAGCTGGTGTATGACAAGCCCGGAGAGGGCCTCGGCCATAGCCGTTGTCACGGCTCCGGCCAGTGTCACCGGACCGGTGGAACCGGCCAGCATGGCCGGGGTGTAGTTGACGGGGATGCCGTTCCGGGCGCAGGCCGTCAGTTTGGCCACGGCCTCCTCAGAGTGGGTGAGCGGGGAGACCGGTTCGGAGTAGTTTATCAGGAAGGGCCGCTCGGCAAGGGCCTCGGGCCCTCCGGCCACGGCCTCGGCCATGTCCAGGATGACCCTAAGGTCTTCCTCGGATTCCGCTGTGAAAAAGATGGGCTTGGTGCTGTTTTCCGCCAGGAGCTGGAAATCCCGTATATAGTGGAGCCCCGTAGGCACGTCTCTGGGCAGCCCGTAGGATCCTATGAAGTCGATGTTGGGGAGGGCGTCGCTGATGATGGTGCTCCTGAGGATGTCCTCCTCCAATGTGTCCCGGTGCTCGCGGGTTTTAAGGTCAATGGTCTTGGGGAGGTCCGTGCCCGTTCCGAAGTAGCTCCTGCGGCCTCCCAACTCCATGGCCGGAACGCCGTTTCGATTGAATATGACCAGGTTGGAAGGGGCTGAGGCGATTGCGTCTTCCACCATGTAGGAAGGAATCCGGACGGTCTTTCCGTCCGAGGCCCGCGCGCCGAAACCTGCAAGGAGCTCAACGGCTCCGGCGTGAAGGACCCTTACACCGACCTCCTCGAGTACCCTGAGGGCGGCGTGGTGGAGGCGTTGAATCTGGTTCGGTTCGAGCAGTCGAAAACGAGGCGTACAGCGGGTGTTTGTTCCGGTGTCCATGGCTTATCCTGTGG
>CAZEIA010000073.1:4105-15427 GCA_964512335.1 uncultured Desulfobacterales bacterium
CAAGCGGTGACCCCGATCCTTCAGCAACCGGACCAGGCTGTCGCTTCCCACAAGATGCCCGGCCCCAACGATGACGAGGACATTTTCACCGCCCTTGATAAGGTCCTCGATGCGGGGCAGCCAGTCACGGTTTCGTTGTGTGATGAGGCGGTCGTATATCTCGGGAAACCCATCGAAACCCATCTGAATGATTTCGTCGAGACCCTCCGCGTCACCTTTTCGCCAGGCCTCTGTCATTCCCGCGGCCTTGGATTCCAGGACTTCCAGGTCCTGCAGCGATTGCAGGAGCAATTTTTCCTGCCGGCGTTGTCCCAGGGAGGCCAGGTGTTCAATCTGGGCCTCGGCGGACTCCAGGTGGAACAATTGTTTGCCGTCTTGAGCCGCCCTGTTGAAAAAGTGCACGTCCAGGCCGTGAACAGCGCTGAAACCCAGACGCTGAAGCTCGAGCATCATCAGGGTAAAGGCGCAGAACCAGGGCTTGAACCGCTCAAACTGCTCCGGCGGAAGCCCTCGGTCTCTCAAGGCCGTGGCAAGGGCCTCATGGGCCTCCGGAGCCAGCTGGCCTCGAAGAGTTTCTCCCTCGGGGTAGAGCCCGAGTGAGAGGAGGCGCTCCTGAACGGCGGGATCGTTCATTCGGGCGATGTCGGTTTCAAAAACAACTGCTGTTGCGTCATTGTACGCTCGTTCATATACAGAAGGCAGGGGGTAGTCACCGGGACGAAGGGTGTGAATCGATCCCATGAGAGTGACGCGCCCTTCTCCGGCATCCACGTTCCACAGAAGGTGCCTGTTCTGGGCGAAGAGAGGTGTTGCGCTTCCGAGCAGGAGCAGGGCGGCAAGGAAAAGGGTCGAGAGGAAGTTGACGGAAATAAAAAACCTGGTCCGTGAGGAGAGGCTTGGCACGGGCATTGAGGGTCTCCTTTCTCCGGCGCCTATGAGGCGGCCTTAAAAGTGCTTGAAGCTATAGATTAGAGCACGGCATGGTTGCCTGCAACCCGAATCTATGGAAAGGTTCCGCTTCCATACTCGTGACCCCTTGACGGGAAGACCTCTTCCGGCTAGCGTAGGAAAGGTTACGGCCGAATCGCTGTTTTTTTGGGGTCCCCATTAGTCAAGGGGATGAGCTGAATCAAAAAGGGGGAGGTCTTTGCCATGAAAATCGCCTTGGGGACTGATCATGCCGGGTATCAGTACAAGGAGAGAATAAAGGATTATCTCATTAAAGAGGGGCATGAGGTTGAGGATTTCGGGACCCACTCCGAGGATCCAGTGGACTATCCGTTGTATATTCGTCCCGCGGCAGAGGCCGTTGCCCGGGGAACCTGTGACAGGGGGATTGTTCTGGGAGGTTCTGGAAACGGGGAGGCCATGGCGGCAAACCGGGTTCTTGGAGTGCGTTGCGCCCTCTGCTGGAACCTGGAGAGTGCCGAGCTGGCACGCCGTCATAACAACGCAAATGTCCTTTCTCTGGGTGCGAGAATGATTCCCCTGGACCTGGCCCTGGAGATTGTTCACACTTGGCTGGAGACAGGCTTTGATCAGGGGAGGCACCTGCGGAGGATTCAACTGCTGGATGGGGTGCAAGGGACTGCTGTTAATGCAGAAAACAGCCGATCAAAGGTTGCTCCAAAAAATGATAAAGGCCCTGAATCGCATGATGACGCCTCCGTGAGCGGGTATGATGTTATCATATCGTTCGGGTATATCCTTTACTCCGAGGGCAAAAAATTCATTGAACTAAGAGTTGAACCCGGCATGAAGCACCCTACCATCGTTCAAGTCCCTTCCGAGTCTAGATGGGAGGAGGAGTTGCCCGACTGGTGCCGGGGCCGGAGGGATGAGATTTTGGCCAGGATTAAGACCAAGTGCGTCCACCTGGAATGCGAGTGGCGGGAATACTAGGCTGATAGCTGTTAAGCCGTCTCCACCTCCGCCTCCAAATACACCTGCACCTTCATCAGCCCGTGTTTATAGGCCTTGACAGCGCGGCCGGCCATTGCATATACTTCGAGGTCCTTACCCGTGGAAATCATACCTGATTTTTTACTCAATGCTCTCTCTGCGTGTCAGCGGGGGATTAGAGTTTTTGCGTGCCCATAAATCATTGGAAGAATGCAGGGTCTTATCGTGTCAACTCATAAAAGGAGGTAGGCTTATGAAAAGGTTGATGTGTGTCATGGCGCTCGTACTCGCGGTCGGCCTTGCGACCGGGACGGCTGTGTCTGCGAAGATGTACCGCATTGGGGAAGCCCAGATTGTTTCCCATCCCGCCCTGGACAACGATTCCAAGGGGTTTGCCGACGCTCTGGCGGAGGAAGGGTTTATCGAAGGAGAAAATCTGAAGATCGACAGGGCCAACGCCCAGGGCGATCAGGCCAACTGCGCGATAATCGCCCGCAAGTTCGAGGACGACAAGGTGGACCTGGTGCATGCTATCAGCACTCCGAACGCCCAGGCCCAGGTCAAGGTCAGCAAGAGCATACCTATAGTATTCTCCTCTGTAACGGACCCGGTCCAGACGGGTATCGTGCCCAAGCTCGGGGAGACAGGCACCAACGTCACCGGTGTCAGCGACAAGTGGCCTGTCGAGCTCCAGTGCCGGATGTACCAGGAGATCATGCCGAATGTGAAGAAGTGGGGGACCATCTATAATCCAGGCGATGTGAACGTGACCTTTCATATCAAGGAAATGAAGGAGGCCGTCGAGGCCATGGGGTGCGAGCTCGTAGAGGCCCATGTCTCGAGCAGCGCCGAGGTCATGCAGGCGGCCCAGAGCCTTGTGGGCAGGGTCCAGGCCATCCATATCACGTCCGACAACACAACCGTTTCCGCTTTTGAATCCGTGGCAAAGGTGTGTAACTCCAACAATATCGCCCTGTTCGCCGGAGACCGGGACAGCGTGCCCCGGGGGGCCGTGGCGGTGTACGGGCTCGACTACTACATGGTCGGCTACACTGCGGGCAAGAAGGCCGCCGCTATACTCAAGGGCGGGGACCCCGGAAAGATCCCTGCAGGCCTGGCAGCGGGTTACAGCCTGTGGGTCAGCTTCAAGAACGCCAAAGAGCAGGGCGTTGAGCTTCCCAAGACCCTTATGAGACACGCCGCCGACAAGATGTGGGACGAAAACGGTGAGGTGGTAAAAGGGGAGTAGGGCACATAATATGTGGACAACGGGGGAGGCGTCCAACGCCTCCCTCTGTTATTAAGGTGGTGCTTACATGCTGTTCAGCGGTTTTATGCTAACGGTGCCGATATCGCTGGAGCAGGGGCTGGCCTATGCACTGGTTGCGCTTGGTATAGTGATCACCTTCCGGGTGCTGGCGTTTCCCGATCTGACCGTGGACGGAAGTTTTCCCCTCGGGGCCGCCGTAACCGCTCGTCTTATCACCCTGAATGTCGATCCACTCCTGAGCATTTTCGCAGCCGTGATGGCGGGTTTTCTTGCAGGGTGCTGCACGGGTCTTCTGAATACCCGCCTAAGGATCAACAGCCTTTTGTCCGGCATTCTCATGATGACCATCCTGTACTCGCTGAACCTGAGAATCATGGGCCGCTCCAACATCCAACTCCTCACTGTGGACACCTTTCTTACCCCTCTCGAGAATCTTGACATGAACCGGTTCATTCCCATGATCGGTTTTTTCTTTCTGGTGTCCTTTGCTTTCAAGATCCTTACGGACCTGTTTCTCCACACCCAGAAAGGGCTCGCCATGCGCGCCACCGGGGACAACGAGCAGATGATCCGCACTCTGGGCGTGAACACGGACAACATGACCGTGCTGGGGCTGGGTATTTCCAATGCCTTCGTGGCCCTCTCCGGCTCTCTGGTGGCGCAGAGCCAGGGTTTTGCGGACGTGGGCATGGGCATCGGCATGATTGTCATCGGCCTGGCTTCCATCATCATCGGTGAATCCCTGGTGGGGGTGCGTACCGGCAAAAAGAGCGTGATTCGGTTAACCATGGCCGCGCTTGTGGGCTCCGTGGTGTACAAGTTCATTATAGCCGTGGGCCTTCGCATGGGACTGGCGCCGACCGACCTGAAACTGGCTACGGGTGTGATGGTGATTCTGGCGCTCGGGCTACCCGCGCTCAAGGGCGGTAAAGAGGGAAAGCTTCATCTGAGAGGGGTATGACAGGTCCGGGAGATTTCCTTATGGTACGATTGGAAGGGCTTCGAAAGGTTTTTAAGAAAGGTACCATAGACGAAAAGACGGCCATGGACGGCCTGAACCTCCATATAGAGGAAGGGGATTTCGTCACGGTCATCGGAAGCAACGGGGCGGGAAAGACCACGATGCTGAACCTCATCTCCGGCACATATACCCCGGACGAAGGGGAGGTCTACATCGACGGCACCAAAGTCACACACCTGCCGGAACACCGGCGGGCCAAGTACCTGGGCCGGATCTTTCAGGATCCACTCATGGGTACGGCCTCTTCCATGACCATTGAAGAGAACCTGGCCATGGCCGACCTTCGCGGTCAGATGCGGGGCTTGGGCTGGGGAGTCAAGAAGGCCAGGCGGGAACACTACCGGGAAACGCTCAAGATGCTGGACCTGGGTCTGGAAAACCGCTTGAAAGACAGCGTGAGCCTTTTGTCCGGCGGGCAGAGGCAGTCCCTGACCCTGCTGATGGCTACCCTGAGCATGCCCAAGCTGCTGCTGCTCGATGAGCACACCGCGGCCCTGGACCCCAAGACCGCCGACCTGGTCATGAGACTTACCGAGAAGATTGTATCAGATAACCGCTTGACCACTATCATGGTCACCCACAACATGAATCAGGCCATAAAGTACGGCAACGTAATGATCATGCTCCACGAGGGCAGGCTCAAGTACGATGTCCAGGGGGAGGCCAAGAGTTCGTTGACCGTGGAAGAGGTGGTAAAACGCTTCGGGAGCGAGCTCAAGGACGAGGCCCTTCTCTGCTGACATATTGGACGCCTCCTATACCCTTACGGAAGCAAATGATGGAAAAGGGAATAAAAAAAGGGTTCGCGAGCGACAACAACTCGGGGGTGCACCCCGAGGTGCTCAAGGCCATGGCGGATGTGAATCGCGGTCACACGGTGGCCTATGGCGACGATGTATATACCGAGGCGGCTAAAAGGGCCTTTAGGGATGTGTTCGGCGAGGAAGTGGAGACCTACTTCGTGTTCACGGGGACCGGGGCCAACGTCCTGTGCCTTGAGGCCCTGACACGGCCTCATCACGCGGTGGTGTGTGCAAAGACCGCCCACATCAACGAAGACGAGTGCGGGGCGCCCGAGAAATTTACGGGATGCAAGCTTCTGTCTGTTCCAACGGAGGACGGCAGGATAACGGTGGAACAGATCCGGCCTTTTCTGCACAGCATCGGGTTCGAGCACCACGCACAGCCCAAGGTGATTTCCCTGACCCAGGCCACGGAGCTGGGTACCGTTTACAGACCCGAGGAGATCCGGGAGATCACTTCGTTCGCTCATGCGCATGGAATGAGTGTCCACATGGACGGCGCGCGCATCTGCAATGCCGCGGCGGCCCTTGATCTACCCCTCAGGGCAGTCACCGGAGACGCGGGCGTTGATGTGCTTTCCTTCGGAGGCACAAAGAACGGTCTGATGTACGGAGAGGCGGTCGTGTTCTTCGATCCGGCCCTGGCCCATGCCTTCAAATACATCCGCAAGCAGGGGATGCAGCTCGCCTCTAAGATGCGGTTCATGGCAGCCCAGTTCCTGGCCTTCTTTGAGGACGATCTATGGCTTCGGAGCGCCCGCCACGCCAACCGCATGGCCCGGCTTCTTGCTGACAGTGTCTCAGGCATCCAAGGCGTCGGGATCTCCTATGAGGTGGAGGCCAACGGTGTTTTCGCGGTTCTTCCTCGAGAGGCGGTTCCTGTACTTCAGGAAGCCTGTTTTTTCCACATATGGGACGAGGAAAAGTCCGAGGTGCGCTGGATGACCTCCTTTGACACCACAGAAGAGGAGATCGAAGAGTTCGCTTCCCTCCTGAAGAGAACTCTGAGCTGATCAGCTCACGGCTTTCAGGGCCCGGCCGAAGTCTTGGATGAGGTCGTCCGGATGCTCCAGTCCCACTGATAACCGGATAAGCGTCTCCTTGATGCCCATCGCCCGCAGGTCCTCCGGGGACACCCCCGAGTGGGAGGTGGTCGTGGGCCGTGTTATCAGTGTCTCTACCCCGCCGAGACTGGGTGCGCTGATGGGAAGCGTGGTGTTTTTGATGAACGTATCGGCCCTCTCAGCGTCACCTTTGAGTTCGAAGCTCACCATGCCCCCGAAGCCGTCAAGGAAGCGGCACGCCCGCTGGTGATCCGGGTGGCTTTCAAGGCCCGGATAGTGGACCCGGCTGACGCCGGGGTGCCGGTCAAGGAATTTTGCGACGGCCCATGCGCTCTCGTTCTGATACCGGACGCGGACGGACAGGGTCTTGAGCCCCCGGTGGAGGAGAAAGCAGGCGTGGGGGTCCAGGGATCCTCCCAGGTGATTGAGCTTGTGCGTGATCTTTTCGATGTGTTCTTTTTTCCCTATTACCGCACCTGCCACGATATCCGAATGCCCGTTCAGGTACTTGGTGCAACTGTGCAGGGACAGATCGAAACCCCAATCAAGAGGACGGAAGTTTATGGGACTTGCAAACGTGTTGTCGATTATGGAAATGAGCTCGTTTTCTCTGGCAAAGACGGCGGCCGACTCCAGGTCAGCCACCTGCAGAAGCGGGTTGGTGATGGTTTCCATATAAAGGAGTCGTGTTTCCGGGCGAAGCGCCTTTTTCCATGATTCAGGGGCGGCTCCGTTCAGGGTGCTGTGGGAGATGCCCAGGGCCGGCAGGTCAACCTTCAGCAGATCGTGAGTGCCTCCATAAAGGCAGTCCTGTGCAATCAAGTGGTCCCCTGATGACAGAAACGCCAAAAGGACCGTTGAGATAACGGACATGCCGCTTGCAGTTACCAGGGCGGCCTCCCCGTTTTCGAGGGCCGCCAGTTTTTCGTGGACAGCGGTGTGATTCGGGGTGTTGTTCAGACGGATATAGCGCAGGTCGTGGTAACTTTCCTGCCCTGCGTACTCGAAGGTCGAGGACTGAAAGACCGGGATGCTGACCGCACCCTCTATTCGGGGTTTGGGTTCGCCGGCATGTATCAGCCTGGTTTCTATGTGTGCGGATGACCAGGTTGTCATGAAAACCTCCTTGCGGAAGGCTTATTCAGGTTCCCTCGAACTCTCTACAACCTCTTCGGATTCCACGCCCAGGAGGTAGTTTCCTTTGTGAGGGCCGTTTGTGAGCTTTGTCAAGTGGCGGACCTTGGCGTCCGCCCGGATAAGGGTCCAGGGGGCGTAAAAGATCATGTCCGGAATAATTGAGCCGGACGTAATCATGTCTGCAATTTCCTTTTCCTCCTTTGGGAGCAGTAACCCGATGCCGTTTTCCGAGCAGTTGAGGACATCGAGGCGGCAGTCCTTCACATGCCCCTCCTTAGCCTCGATGCTGAACTCTACATACGAGAAACGGGGAATGGACGGAGCGTAGCGTGGCTCCCTTCGGGTTTTTCTTGATTCGACAGCCTTGTCTGCATACTGCCGGTCGGGTGATTTTCCGGATTGCTCCACCACACGATAGAATCTCTCCAGGTAGGTCTCGATTTCCTCGCGAATTCCCACCGCTATGTTGATTGAATCGGCTTTTACCAGGCTGAGGATGCGCTGCGTCTTTGAGGCATCATCAGGCGTCGCCATAATGATATCCACTTCCCTGTCATACACTGCCAGAGGCACCCATCCCTCCAGCGAGAGGGAGGAACGGTCAAGCCGGTTAAGGAGTTCCACGGGGGCCATGGCATTGGGATCGTAAGCCTTAAATGGGAGACGGTAGTAGAGGGACAGGCTTCGTCCAAGGTCCTCTTTCCCGATGTTGAATACATCCATGAGCACTGCCTCAACGCTCGCATTGGTTTGAGCCGCCTGAGTTCTTGCCTTTTCCAGGTCATCTTCAGTGATCCATCCCTGGTTAAGAAGGTATGCATATGGGGAATCAGTGGATAGCGCGGCGATCTTGGCGTCGAGGGCGGAGCGCATTTTCAGGTCTTCGGGAATGGTCATACGCGCCGAGCGGTAGAGTGATATGGCCTCGTCTACACGCTGGAGGTTTTCCATCTCCACTCCGAGCTTGAACTTTAGCCGGGCCCGCTCACGCTTGCCCAGGGAGGCTTCGCTATAAAGGGCCTCCATCTGTTTTACAGCGCGGTCAGGGCCGTGAACCCTTAGGATGCACGGGATCAAATTTCCCAGAATACGATCTATGGGAAAGGAACGCTTGAGAAGTCTGCGGTACTCATCGAGGGCTTCCTGGTAATGTCCGGTCTCTATGAAGGCCGTGGCACGGGCGAAGACATCTTCCACGTTTTCTCCGTCCAGGACCTTATTCCGAATGAACGAGAGTTCCTCCGGTGAGAGGTTGGACTCAGCCTCTTCCCCGTTTCGCCCGCTGATTTCGCCTTCGATGCGGTCAATTTCTTCCTGGATGCGGGCCCTGCTGTGTTCGGGAATGTCCGGGAATTCAGCTAGAACGCGCACATAGACATCCCGGGACTCATCGTACAGCCCCATGGAATCGTAGACTTTGGCCTCGTTCAGGCGGGCCTTCAGCCGGTCTTTGGTTTCCTCGGATTTTTCGTCCACGCCTCTTTCGCCCGTGCCGCAGCAGGGTCAACGATCAGTGAGACCGGCCACGGTTCCTTTTTCCAAGGTGTGAAAACTTAATCAATAACTCTACCAGTTGCGGCATGTGTTGTAAAGGGACATGAAACCCCCGCTTACAGAGGATTTGAATTTTATGTCAAGGAGCGCGAGGAAACAAAAAGGCATTGAGATGTCGAGGTATCGAGAGGATAAACCGGTAATCTTGATCCTGGGCGCCTTTTTACGAACACGGGCCACGGGCACGAATCACGGTTTTTCGCTCATGTAGTTGCATAGCTGTGAAGCCCGGGAAGGTAGTTCACGCCGAAGTAAGTGAACAGGACGCAAGCGAAACCAATGATGGACAGCACGGCAATTCGCTTTCCCTTCCAGCCGCGGATCAGGCGGGAATGGAGAAGGGCTGCATAAACGAGCCAGGTGATGAGGGACCATGTCTCTTTGGGATCCCAGCTCCAGTAACTTCCCCAGGCGGAGTGAGCCCAGACCGAGCCGGTTATGATGCCCAGGGTGAGCATGAGAAATCCGATGAGGATCAACTGATAGTTGAGGTCGTCCAGAAGGTGGGTCCCGGGGATGAGCCGCACGAACATGCTTCCGTTCTGGTCGGAATGCCTTCTCTTGATCAGGTACATGATGCTCAGTCCAAACGCGATGCTGAATGCCGCGTATCCGAAAAAGCAGGTTATTACGTGGGCGATGAGCCAGTTGCTTTTCAGTGCAGGGACAAGAGGCTGAATCCGGTCCGTGATATTGGGCGAGTAGGAGGCATAGGCCATGGCCAGAAAGGCCAGAGGCGTGGCAAAGACGCCGATGCTTCGGTTGCGTGTCCGCCACTCCACCATCATGTAGAGCAGGATGATTGTCCAGGCGAAAAAGATGAGGGACTCGTAGAGGTTGGACATGGGTGCGTGACCGATGCCGAGCTTATAGGATTCCAACCACCGCAGGATGATAGCAAAGGAGTGTGTGATCAGGCCTGCCAGCGTAACGACCGTGGCTAGACGACCGAAAAAGGCCCGGCCCATAACCATCATCAGGAGGTAAGCTGTGAAGGAAATGAAATAGACGAATGTCACATAGCTTAGTATCACTGCATTGATCATGATGTACGTTCCTGTTCAACGAGAATTTTCTGTAAACCGGCGACGAGCATGCTTGTTTCTCTCTCAGCGCCCACAGGGTTCTTGTCGGCCCTGCCTGACACGCTCACCAGGGTCCCGTCCTCGCCGATATCCTGAATTCGTATTCTGAATCTGCGGTGCGACATGAAAAAGGTGACGAAGAGCCCGGCAACTATCAGAAAGAAGCCGGCCCAGACGTAAGGGACGCCGGGATCCTTGTTGACCTGGAGCCCGGTGTAATAGCGGCTTTCAATACCCTTCAGGAAAAATGTGTATGGTTCAAAGGCCGAAGGGTTGAGGCTGGGAAAAGCCTGGAAACCTTGGGAGAAGCGGGCCTGAGCCCGGTCGGGATGAAGGAAGACCCAGAACGTAAATGGTTCGCCCTCCTCGGGATGGGCCGAGATACGCGCCGCCGGCCCCATTCCCATTCGCATGAAATCCCCCCGAATTTCCTCCACCACAAAATGTCCCTCATCTCCAGGAAGCTGAACCTCCTCTCCCCGGGTCGCACGCAGAACGGTCTCGCCGTTCTCCGTCCCTCCCCGGCGTATCAAGAGATCCACTTCGTTCCCCGGGATGTTGCCGTAGCTTGACTGGTAGAACCGAATCCCCCGGTAAGTAAACGGGTGATTGACCCGCAGCACGACGTCTTTCTCCATATCGTCGTCCATGAAGCGGAGATCGGATCTGTAGTCTTCAGGAGTCCCGTTTTCATAAAATGTAACGTCGAAATTTACGCATTCCACGCGAAAGCCGAGTTCTTTGTGGGTGTGCGAGTTCCGCAGACGGACCGTATTCACGCCCTCCCCCTCCGGGATGTTTACAAAACCCTTGAACCCCCAGAGGGAACCCACAATGGAGCCTGCAATAATCAGAAGAACGCTCAGGTGGACTATGTATACTCCGAACAGGGAGTACCGTCCACGCTCTCCCACCATAAAAATGTCATTTGGCGAGTCTTTCCTGGCGAATTTTTCGTACTTGTCTCGAACCAGGCCTTCAACTCTGGAAGCGGCTTCCGCAGGAGAAAGGTCCGTAAAAAAACGGTTCTCGGGCGGGACATCCTCGAAAGGGCGGGTCCGGTCCGGTTTAGGGGCGGCCCGAAAAAGGCGGAGTGTCGGCCCGAGGCGGTTCAGGCTGCAGACGATCAGGTTCAGGGCCAAAAGGGAAATCAGGGCGCGGAACCATAATGAGTGGTAGACGTCGAAAAGTCCAAGGGTTGTAAAGAGCTTCAGCGTGCCGGGACTGAGGCCCCGGGCGAACTCCGAGACGCCCTCGCTTTGGGGTATCAGGGTTCCCACGATGGATACCGCCGCCAGGACAATCAGGATGGCAAGCGTCAGCCGCACAGAACTCAGGAAACGCCCGATAGCATTGTTTGTGAGAGACTGGCTCCTGGATGTCATATATTCAACCTTTAAAATTATCCAAGGCGGGCCCTTGCCCGCAACCCAAGCGTGGTGCAACCGGCTCCGGCTTTATTCGCTTGAGGTTTCGGGTTTCAGGT
>CAZEIA010000074.1:0-15291 GCA_964512335.1 uncultured Desulfobacterales bacterium
CCGGATCCCTCCTCGGGGTTCCGCCGTGGATACTCCTGGGTGCGGTGCTGATCCTCACACCCATCTTCATCTTCTGGGCCGCGGAGAACATCCGCAGGCAGCAGGAAATGACAAACCTCCTGCTCCTGGAAAAGGGCGCTGCCCTCATTCGCTCATTCGAGGCCGGGGCCAGGACCGGCATGATGGGTATGATGGGAATGGACGGCGCCGCCTTCAGGCTCCAGCGCCTTCTCACGGAGACGGCCCAACAGCCTGACATCGTATACCTGGGGGTGGCTGACCACGAAGGCCGCATACTTGCCCACAGTGACCAGGAGAGCATAGGCGAGGCCTACGACGCCGGCGTGGACCTGGATGATGTCCCTTCCAGGGTCAAACCTCAATGGCGGCGGATTCACAGGCCCGACGGGGCCCCGGTCTTCGAGGTCTTTCGAACGTTCTCCCCCCACCAGTCCAGGTTCCGCCGCCCCGGGGGCGAACGGGGGCCGATGGGAAGAGGCGTCTTAACCGGAAACCGCCCGGAGGAGTCGCAAAGGCCCGGTATCATCTTTGTTGGTCTGGACCTCGGTCCGTTCGAGCAAGTTCGAAAAGAAGAGGCCCGGCACACGGTGATTATGGCCGTCATCCTTCTCCTGATCGGCTTTGCAGGGCTGTTATCCGTGTTCGTGGTCCACGCCTACCGCTCCGCCAGGACCACTCTGAGCCGGATTCAAGCCTTTTCGGATCACGTGGTACAGAACATGCCCATGGGCCTGGTGGCCCTGGACGGGGAACACAGGATTGCCTCATTCAACCGAACGGCATCCACAATTCTCGGCACTCGCGGGACCGATGTCCTGGAAAAAGAGGCCTCAAATATACTTCCCCCCGAGCTGGCGGCGCTGCTGGATGCCGCACCTGCAAACGGACGAATCCTGGAACAGGAGATAGAATGCACACTGGAGGGCGGCCGAAGCGTACCCCTGGCCGCCAGTGTAAGCAGCCTGAAGGGCCCCGAAGGGGAATCCGCCGGAAAGCTCCTCCTGTTTCGAGACATGACCGAGGTCCGGACACTGAAAAAGGAAATCGAAAGGACACGACGCCTGGCCGCGGTTGGGCGACTTGCCGCCGGTGTGGCCCATGAGATCCGTAACCCCCTGAGCTCGATCAAGGGGTTTGCCACGTACTTCAAGGAACGTTACAGCGACATGGAAGAAGATCACCAAACAGCCGTCATCATGATCCAGGAGGTGGACCGCCTCAACCGCGTCATCGGCCAGCTCCTGGAGTTTGCAAGACCCATTGCCCTGGAAATAAAACCCGTTCAGCCCGGCGTAATCATCCGGCACGTCCTGAAGATGATAGAGGCCCAGGCCGTGCACCAGGGGGTCGGCATTGAAACCAGGTTCCATTCGGACCCCGTCCCCATGGATTCCGACCGCATGGCCCAAGTCCTGCTGAACCTGCTTTTAAACGGGCTGGAGGCCATGCCCGACGGCGGGACACTGAGCGTGGCCGTGGATATCGACGATTCGAACCGGCACGCCCGCTTCACAGTCCGGGACACGGGCAAAGGCATCGAGCCCGATGACCTAACCCACGTCTTCGATCCCTACTTCACCACCAAATCCTCCGGCACGGGCCTGGGGCTCGCCGTGGTTCACAAGATCGTTGAGAGTCACGGAGGAGAAGTACACGTGGAGAGTGAGAAGGGGAAGGGGACCACCTTTACGGTGCTGCTTCCCCTGGACCCGCAAGAGCCGACAAAAAGAGGTTAACCCACCACGAAGCATACGAAGGGGACAAAGGCAATAGGCTGGATGCGATTTGTCAGCATGTTTAATGAAAGGTGCGCTGAGCCCGAGGGCTCTGCACAAGAGCTTCAGCCGCCGCTTGAAACGCCATAAAAAATTGGAATCACAAGGGTAGAAAAGTTTGGCCCACGAATGGACAGGGTGCCGGTGGCGCAGGAGGCCGGGCTCGGGATGAGAAGGGATTCTCGTTATTCACAATTGTCCTCGAGTTTATTCTTCGTGCTCTTCGTGTCCTTCGTGGTGAGAAACAAACCGTAAGGAGAGGACATGAACCCCGCCCATACGCAATCAGTGCTGGTGGTGGATGACGACCCGGCCCACCGGACAATGCTTCGGACCCTCCTGGGAGGCTGGGGCCTCCGGGTCCACGAAGCGGACGACGGAGACACAGCCCTTCGCATGGTACAGGAACAGCCCTTTGACCTGATCCTTATGGACATCCGCATGATCCGGATGCCTGGCACTGAAGCCCTTAAGGCCGTCAAGGCGTATAACCCGGCCATACCAGTCATCATCATGACCGCTTACTCATCCGTTGAGACGGCGGTGGAGACCCTCAAGGACGGGGCCTATGACTACCTCACAAAGCCCCTGGATTTCGATGAACTCCGGCATGCCATGGAACGCGCCATGGACCACACCCGGCTCAGGGAGGAAAACCGGCGTCTCAAGGAGCGGCTGGGAGAGCACTTCGACCGGAGGAACATCATCGGCCGGAGCACAGCCATGATTCGGGTCCTCGAGACCGTCAGCCAGGTGGCGTCATCCGAGGCAACGGTGCTTGTTTTAGGGGAGTCCGGCACCGGCAAGGAGATGATTGCAGGCGCAATTCATTACAACAGCCCCCGCAAAGAAGGGCCCTTTGTCAAGGTCAACTGCGCGGCCATTACAGAGACTCTCCTCGAATCCGAGCTTTTCGGTCACGAGAAGGGGGCCTTCACAGGGGCTCACCGGCGGAAGGAAGGACGTTTTCGCCAGGCCCACGGCGGAAGCATCTTCCTTGACGAAATCAGCGAGATGTCCCTCGCCATGCAGGTCAAGCTCCTGAGGGTCCTGCAGGAGCGGGAGCTCACACGGGTCGGAGGAGAAGAGGTCGTGCCTGTGGATGTGCGAATAATCGCTGCCACGAACAAAGACCTCATCGAGGAGATCCAGGCGGACCGATTTCGCGAAGACCTCTATTACAGGCTGAATGTGGTCTCCATTCGCATGCCCCCCCTCCGTGAGCGCCGGGAAGACATTCCTCTTCTGGCCCAGCACTTCCTGGAGCAGTTTGCGGATACCAACCAAAAACAGATAAGAGGACTCACACCGCAGGCCATGGACCTTCTCCTTCGACACGACTGGCCTGGAAACGTGCGCGAACTCATGAACGCCGTTGAACGAGCCGTTGTGCTCTCCCGCTCCGAGATCATCGACGGGGCCGACCTGTCACTCATGCCGGACCGAAGGGAGGGAAACGAAACTCAGGAAACCGCCGGAAAAAACCCTTCTACGGGCAGTTCTCTGGAAGACCTTGAAAAAGCTGCAATCCTTAAAACGCTGGCCGAGACCGGAGGAAACAAGAGCGAGGCGGCCCGAAGGCTAGGAATCACCCGTAAAACTCTTCACAAAAAGCTCGGGAAATACGGGGCCGATTCGTGATCCGATGGAGCACTTTAATCCCATACTCCTTAAGGTCTCTCATAAAAAAACAAGGAGTCGGCCATGTCCCGCTGTGGCAGGCAAGCTGAAGCTCTGTTTCAATTGAAACCGGCTTTCTAGGCGCGGGTCAAGGGGCGGTATGTGATACGGCGTGGGATGTCCGCCTCCGAACCCAGACGTTTCTTCCGATCCGCCTCGTACTCCGAGTAGTTCCCCTCGAACCACACCGCCCGGCTCTCTCCTTCGAATGCAAGGATGTGGGTGGCCACTCGATCGAGGAACCAGCGATCGTGGCTGATCACCGCAGCGCACCCTGCAAAGTTCTCCAGGGCGTCTTCCAGGGCCCTCATGGTGTTCACATCCAGGTCGTTGGTGGGCTCGTCGAGGAGAAGGGCATTGGCGCCCTCCTTGAGCATGCATGCCAGGTGCACTCGATTCCTCTCCCCCCCCGACAGTGTGCCCACCATTTTCTGCTGATCCGGGCCGGTGAAATTGAACCGCGCCACATAGGCCCTGGACCGTACAGACGTGCCGCCCAAGTCGATCCAATCGTCGCCTCCTGAAATCGCCTCCCATACTGTCTTGTTCGGTGACAGCCCTTCCCTTGTCTGGTCGACATAAGCAAGACGTACGGTCTCTCCCACGCGGATCTCACCAGTATCAGGCCTTTCCTGGCCCGTGATCAGACGGAACAGGGTGGTTTTACCGGCGCCGTTGGGGCCGATCACGCCTACGATTCCTCCGGGAGGAAGAAAGAAGGACAAATCCTCGAACAGCAGCCGGTCGCCATAGCCCTTGGAAACGCCCACGGCCTCCACGACCTTGTCCCCCAGGCGGGGCCCCGGCGGAATATAAATCTGCAGATCCCTGACTTTGGATGCCCCTTCCTGGGAAAGAAGGCTTTCATAGGCACTGATACGGGCCTTGGATTTTGTCCGCCTGGCCTTGGGAGACATTCGAATCCACTCCAATTCCCTTTCGAGCGTCTTGTGGCGGTGACCCTCTGCCTTTTCCTCCCGGCGAAGGCGCTCCTGCTTCTGCTCCAGCCACGAAGAGTAGTTGCCCTTCCAGGGGATGCCCCGCCCCCTGTCCAGTTCCAGGATCCACCCGGCCACGTTGTCGAGGAAGTACCTATCATGGGTCACCGCTATTACGGTACCTTCATACTGCTGAAGGTGATGTTCCAGCCAGGCCACTGTCTCAGCGTCCAGATGGTTGGTGGGTTCGTCAAGGAGAAGGATGTCAGGTTTCTGAAGGAGGAGCCGGCAGAGTGCCACCCTGCGGCGCTCCCCGCCTGAGAGGACCTTGGCCGGAGTCTCTTTCTCCGGACAGCGAAGGGCGTCCATGGCCATGCTGAGCCGGGAGTCCAGGTCCCACGCATCCAGCCCGTCCAATCGCTCCTGGACTTCTCCCTGTCTTGAAATAAGGCGATCCATCTCCTCGTCCGACATCGGCTCCGCAAAGCGATCGTTGATGAGGTTGAACTCATCCATGAGGTCCGCCGCCTCCTGCACCCCTTCCTGAACGATCTCCCGGACTGTCTTCCCGTCATCAAGTATCGGTTCCTGCTCGAGGAATCCCACACTGTAGCCGGGGGACAGAATCAACTCGCCGTTGAATTCCCGGTCGTCTCCGGCCAGAATTCGGAGCAGTGAGCTCTTGCCCGAACCGTTCAAGCCCACAACGCCGATCTTGGCGCCGTAGAAGTACGACAGAGATATATCCTCAAGGACCGCTTCTTTGTCGTGGAACTTGCTCACTCGAATCATCGAGCAAATGACCTTGTTCACCTGATCTCCCATATACCGCCCTTTTGTCCACGGGAAAATCCGCCCGAATTTTCAGGGCCGAAATATCGGCCTCCACTTACGCGAAGAGGAGCTTACCAACAATGTCCACCCGAGGCAATCCCTGTCCCATTGAACAGTCCTTTTACCCACCACCTCCGCACGAAATGCGAAGCATTGAAACAACGTGCGGTTTCGAGTATAAATGACCGTGTCAAGATCCGGAGCGGCCTCCCCGGCAGTACGGCCCCAAGGCCTCATTCTCCCCCCTTTCGGAGGTTATCCCATGAAAGTATACGAGTTCATGACCACACGACTCGAGACCGTTAATGCCGACGACACCGTGTACAACGCCATTGAGCTGATGGTGGACAGGCGCATACGCTGTCTTTTGGTTCGCTTTCCCGGCGGAGACATGGATGACGGCGTCATTACCGCGCGGGACATCGTCTACAAGGTCCTTGCCCAAGGGAAGGACCCGAAAGAGATGCGGGTCTCGGAGATTGCATCCAGGCCGATCTCCTGCATAAGCAGGGACATGCCCCTTGTGGAAGCCGCGGCTTTAATGAAGCAGTCCGGCGTAGCCCGCCTGTTCGCCTGTGACGGCGAGAAAATCGTAGGCGTTATTTCCATGATGGACGCCATGGCCGCCATGCTGATTATCCGGGCGCGAGGAGACCATGTTTCTTAAAAAGCTGATAGGGCACGGCAACCTCGAGAAGGAAGTGGCCCGGGACATGGACCGGCACATCCGCCTGCTGGGCGCCGGATGTCAGGCCTTTCTCAAGGCCATCAAGGAAAACGACCATCGAGGCATGCGAAAGGTCAAGGAACTGGAGCGGGAAGCGGACGTTATTCGCAGGGATATTGTCCACCATATCTATGAAGGGGCCTTTCTTCCATATCTTCGACCGGAACTCTCCAAGTTTGTGGAGATCGTAGACCAGGTCTTCGACCTCCTGGAGTATTCAGCCGCGTGCTACCTGGAAATACGGTTTCCCGATTCCCTGAGAAGCGAAGCCGCCAGGGTCGCCTTTCTGAATCAGCAGATGTGCGAGATGCTTCGAATCACCCTTCAGGCGATGATGGCCGGCGAGGATCTGCGGGAGAAACTGCTGGCCATCCGGATCTACGAAAAACGGGTTGACGACCTCAAGTTCGGGTTGATGAAAGATGCCAGGGCCATCCCTGTGGATGATTTCTGGGAAGGGGATCTGCTCTCAGGGTTTCTTTCCCGCCTCTGCTCGGTTAGCGATATGATCGAGGACGCCGGTGACCACCTGGGCATCATCAGCTCCATCATCAAGTGAACATGACCGTCTCTTTCGGGTCCTTCTTCTTGCAGGCCCGGCGCCGGATATGCCTGCCCCGAATTCGGTTAGATCCCAAAATCCATCGGTTTGCACCCTGTAACCTGACACCTGTAACCTGACACCTGTAACCCGACACCCGACACCTGTAACCACCGGTCATTATGTGGAAAATCCTCAGCGGCGCATTTCTGGGTTGGAGTCTCGGGGCAAACGACTCGGCCAACATCTTTGGTACGGGGGTCGCCACCGGCACAATTCGTTACAGAACCGCCGTCCGGCTCACCGCTGTCTTCGTCATAATAGGGGCCATTCTCGAGGGTCCCAAGTGCATGCAGGTACTTACCGACCTCTCCCGCCTCGCGCCCATCGATGCCTTTAGCTGTGCCCTGGGCGCCGCCCTCACAATGACTGCATTGACCATACTGGCTCTCCCTGCGTCCTCTTCCCACGCCATAATCGGAGCCATCCTGGGCGCAGGCCTGGTCCGTGGATCGCCGGATTTCACCCGCCTTTTCAAAATCATCACCTGCTGGGTGCTTACTCCGGCCTGCGGGCTTGTTTTTGGATACCTCCTGCTGCGACTGCTCACCTGGCTTTTCAATCGACTCAACCTGAGCATGACCAGGCGAAGCCAAATTTACTTTCTGGGCATCGTGGTCGCAGGCTGTTATGGCGCTTACACCCTGGGATCGAACAACGTAGCCAACGTAACCGGCGTTTATGTCGGCGCCGGGCTCCTGACCCCCGAGGCCGCAAGCCTGATCGGCGGCCTTGCCATTGCAGCCGGTGTACTGACCTTCAGCCGCAGGGTCATGATGACCGTGGGCAAGGGAATCGCCCCGCTGGATCCGTTCACGGCCTTTGTCACGGTCCTTGCCGGAGCCATGACTCTCCACATCTTCACCCAGGTGGGCATCCCGGTCTCCTCTTCACAGGCGATAGTCGGCGCCGTGGCAGGCGTAGGCCTCGTGGGCGGCATCCGCACGGTGAGCCCAAAAATACTGATCAAAATAGGGGTGGGCTGGATCGTTACTCCGATCTCAGCGGGCGTTTTGTCGTGGCTCTTTGTCTTGCTTTTTACCTGAACATTGATAAGGCTGTTTGGTGTGGATGCAGGCGTAAGTGAAAGGATAGAACATAGATTACAACCATTAAACAAGGCCCTTTTCAACGGTCGGGGCGAGGAACCAAATTATGCCGAAAGACACCTGCAAGGCCCTGGAAGCCGGCCTGATCCTGGGCCTGGATGTGGGCGGCACCCAGACGGACGCAGTGCTGATCTCCTCAGAAGGTGTTGTTTCGTCCGTCAAGGTCCCCACAGGGAAGGACCTTCAGGCCACTCTTCGAGAGGCCATAAGAAAGACCGTCTCCGGATTGCCCCCTGGGCGTATAGGGCGCCTTGCCTTCTCCACTACCATGGCGACGAACGCCATTGTCCAGGACCGCCTCGCACCGGCGGGCATGATCGTTTCCGCAGGACCCGGTATGGACCCTGCGCGCTTTGCGGTGGGCCCTTCCTATCATGTGGTTGACGGCTGTCTGGACCACCGGGGATTTGAAGTCAAACCCCTTGACCGTAATCAGGTGACGGCGGCGGCTGAATCCATACGGGCTCAGGGCATCAGGTCCATTGGCCTGGTAAGCAAGTTCTCGGTCCGCAATCCGGCCCACGAACTCCTCATGGCCGAATGGGCCGCCTCCGGATTCCTTCAGCCGGCCATGGGGCACCAGGTCTCGGGAAACCTGAACTTTCCCCGCCGCATCTCCACCACCTACCTCAACGCCGCGCTCCTGGAGACTCACGAGGCCTTTATCCGGGCGCTTGTCCTTTCCCTGAACGAACATGGGCTTCGGGGCCCGCGCTACCTCCTCAAGCCGGACGGCGGCACTGTGGGCCTTGAAGAAAGCCTCCGGTTCCCGGCCCGCACAGCCCAGTCAGGGCCGGCCGCCAGCATTATGGGCGCCCTGGCCCTGGATTCCTGTCCGGGCACCACGCTGGTATTGGATGTGGGAGGCACCACAACGGACATCGGAATCATCTATGACAGGGCTCCCCTGCTCGAGCCTTTCGGAATCCGTCTAGGCCCCTATCTGACCCTTATCCGCTCACTTCAGACACGATCCATAGGTCTCGGCGGAGACAGTGAGGTCCGGACGGATAGGGACCGGCGGCTCCGAATCGGCCCCCTCAGGTCCGGCCCGCCCGCAGCCCTGGGTGGTCCGGCCCCCACGCCCACAGACGCCATGATAGCCCTTAATCTTCTCGATGCCGGCGACCGGGACCTGGCCCTGCAGGCCATGGAAACGATAGCGGCCTCTCTCGGCCTGGATGTCGCCGAAACGGCCAAGGCCGTCCTGGACCGGACGGCGGACCTTATCGCCGAATCGGTCCGGGCGTTCCTCCACTTCATCAACTCACAACCGGTATACACGGTCCGTGAGGTCCTCGAAGGCGTGATCATAGATCCCACGGACATAGTCCTTGTGGGCGGCCCGGCGGAACAGCTGGCCGGACCGTTGGAGCAGGCGTTAGGGATCCCCTGCCGAGTACCGCCCCACGCCGGGGTGGCGAATGCTGTGGGCGCGGCCATTTCCAGGGTTACATCCGAGGTCTCTCTCCAGGCGGACACCGGCAGAGGTACGGTTGTCGTTCCCGAGGCGGGCATTCAACAGTTCATCGATTCGGACTTCGACCTGACCCAGGGCTTGGCACTTGCCAGGGAGGCCCTTGAAAAGGCCGTTGTCGAGGCCGGGGGAGCGTACGAGGAAGCTGAGATCGTTGTGACCGAACAGCAAAGCTTCAACATGATTCAGGGATTCTCGCGAACAGGCCGGAACATCCGGCTTTGCATGTGCGTCACACCCGGGCTCATCCCCGAGTGGGCGGGGAGGTACTGATTGCCATGACACAGACACTCAGGCGCACGGGCCTCGTTTTCTTCCCGGCATTCGACTGGGCTATCAGCCCAACGCATCCGGAGCGCGAGGAACGCCTTCTCTACACCCGGGATCAGGTGCTGGAAGAGGGGCTCCTGGACCTGGACAACATAGTGGAATACCGTGTACGCCCGGCCGCAATCGAAGACATTCAAAGCGTCCACTTCTGTGTGCCCGACGAGGAGTCGGTCACTACGGAAAGCCACCTGATATCCGCCGGCGGCTGCCTGGTGGCTGCGGACGCGGTGATGAAAAGGGAAGTGGACAACGCCTTCGCTCTTGTACGTCCTCCCGGGCACCACGCCATGCGGGTGGTCCACGGCAACCGTGGTTTCTGCAACATAAACATCGAAGCGATCATGGTGGAGTACATCCGCCGAAAATACGGGGTTCGTAAGGTCGCCATAGTGGACACGGACTGCCACCACGGCGACGGCACCCAGGATATCTACTGGCACGACCCCGATACGCTATTCATCTCAATGCACCAGGACGGGCGCACCATTTTTCCAGGGACAGGCTTTCCCAACGAGATGGGCGGCCCGAACGCCCTGGGCTCCACAGTGAACATCCCCCTGCCGCCACAGACCGGAGAGGAAGGGTTCTTAGTGGTCATGGAAGAGTTGGTCATGCCCCTCCTTGAACGTTTCCAACCGGAGTTGGTAATCAATTCGGCCGGGCAGGACAACCATTTCAGCGACCCGATCACCGACATGAACTTCTCCGCCCGCGGCTACGCAGCGCTCAATGCCCGGCTCCGCCCGGACATCGCCGTGCTGGAAGGCGGTTACGCTGTAGAAACCGCCCTTCCTTATGTCAATGTGGGCATCATAATGGCCATGGCCGGGCTGGACACCCGCACGGTCAAGGAACCATATTACGATCGGGACTACCGGCCCCAGAGCCCGGATGTTACACGGAACATAGACCGGCTCACAGCACGCCTGAGGCTGGCGTTCCTGGACGGCAAATACGAAGCCCCTTCCCATTCTCCCGGCGAGGTGCTGGAGCGGAAAAGGGAAATTTTTTACGACACGGACGGAATTTTCGAGCGGCAGCGGGAACTCATACGGGTGTGCAAAGACTGCGCGGGAGCCCTGGGTGTGGAATCCGCAGCAAGCACGGGAATTAATATTTTCGGCGTTCGAATACCCATGGGCGTCTGTCCGGAATGCCGAGAAACCGGCCTCTCATGGTTCGACCAGGCCGCACGGGGACCTTTCGCCCACGTCTTCCTTCAAGACCGCGACCGGGACGTTTTCGAGCGGGTCTCCTTGTGAAGAGATTTCTATAAACTTTACCGCTCACTGAAGACAAGGGCGGAATCCAGTTGTCCCTATCCGTGAAGAGACCGATCCAGCGCCTTTAAAGATGTCTCCAGCATGATTTCCGGCAGGGTGGGGTGCGCATGGATGGTCTCAGCCAGATCTTGAACACCGGCTCCCATCTTGATGGCCAGCACGCCTTCGGCAATAAGGTCGGTGGCGTGCGGTCCGATAATATGGACTCCTAAAACCCTCCCGCTGCCGCGTTCCGAAACGATCTTGGCCTGCCCCGCAATATCGCCGATCACCTGGGCCTTACCCACCGTTCTAAACAGCACACTGTCCGAGCGCACCAGGTAACCCTGCTCTTCAGCCTGGGCCTGGGTAAATCCGACACATGCAACCTCCGGCGATGTAAAAATGGCGCTTGGCATGATGCGGTAATCCATGTCACGTCGTCCTCCCAAGGCGTTTTCAGCAGCCACGAGGCCCTCGGCGGAAGCTGCGTGGGCCAGCATGATCTTGGACGGCCCCAAAAGATCGCCCACCGCATAAACATCTTCAGCACCGGTTTCCATGCGCAGGTTGGTCACCACCCACCCTTTTTCATCAACCTTTGCCCCAAGGAGTTCAAACCCCTCCGGGCGGGTGGTGCCGGGGGTCCGCCCGATGCAAACCAGAATCTTTTCCACGGTCTCACAGGCGGTCTTTTTATCCCTTTCGCCCGGATTTTCAAGGAAAGGCGACGGGCCGATGGTGACGCGCAGCTTGCCGTCCGACTCAACCACGCGCTCTAAAGCGCGATTGACCATGAAACTGATCCTGCGCTTTTTCATCTCACGCTGAAGCACTTTTGAGCAGTCCTCATCCACCGAGGGCAGCGGGAGCACACGGGACAACGCCTCCACGATTGTGACCCTGCTCCCCAGGGCCGAAAGAATAAATGCAAACTCACACCCGATAACACCGCCACCGACGATCAATATGGACTCAGGGACCTGCTGCAGGCAAAGTGCATCGTTGCTGGACAGAATCCTTTCGCCGTCAAAGGGGAGGTCCGGCAGGCTGATCGGAGTCGTGCCCGTGGCCAGAATGAGCTTATCCCAGGGCACGTCCTGTTCTCCGCCCTCCGACAGCCGGACCCCGGCCAGGCCCTTTTCCTTCAAATAGCCGGTCCCTCTCAAGTAACGGATATGATGTTGTTTGAGTAAAGCAAGAATTCCTTTGCGCTGGTCTTCAATGACCTTGTTTTTTCTTTCCATAAGGCGGGGCATGTTCGGGCTGACACTTCCATCAATGGCAATGCCGTAACCTTCCGCCTTTTTGATCTTCTCCAGCAGGTCTGTCGTTGTAATCATGACCTTGGAAGGAATGCATCCCCAATTGAGACAAGTACCTCCCGGATTGTCCGCTTCAATGACCGTTACATCGGCACCCAGTTGAGCGGCCCTGACAGCGGCCACGTATCCTCCAGGCCCGGCGCCCAATACGGCGATTTTAATCGACACGTGTTTTCTCCTCTCGTTTCACAGCCGCATCAAGGGTCTGTGCATGGACTTGCGGAAATTATGCTTGGAGAATATCAGAAGAGATCAACGGCTTGCTCCTTTTGACTGTAAGGAGGGGCTGACGTTTCAGGCCCTGCCGTAGTCGTCTTGGGATCGCTCAATATCATCCTCTCCAAAATAATCACCCGTCTGGACCTCTATAAACACCAGTTCCTCGGCGCCCGGGTTTTGAACGCGGTGCCATGTCTCAACAGGCAGATCAACGGCCTGGCCTGGCATGAGCTCGATGTCCTCATCGTTCCTGGTCACGACCGCTTGTCCTTTGATCACAAACCAGTGCTCGGTGCGCCGGAAATGTCGCTGATAGCTGAGACGCCGTCCGGGATAAACGGTTATCCGTTTTACCTTGTGATCCACTTTATCCGAGAGGATCTCATAGAAACCCCAAGGCCGATGGTCATCGCTTTTGCACTGCTGAATAATCTCCATCACATACCCCCATCGATCCTGTCGCGTACGGCCTATGCTGAATCGCTCCATCAAGACCGGTTCAATGAAGTTCCACGCCGACATTGAAGGTGTATTGCAGAATTATATAGACCAGATAGATACCCAGGAGCCAAAAACCCTGCCAGCGCCTGAACTCGCCGGTCTTGTTCATAAAAATAAAACCCCGGAACGAGTACAGAATAATCAGCATTGTCGGGAAATGAAAATAGAAAAAGTTGGGAGGAATCGCCAGGGGCCTGGCCGCCGCGGCTGCGCCTATAACGAACAGACAGTTGAGCACATCCGCCCCGACAATGTTGCCGACCGTAATCTCCGGATGCCCCTTGCGAACAGCGACTACGGCCGTCATCAGTTCCGGCAGCGAGGTGCCAAGCGCTACGAGGGTGGCGGCGATCACGTCATCCGGCACTCCGATGCGCCAGGCGATCTGCGAAGCGCTGGGAACCAGTACCCTGGCACCCACGACCACCATGATCAGCCCTCCGACGATGCAAATCCAGCAAAGCCCCAAGCCCATGTACGGGATCTGTTCCCCCGCCTCATCCACTTCTTTGGAAATCATGACCCAGGCGTTGCTTTGCCGGGCCCAGACATAGGTTGCGTGCATATACCCGATCAGCATCAAGAGAAAGAGCACCCCTACCCAGCGTTGAATCACCGGCTCGCCGTCCGCCGAGTTCATCAAGGCCGCCACACTTACCAGGACAAGCAGAGTGGCTGATCCCACCTGCACCCACCCGGTACGATTCAGGATGAAGTGATTCACGGGCACGGCCGCCAGGATACAGGTCAGGCCGAAAATCAGCCCGGTATCCGCGATTATGGAGCCGACACCGTTGCCGAGCGCCAGACCCGGATTGCCCATGAAGGCCGCCATGACGGAGACAAAGGCCTCCGGCATGGTGGTGCCCAGGGAAATAATAGTTGCTCCGATGACGATCTTGGGAAGGCCTGTGCGCTCGGCGAGCTGGACTACGCCGTCGATCATCCAGTCTGCACCCTTGGAAAGCACGGCAATGCAGAAGACAATAAGGCCGATCAGAACAATGGTGGGAAGACCGGCCACAAGATTGTCCAGTACCGCCTCATCTCCAACCCATTTTAGGATGGAGTAGTTCATTGAACCCCCTGACAGCAGCTTACGTCATCAATAAGGCCGGCGAAAAAACCGGCACTTTTTATCAGGTGTTTAATTGATCTTTATGGAGTCTATCAGCGCTATCTCATAGATGAAGGTCCCCGGCCGCTTCCGGCTGGTAGATGATCTCTTCGATCCTGATTCTGCGAACTCCGGAAGGAACCGGCCAATCAATGGCATCCCCTTCAGCGTAACCCAGGATCGCCGTACCAATGGGTGCCAGAATCGAAATGGCCCCTGCATCGACATTGGCATCTTTAGGAAATACAAGATCATAGGTCATATCTTCAGAAGTCTCCATGTCTCGAAGAAGAACTTTGGAGTTCATGGTAACCACTTCAGGCGGTACGTCTTCAGAGGATACCACCTCTGATTTTGCCAGTTCATCCGCCAAGGCCTCCAGATCCCTCCTGTCATGACCGCCGAACTCCTCAGCGACATCAATGAGTTCCTCCAGCCGTTTTTTGTCAAATTCCGTGATGAAAATTTTTCTTTCCATAATTATATACTCCTGTAATCATGGTCATTTATCAGCAATTAAGGAGCTTTACGGGATAAATATCAGCCGTCCAGGATACATATCAAGAGTGTCTGGAAAATCATCGCAGGCCTTTTGCCTCTTCAGACAAAAAGCGCCCTTGAATGCCGAACGGGTCCTTGAACTCCTGATCCTGCATGAAATTGAGACCTGCCTCGCCCCTGTCATTGAGGTATCCGCCGAGGTCCAGCGATACCTCCAGTCCGGGGTCCACGCCCGCACCGGCCAGCATCTGCCTGAGCAGGGCCTCGGTCCTGCCTGCAAACGCGACAGCGTCTCCAAGGACTCGGCCGGCTTCGGCGGGATTGTGAAAGCCGGTTGAGTTTTCTGCATTGATAAAGACCACCCGCAGAAAGGCCTGCATGTAATTTTCTTTGGCGTGGTTATAGATCGCCTCATCCACGGTGACGCCTTGGGCCAGCACACCATGCAGGATCTCAAAAAGCCTGGCGCAGGCGGCCGTTGCATAACCGGCCCTCAGCATCAGGGATAGGATTCTGTCCTGGGTGTAACCCACCCGGTCTCTAAGCCACTCTTTCGATTGTATGTGGCACTGAACGCAGGCCTCGAGGCCGGCCTTGAGGGGGCTTGCCACATCATGGTCGGAAATCCTGTATTCTCCGACCCTGACAGACGGCATGTGGCAATCGGCGCAGAAAACATCGGCATTGAAGTGCACACTGTCTTTGCTGAACAGCTCGAACTCGGGATGGCGTATAAACGGCATCTTGAAACCGGTTACCTTTTGGGTCCACTCCAGCCTCGAGTCGTCGGACAGCAAGTCCTCGATGATTCCCTCAATGGAGATATCGCCCCATTGCCCGTTTTTCCAAGGCAGTGTTATGTCAGCGGAGACTT
>CAZEIA010000075.1:0-15279 GCA_964512335.1 uncultured Desulfobacterales bacterium
TCGTCACGGCCCGTGGAAAAGGGTGTGCCGAAGACCGCCATGATGGCGTCGCCGATGTATTTGTCCAGGATCCCCTGGTAACGGAAAAGAATATCCACCATGTCCGTAAAGTAGTCGTTGAGCATTGACACGGTCTCTCTGGCCCCCAGCCTCTCGGACAGGGTGGTGAAGCTGCGGATATCGGAAAAAAAGACCGTGGCCTTCTTCACCTGGCCGCCAAGCATGGCCCGGGGGTCCTCGAGGAGCTGGTCGGCCACCTCCTTGGTCATGTAGCGGGCCAGGGTCCCCTTGAGACGCTTTTCTCCCGATATGTCCTCGATGATCAGCAGCGCCCCCAATCCCGTGTTCTCCTCGTCCATCAGGGGCACCACCAGCATATTGACTGACACGGTTGATCCGTCGGCCAGGAAGAGCTCCTGGTCCATAGCAGTGTCCGAAATACCAGCCTCAAGGACCCTTTCCACGGTCTCCCTGATCCATGCGTTGCCGGGGCCATGGAAAACGGCCTTCACCTCTTTTCCGAGCACATCGGTCTCGTTGACGCGGAGAATTTCAAGGGCCGCCCGGTTGCATTTTTCGGCCGTGTGCTCATCGTTCAGGGTTATGAGCCCGTTTGTCATGGATTCCAGGATGGCCTCATTGTAGTTCTTCATGTTGAGAACGTCCTGGAAGAGCTTGGCGTTCTCGAGGGCGATGGCCGCCTGGGCCGAGAAGGCGGCCAGGCGAACCTCGTCCTTTTCGGAGAAAGGCCCGTTTGCCTTGTTGAGAAGCTGAATGACCCCGATACGCTCTTCCTTCTTGTTTATCACCGGCATGCACAGGATGTTGCGGGTCAAGTAGCCGGTCTTACGGTCCACTTCGGGGTTGAATCGCGTGTCGGCATATGCATCCGGTATGTTGGTAACCCGGCCGGTGACGAACACGTGCCCTGCAATACCCAGGTGGTTGGGGAAGCGGATCTCCCGGGTTGAGAGCCCCGATGCCACCATGGACCACAATTCCCCCCGCTTTGGATCGTTGAGGAACAGGGTCCCCCGATCGCAGTCCAGCATGGCAACAGCGGTTGAGATAATCTTTTGTATGAGCGGCAGGAGCTGGATTTCTGTTGAAATGGCGCGAGTGATCTCGAAGAGTTCGGCTTCCTCCTTTCGGGCCCTTACGACTTCCTCGAAGAGCCGGGCCTTGATCAGGGCCGATGCGGCCTGTGAGCCCATGGCCTCCAGGAGTGAAAGGTCGGAGTCGATGAACCCTTCGCCGCCTTCCTTGTTGAGTATCTGGATAACGCCCACCACCCTGCGTTTCCGGTCGCGGATGGGTACTGTAAGGATGTTGCGGGTCAGGTAGCCGGTCTCTTTGTCCACTTCCCGGTTGAAACGCGGGTCGGAATAGGCATCGGGGATAATAAGGGCCTGCCCCGAGGAAAAAACATTCCCCGCGATGCCCAGGTGATTGGGAAAACGGATCTCCCGGCTCAGGCCTCCGCCCGTGGTGATTCGGGAAAAGAGCTCGCCGGTCTTTTCGTCATTCAAAAAGATGGTGCCGCGGTCGGCGCGCAGGGCCTCGGTGGCCAGCTCCACCAGCCTGGCGAACAAGGCGTCGAGCTCCAGGGAGTCCGCCAGCCTGTTGGACACCTCCATGAGGGCGGTAAACTTTTCGAGTGTTTCGGAGATGGAATCCAGGAAGACTTCCCGATCCGAAGAGGACAACGAATCAAGGATCCTGCGGATGTCCGCCTGCAGCATTCGCTGCTCGAAAACGCGGGAGAGGAGAAATGAGGAGTGGTCGTTTGCATCCATTGCCGGGTAATTCCACAAGTTGCGCTTTCAAGGTTAATGAAAACCAGGCCTTTCATCAGGTGCAGTTCTCGATTGAAAACATGCCGGTGCCTGAAAACCCTTTCCGCATGGACGCCGGGAAGCCGGTGTTCGGTTTGGTTCAGACCCGTCATAGTCTTCCCGAAGTGGAGACTCAGGTCAAGGAGGTTTGAGCTTGGAAGAATTTTCTTGACAACAAAAGTTTTTAAGTGTTACTTTATTTATTAATCTATATTTAAAAATTTGCTCCGGTTCGATTCAAAGGAGAGGCACGTGCAGGAGAACGAAGCCATCGGCCGCCTGCTCAATGAGTGGCGTATTCAAAAAGGTCTGACCCTGCAGCAATTGGCGGATATGGTTGGACTGTCCGCTGCTTTTATCTCCCAGGTCGAGAATGGGAAAGCCTCTCCCTCAATCGCCAATCTGAGAGGGCTGGCCAGAGCCCTGGGGCACCGTGTGGTGGATTTTTTCATCGACGAGTTGATCGACGATCCCATGGTCCTGCCGGAAAACAGATGGACCGACGTGGACATGCCGGGCTGGGATGCAACTATTCGGCAGATGGTGAGGGTCGCCGGCAATAAACAGATGCAGCCGTTTTATACGGTGATCAAGCCGGGAAAGGGAAGCCGCGATCTTTACGCCCACCCGGGGGAGGAGTTCGGAGTTGTGCTGTCCGGAGAGATGACCCTGACCGTGGGAGAAAATGCTTACAGGGTCAAGGCCCTGTCTTCGTTCTACTACTCCTGTCTCCTGCCACACTCCTGGCTGAACGATGGAAAGAAGGACTGTGTGGTGATCTGGGTGGTGAGCCCGCCGTCCTGGTGACACCACCGTGAACCATGGCTCGAAGGTCGGGTTATATCAGGCTTTTGTGAATAGACCGGTTCCTGCACCGGATTGAAAAAGCGTTTCGAATCAGGAGGCTGGAGAAGGCATGGCGATCGAAGACATTTACCGGGCTGTTTTACAGTTTGACAAGAAGGGTATGGCCGCCATGGTCCGGGACGAACTGGACTCCGGGACCGAAATTACGTCCATTCTCAACGAGGGACTCATAGCCGCTCTCGATGAGGTGGGCGAACGGTTCAGCCGGGGCGAGCTGTTCATCCCGGAGATGCTACAGGCGGCCCGGACCGCCCAGGAAGGGCTCGATTTTCTCAAACCTCTTCTCACGGAGAGCGACGCTCACTCCACCGGGACCGTCGTGATCGGTACGGTCAAAGGTGATCTGCACGATATCGGCAAGAGCCTTGTCAAAATGATGCTCAAGGGCGCCGGGTTCCAGGTCGTGGACCTGGGGGTTGACGTTACGGTCGAGCGGTTTATCCAGACCGTGGAAGAGAATCGGGCCGACATCCTGGCACTGTCGGCGCTGCTCACAACCACCATGCCGGCCATGAGCGAAACGGTTGCCCGGTTCCGGGAGAACGGAAACCCTGTCAAGGTCATGGTGGGCGGGGCACCTGTGACTGAGGCCTTCGCCGAGAGGATCGGAGCGGACGGGTATGCCGGCGACGCCTCTCAGGCGGTGTCGCTGGCCCGCAGGCTCATGGCGGACCGAGGAGCCGGTTCATGATCATATCAGGAGAGCCTATCAACATCGTTCTGTGGTTTCGATGTCCATACCTTGAAGCCGGGAAAAGGAGAGGAGGATAATGCAGAAGCAGTATGTTCCGAAAACCGCAGACGCGACAGCGGATGCAGTTGTGATAGGGGGCGGCGTCGTAGGCGCGGCCACGGCTTACTGGCTCTCCAGGTCCGGCCTGGACGTCGTGGCCCTGGAGACCCGCGACGGTCTGGGTACGCTCACCTCAGGGGCGTCGGCCGAGTGCTTCCGCGCTCAATTTACCGAGCCGGCCATGGCGACACTGGCCCTCGAGAGCATTGATTTCTTCGAGCACTTCGCGGAGCGAATGGATCTTCCCGGATACGACCTTCACCTTCACCAGCAGGGCTATCTGTTTATTACGGACGACGAGACCATGCTGCCCGGCCTCGAGGCGGCGGTGAGCGAGCACCACCGCCTGGGGGTGGGCGATTCGGAGTTCCTCTCGGGCAGGGAAGTGCATGCACGTTTTCCATTCCTGTCTCCGTCCACGGCCGGGGCCAATTTTCGCCAATCCGACGGCTGGTTGTCTGTCCATGAGTTGATACAGGGGTATGCCAAGGCGGCCGGGGCCCGGTTCCATCTGAGGACAAGGGCTTTGGACATACTGACGGACGGCAAGGGGGTTCGGGCCGTGAAAACCGACCGGGGGACCCTGCAAACGCGGATTGTGGTGAACGCGGCCGGCCCCTTTGCCGGGGTCGTCGGCCGCATGGTGGGCGTGGACCTGCCCCTTGAGCCGGTTCGCAGGCAGAAGGTCTTTGTCACGACGAGTGCAGTACCCCGGGATGCACCGTTTACCGTGGACCTGGTGAACGGCTCCTACTGGCGGTCGGAGACCGGCGGGGCACTGGTGGGATGGGTGGACCCGGACGAGCCGGTCTCCGAGCCTATGGAGAACCCGCTGGGAGATTGGGACTTCCCGGCAATGGCCCTGGACAGGGTGAGCCGGCTGAGTCCCTTCTGGACGGGTATCATAGACGGGCTGAAAACGACCGATCTCTCCCTTTCAGCAGGTCAATACGTGTACACCCCGGATGAGCAGCCGCTGATAGGCCCGGTTGCAGAGGTTCCCGGATTCCATGTCAATTGCGGCTATTGGATGGGCATCATGGTGTCTCCAGCGGCCGGCAGGCTTTGCGCCGACCTGATTACCGGAGCAAGGGACAACAAGGACAACCCCCTGCGGTTGAGCCGTTTTGAAGAAGGCGTAGCCGTGAAGGGAAGCACCTTCCTGAGCGGGCACTGAGGATTGATGAAGCCATGAACGAGCCAGACCTTCAGACAATCAATGAAAACGCCGGCAAGCCTGACACCTCGGCGGAGCCGGAAACTGAAATTTCTATGTGCTCCCTGGAAGAGACCCCGGCAGTCGAGGACTTCGGGAAGCTCGAGTTGCGTATCCGCCCGCGGCAAAGGGTGCTCAGCGATGATCAGATTCATCGTATTCACGAGGCCTCTCTGGAGCTCATGGAGCGGACCGGGGTGCAGGTCAACCATGAAGGGGCACGGGAAATCCTTTATGGACACGGATGTTTTGTGGACGGACTGCGGGTCCGGATTCCCGTGCGCGTCGTTGAAAAGGCCCTTGAAAAAGTAGCGGACCGGGTCGTGTTCTATAACCGGGACGGGGAAAAGGCCGTGGATCTCATGGAGGACCAGACCTGGTATGGCCCTACCGTGGATGCCTACGACTACCTGGATCCCGAGGACGGGACCCGGAGGCCGTTTACTTCCGATGACTGTAGGGCAATTTCGAGGCTGGCCGACGGCCTTCCCAACTTTACCTGGACCATGACCATCGGCGTGGCCTCGGACGTCCCTCCGGCCACCGCCGACCGGATAGTGGCCCGACAGGCGCTTACCTGCTGTGAAAAGCCCCTGCTCTTCTGCTGCGACAGCCTGCAGGGTGCAAGGGATATCGTCGAAATGGCCTCAGCCATAGTGGGCGGCGAGGAGCGGCTCCTGGAAAAGCCCCGGGTGGTCCTGTTCAACTCTCCTATCTCGCCTCTGGTCTATGAGACGCCCGTGGTGGACCGTTTGATCTATGCGGCGGAAAAGGGTCTGCCCCAGGTCTGCTACTCCGGGCCTCAGGCCGGCGCCACGTCGCCGGCCACCCTGGCCGGCACCGTTGTACAGGGCAGCGTGGAGTCTCTGTTCGGCCTGGTCCTGAGTCAGCTTGTCCGGCCCGGAACTCCTTTTGTCTACGGGGCCTTTGCAACGATCATGGATATGAACACGAGCGTCTTTTCCTATGGCGCCCCTGAGATGAACGTAATGGCTGCGGCCATGGCCCAGATGGCTCACTTTTACCGCATCCCGTTCCTGGGCATGTCCGGGTGCTCGGACGCCAAGCTGCCCGATTCCCAGGCCGCCGTGGAGGCGACGTTTTCCTGCCTCTGCTCGGCCCTGAGCGGCGCCAACATGGTCCACGACAACGGCTGGCTGGACCACTCCACCCTGATATCCCCCGAGTACATGGTGCTGGTCAACGAGATCATCGAGATGGTTTACGGCTACATGGGGGGGATAATCGTGGACAAGGAACGCCTGGCCCTGGAGGTCATGGAAGAGATCGGCCCGGGAGGCAACTTCCTCATGGAAGACCACACCATGAAGTACTTCCGGGAGATCTGGTATTCCAGGCTTTTCGACCGCTCAACCATGAACCAGTGGCGCGCCAGGGGTAAGCCGGAATTTCACGAACGGCTTCAACGGGAGACTGAAAAGCTTATGCAGCACGAGCCCAGACCCCTGCCGCCCGAGGTGGAAAGGGAGATCGACCGTATGGCCGGGCACTGGGCCTGATCGGCAACGGAGGCCTGGAATAGGGCTGTCGCCGGGTTTGCCGGTGATTTGCTCCGCTGCGATCTGAAACGACCAAGAAAGGAGATGAGCCGTTGTCATTCATCATCCACGATGAACTTTGCTCCGGCTGCCGTGCGTGCCTCCTGGCCTGCAGCATAGCCAACTTCCGGGAGATCACCACCGCCAAGGCGGCCCTTCGGATCGAGGCGCGTTTCCCTGCGCCGGGAAGCTATCGCATCCACTTGTGCGACCAGTGCGGGGCATGTGCAGACGCCTGCCCCGAGGATGCAATTGTGTGGGAAGTGGAATGTTTCGTTCTTGAGGAGGGGGAGTGCTCCGCATGCGGGACCTGCATCGATGTCTGTCCCAATGCCGTGCTCCGGCCTAATCCCGATACCGGCCTACCGATTCTATGCACGGGCTGCGGCGAGTGCGCAGCCATATGCCCGAGGGACGCCATCGAAATAACGAAAGAGCCCCGGAAGGAGGCGATCGCATGAAGGGCTATGCGGGAACCATCCTGAGAATTGATCTGTCCTCGGGCCGCATCGAGAAGCAGCCCCTGCCGCAGCAACTGGCGGATGCATATATCGGCGGGCGCGGGTTTGTTGCGCGGCTGTTGTGGGAGGAGCTCCCGGCCGGGATCGACCCGTTCGATCCGGCCAATCCATTCATTATAGCCACCGGCCCCCTGTCCGGCCACCTGCTGCCGGCGAGCGGGAAGACCAGTTTCGGATGTAAGTCTCCGGCCAACGGCGGGTATGCGGACTCCAACATGGGCGGTCATTTCGGCCCCACGCTCAAGTATGCGGGCTACGACGCCATGGTCCTGACGGGTGCGGCCGCCGAGCCGAGCCTTCTTGTAATCGACAACGGCACGGTGGAGGTGCGACCGGCCGGGGAACTGTGGGGCATGGGGTCCCTCACCCTGGAGAAGCGGCTCAAGGAGGACTTCGGAGAGGACTTCGAGATCCTTACCATCGGACCGGCGGGCGAGAATCTTGTCCGGTTCGCCTGCATCTCGCACGATTTCGGGCGGCAGGCCGGCCGCACCGGTATCGGCGCGTTGCTTGGAAGCAAGAAAATCAAGGCCGTACTGGTTCGCGGCACCGGTTCGCTTAAGGCCCATGACTTGGACGGCCTGTTTGAGGCCGCCAAGAGGGCCTATGCCGGTGTTAGAGATAAACCGGGCTTTTTGGGCTGGACTCCGGAGGGCACTGCCGGTATCACGAACTGGGTCAACGAGGTGGGGGCCTTTCCCTCTCGCAATTTCCAGACATCTTTTTCCGAGCATTACAAGGCCATCAACGGAAAGGCCGTTATAGAGCGGCTCAAGGTCACCGACAAGGGCTGCTTCTGCTGCCCCACGCCTTGCGGCAAGTACGGCCGCGCCAAAACCTCCCTTGGAGAAGTGGAGGTGGAGGGGCCGGAATTCGAGTCTATAGCCCTTCTCGGCGGGGGCTGCGATCTTGAGACCATCGAGGACGTGGCCTACGCCAACTACGTTTGTGATGATCTGGGCCTGGATACGATCTCAGGGGGCGTTGTGGCCGCATGGGCCATCGAGTGCTTTGAACGCGGAATCCTTTCCCGCGAGGACATCGGCCGGGAGGTCCGGTTCGGGGACCTCGGGTCCGTGCTTCACCTGCTGGAGCAAACAGCGCATCGAAAGGGCATCGGCGACCTCCTCGCCGAGGGTTCCAGGAGGGCCGCCGAGGAGGTCGGACGGGGATCGATTGATTTCGCTGTTCAGGTGAAGGGTCTGGAGTGGTCCGGTTATGAGTGCCGCAATGCCCCGGGCATGATGCTCTCCTACATGACTGCGGACGTGGGTGCCCATCACAACAGGAGCTGGGTCCTAGGGCACGACGTCGTGGGCTCGGCTGCGAATGTGCATGACCTGATCACAGGTGGCGGGGAGGTTAAGGAGTTGCCCAAGGCCGTTGTCGGTGGCCAGTCGAAAAACGTTATCGCCAGCCAGCACCTGCGTCCGGCATTTGATTTGCTGGGCATCTGCCGTCTCCAGTTCATGGAATTGGGCTTCGAGGTGGAGCACTACGAGGAGCTTTTTCAACTCTGTACCGGGAGGTCCTTGCAGTGGGAGGACGTACTGGAGATCTCTGAGAGGGTGTGGAACCTGACCCGGGCCGTGTCGATGCGGGAGGTCCCAGGCTTCGGCAGGTCCCACGACTACCCGCCGTCACGACTCATGAACGATCCGATTCCCAGCGGCCCCAACAAAGGCCACTGTATATGCCGTGAAGACATAGATCTGCTCCTTGACGAGTACTACGACGCCCGGGGCTGGGACCGGCAGGGTCGGCCCACGGCCGAGACCCTGCTGCGCCTGGGACTCGACGATGTTGCGAGGGACCTGAAAGCGTGACAAGAATTCAAGTCAAGCTCCTTCTCTCGCCCAACCTTGAGGACATGCTCAAGGATCTACCCTGTCGCTTGGACCTGGGCGTGCCATCGGGTGCGACCATCAGAGATATCCTGAACGCGGCCGGCATTCCCCTACCGGCCGTGTATACCGTTATCCAGGGCCGGATCCGCCTCCATCCGGACGATGCCCTGTTTAAGGATACGGAACTCATCCTCCTCGCGCCCATCGCAGGAGGGTGCACGGGCGCAAACCCATCTATCGATATGATTTTCCGGATTCCGTGGAAAGCCTCCATGTCCGCCCGTTGCTTGGGATTCTTTGAGCCAGGCATGCAACCTGTGCCTGCGCCGCCCTCACGCAAGGAATCTTCTGTCCTGTGGCTGCAATTTGTGGTTCAGTCCGGTAGAAGGTCGTAGTAGTACCTCATGGTGTCGGAGCGGGTGACGATTCCGATGAGTTTCCCGTCCGCAAGCACCGGGAGGCGGCCGATGTCTTTCCTTACCATGATGCGTGCGGCCTGGACCACGCTCTCTCCAGGCCCTATCGTCAGGACTTCCGTGGACATGAAGGCCTTGACCGGAGGGTCCTTTTTCCCTTTGTTGTGGAACTTTTTGAAATCCCTCCTGGAGATGACTCCGACCAGTTCGTCGCCGCGGACCACGGGAAGCCCTGTGCATCCCTTGGCGCGTAACACTTGCGCCGCCTCGCTCATGGATGTGCCCTCCGAGACAGTGAATACAGGGAAGGACATGAGGTCTCCGATCCGAACAGCCGCTCTACGGCTGCCCTGGATGAGCTCGATGAGGCGGTCCCTGACGTTCTCAGGAGACACGCAGTCTTTTATCTGGGCGGATCCCGCCCCGGGGTGTCCGCCTCCGCCGACTGCCCGAAGCACGGCCCCGATGTCGACATCATCCACCGCGCTTCGACCGATCACCATGGCGCGGTCCCTTCCCGCTTCAGTGAAGATTCCGAACGCTGCATCCACGTTCATGATGTCGCGGTACATTTCCACCACCAGAGCCAGACCCTGAACATGGCCCGGAATCTCGCAGTGGTTGACGCTCACGGTATAGCCGTTGAGCTTGGTCCTTTCCGCGTCCTGTAGCATGCTGAAGAGAACATCCTTCTGTTTGGGCCCATAAGCGGGGCGCAGGAAGGTGTTGACGATGTCCACGTCGGCCTTTCGTTTGAGAAGGAAGGCCACGGCCTGGGCGTCAACCGCAGTGGTCGACGGGAAGGTCAGGTTGCCGGTATCCTCATAGATGCCGGCAAGAAAGAGGGTGGCCTGTATGGGCGAGATTGGGAGGCCTTCCTCTTCCATGCGCCGCGCAAAGAGGGTGGTGACGGCGCCCACGGCAACGCAGTGCTCCCATTCGGCCTCGATGGATGCAGGAGAGAGGTGGTGGTCCCAGAGGTGTATTTCGGGGTGTGGGCCTTCTTGGGCGGTCTTTACCCCTTCAAGGCGATTCCAGTCATTAGTGTCCACCACAATGAGCCGTCTGACCTCGTCCCATGAGATATCCCGGGGCATGGACCAGGGAAACAGGTCCTTATGGATGGAAAGGAATTGTTTGACATTGGGGTTCAGACTGGCTGGTAAGACCGGCACGGCGCCGGGATAAACTACTTGGGCGGCAAAGGCTGAGGCCGCCGCGTCAAAGTCAGTGTTCTTGTGGGTGACGATTACATCCACGGCTCTCCTCCGTAGGGCATTTACAGGGGGCGCAGCGATAAAGGGGGCTCCCGGAAGGCCCGCAAGGCGAAAGGAATAGAGGCATCGAATTTGCGTCTTGGAACTCCATCGGCATTTCCAGGCGATTCCTTCACTGAAAAGGAAACCTCTAAGAAGTATATCAGAGCCGGTGGTTTGAACCAATAGCCGGGTCGTATCAGCCACTTCTCTGCGGGAGAGGATCTTTACTCGTTTTCATTCATGCAGTATGCTTAATAAAAAATACACTTTAAAACCATAGGGAATTTACAGGTAAGGCATGCGTCTTACGTGATGATCCTTCCTTAGGGGCCCTCGAAAAAAAACCCGCCGGGCAGGTTTCCACCCTTTCGCTCGGGGAGTGAAGAGTGTTCCTTTCAAGCGAACGCAAGCAGGAGGGCGAAGTAGGCCAGGGCGGATGAGAGGACGAGACCGGCCGGGGCCATGAGGTGGCGGTATGCGGCACCAAGGCTTGCTCGAAAGTAGTCCCGCGTTACCAGTAGGCAAATGTGCACGGGTGAGAGCATCATCCCCATGTACCCGAAGGCGTATGCCAGTGTGGCATGGGCCAGGTAGTCGAGCCCGGTTCGGCCGGACAGTAGTGCGATCACCAGGGGAAAGGACGCTCCAACAAAGCCCACGGCGAGGCCTGTGATGAACCCTGCCAGGAATGGCACCGCCATGAGTACCGCGAGCGGCGGGATTCCGTACCGGACCATCTCCTCCTGAATCAGGCCCACGGCATGGCTTTCCATGAGTACACCTTTGAAGGCCATGATACCGCAGATCAGCAGGAGAAGCCCGGTTGATGAACGGTTCAACAGGGCCCGGACAATCCGGCGGGGTGAGGGCCGGTTCTGCACGATCACCAGCAGGAGGCAGAGGCCGAGGCCCAGGAAGACCGCCGTGAGCTTCGGCGTGTTCAGGCCGCTCAGGGCCTCCAGGAGCCAAACGGCCGGGAGCGCCAGGATCACCAGGGTGATGGGGCGCACCTCCCGCCTGAACGCCTGCCACGTCTCGCGGCGATCGGTCTTCCGACCTCCTGTCTCTTCAACCTTGCGTCTCGGCAGTAGCGGCCGGAGAAACAACACCCCGGCTGCCAATGTGAAACCCGTCAGGGGCAGCTGGCATAGCATGAAACGCCATGCCTCAACCCCGAGGAGGCTGACCGCCAGGATCACCCCCGGATAGAGGGGCCACCAGTACTCCCAAATATGGCGGAACCAGTAATTGACCGCGGTCTTTACCTCCGGACGAACCGGTTCCTTCATGCATGCGCTCTCCACCATTGGTGCCGAGAACATTGCTCCGCCGGGCATGGGCAGGAGCCCGATGAGGGCGGGCATGACCATGGCCGCCAGGCGGGAGTCTTGGGTCAGGTGTGTAAAGGAAGAGACGATCCGCTCCATTTGCCCTGAATCCGACATAATTCGGGAGAGGACCAGGATCACGGTAACGATCAAGAGAAGGGCTGCGATTCCCGGATCGAGGAGGGTGTCGGCCACGGCCTCAGCTATTCCAGCAGGAGGCATGCCCATGGCCGCGCCCAAGAAGACGGCGCCGGCAAAAAGGGCCGCGCTCAGATGCAGGCGGAGCCGGTTCATGCCGACGATCAGTACAAAAGCTGCGCCCACCTTGATCAGGGCGGGTATGGTATCCAGAAATGACATGGACTCATAAACGCCCTTCGAAGGTATGTTGTCAAGCCCAACCTTTGAATCTTTATCTTATGTGACCAGCGCTACAAACATCCACAGCAAGAACAGTTGGATGATCCAGCCTATAATGCAGACCGCCACGGCCCGGACCGTGCTCGTATAGTCCAGGGCTTGGCGTACCGCAACCACCATTGCCGCGAGCATCCAGACTCCCGCGGCAAATTGCACGAGCGGCCCGATGCCGGGAATGATACCCCCGATCCGGATTATGCCCGGCGAGCTCGAGAACCCTATGGTCCGAAGGAGCTGTCCGTAGTCCGCATCGGTTTCAGGCACAGGAAGGAGCTTGGTCCCTATAATGCATGTGAGATAGGCCCATATAAACCAGCCCAGCAGAGCGGTCACTGTGCCGAAGACGACTCCGGTGAGGCCGGCCTGCTGGAAGGTCCCGATCCCCGCGGCCAGGCTGGATAGGATCACGATCATCCCGGCCTCCTTAATGTAGCCGGGGTCGGCCTCGACCTCTTCGTAGAGGCTCAGATCCAGCTTTGCAGCCCGGATCATCCGGTTTAACAATCCATCCATTTCAACCTCCATTCAACCTTTTAACATAAAACCCTTGGCAGGCGAGGATAACATAAACGCCGGCGGGTGTTAAAGGGGTGTTTGCCGGTTCAGGAAAAGGCGTCTAAGGGGCCTTGGAGGAGGCCGGCGCACGAGCCTCGAGCTTGTGCTTTGAAAGAAGACTCTCTGCGTGAGGGAAGAGGTCCGACTGATGAGGGATGGCCAGGGCGTTCACAAAGGCCTCCTGGAAACCGGCCTCGGCGGTAAGTTCCAGGTATTCCATTTTCTCCACCAGGCTCCGAGCCTCGGCTCGCTTCCCCCGGCTCAGCAGCACCATGCGCGCCCCATCGCCCGCGGCGTTTCCAATGGGGACGATCGAATCCGGGTCAATATCCGGGATCAGGCCCATGATCAGGGCCTTCTCCCTGTCCACATGGGTACCGAAGGCCCCGGCGATTTTTACGCGGTCCACCCGGCTTACGCCCAAATGCCGCATCATCAGCTTGCATCCGGCGTAAAGCGCACCCTTGGCCAGTTGAATCTGGCGAATGTCCTTCTGCGTGACCACGATATCTCGGCCTGCGGCGGTCTCTTCGGCCCGGGCGATGACGAATTCCCTGCGCCCGCCCTGGTCCGAGTTGGTTCGGAGCCGGTTGGAGGAGAGATCCCGGGAAAACCGTCCTGAGGAATCGATCACCCCGGCCATGATGAGCTCGGCCGGGAGATCAAGAATACCCGATCCGCAGATGCCCCTGGTTCCCATCTCCTCGGGACTCGAGTAGCTCAACCAGGCCTCCCGACCCACCACCTTGTAGTCTACCTCCCTGGTCTTGGGATTGATGCGAATCCGCTCGATGGCACCGGGCGCGGCACGCATCCCGTCTGTGATCTGTCCTCCCTCAAAGGCCGGGCCGGTGGCGCAGGAAGCGGCGATCAAGCGATCGCGGTTTCCCAGCACGAGCTCCCCGTTCGTGCCGATGTCGATGAGAAGCTCCATTTCTTCGCTTTCGTGGAGGCCGGACGCCAGAGTTGCGCAAACGCAGTCCGCGCCGATAAAGCCGGCCTTGTTGGGCATGACAAAGACGCGGGCTCCGGGATGGGCGCAAAGGCCCAGGTCACGGGCCTTGAGATCGAGGCTCCGGGTCACCGCCGGAGGGAACGGGGCCGTGCCGAGATACCGGGGATCCAGGCCCAGGAATATATGGTGCATCACCGTGTTACAGCCTATGGTGATGTCCAGGATGTCAGTGGGCCTTATGGTGTCGCCGCAGGCCGTCTCTACAAGCCGGTTGAGCCCCTCCAACAGGTCCGTGCGCATGCGGTCGAGCCCGTCGGAGTGACGCATGTGAAACGTGATCCGGCTCATCACATCCTCGCCGTAGCGGCTCTGGGGGTTCATCATGGTGGCGGTTTCCAACACCTCCATGGTCCGCAGGTTGCAGAGGTAGGCGGCGCATGTGGTGGTCCCGATGTCCACTGCCAGGCCGTAGGCGTCCTTCACCCTGCCGGGGAGGACGCGGATGATTTCCCTGTCCATCCACACGGCCGCAGTCACGATCCGGTCGCCATCGCGCATTGCTGACGAAAGCTCCCTGAGGGCGGCCAGGTCCGTTTGCCGGCCTGCCAGGCCGTGTTCAGTTTCAAGGGCCACGGTCAGACGCTCCAGATCACAGACCGGCGCTTCCAGAGTCGGAGGGTCGACGGTCACGGAGTAAAGGCGGACAGCCGGGTCCCAGTCAATATGAATGTCCCGTGCCGACTTGCTCACAACAGCCTTGGCTGCCTGCGATTTCTCGGGCACAAAGACTGCAACGTCGTTAACAAGGCGGGCTGCGCATCCCAGTCGAAAGCCCTCAGCCCGTTCCGCCGGGGTGATTAACCGGGCTTCCCCCTCTTCCCAGGGTGTTACATGGTCCCGGCGGCTCAAAATTTTCGTGCCCGTAACAGGCCCCTCTTCAATGCGAACCTTGCACTTTCCGCACGCCCGGTTCTCACCGCACAGGGCCTCGATATCCGCTCCCAGGAGCCGGGAGGCCTCCACAATCGTAATTCCGCGGGGCACTTTCCCCCTGCGGCCGGCCGGCTCAAATGCTACTCGCACGGTATCGGATTCGGTCATGTGACTTTGTCCTCATGAAAACGGGGTCAGGTCTTTTTTCCTGATCAAGACCTGACCCCAAGACTGCCGCCGGAATAAGTCAAAAAGTTAAGACTGCCGCCTGCCTTATTCCTTAAGGGTTTCCATAAGCTCCTGAAGTCGCTGGACCACTTCCCGCAGCCCTTGGCGCAGGGCCTCAATCTTGTCTGAAACAATCCCTGCCGGCTCCTCGATATCCTCGTCCGTCTCGGCCACCGCGGCCACCGGAGGCAGTTTTCCGACCAGGGCGTCGACTGATAGCTCCAGGGTCTGGTGCATGACCAACTGCCGTTTGTCGGCCAGGATGATGCGCCTCAGCTCCGGAAACTCCAGGGTCTCGGGCTTCAAAAAGACCGGTTCGGCGTACAGGAGCGAGTCACCCAGGGGAATGACAAGAAGGATGCCGCGGTGGACCTCGCTTCCCACCTGTCCCCAAAGGGTGAACTGCTCGGAGATGATCGCGTCGTTGTCAATGCGGGCCTCCACCTGGTTGGGCCCGTCCACGTGGCGGCCCGATGGGAACCGGAACAGGGTGAGCTCGCCATAGTGTTCACCATCACTCCTGGCCGCCATCCAGCCCACAAGGTTG
>CAZEIA010000076.1:0-15202 GCA_964512335.1 uncultured Desulfobacterales bacterium
GCGGAAGGTGCTTCTCAGGGCGTCCATGACTCGATTTTCCACCTCCCCCTTGTCCCGCTCACCCATCTCCTGAATCCACTGGCTCCCCACGTTGGAAGTCATAATGAGAACCGTGTTCTTGAAATCCACTGTGCGGCCCTTACCGTCGGTCATGCGGCCGTCATCCAGAATCTGCAGCAGTGCATTGAAGACATCGGGATGGGCCTTCTCGATCTCATCGAAAAGGACGACGGAGTAAGGATGTCTGCGCACCGCCTCGGTGAGGTGGCCGCCTTCTTCGTAGCCAACATATCCCGGGGGCGCCCCTATGAGCCGGGCCACGGAGTGACGTTCCATATACTCGGACATATCGACCCGAATCATGAACTGTTCGTCGTCGAACAGGAACTGAGCCAGTGCACGTGCCAGTTCCGTCTTGCCCACACCCGTGGGTCCCATGAAAATAAAAGACCCTACAGGGCGATTCGGGTCCTGGAGCCCCGAACGTGCGCGGCGGACGGCGTTGGAGACTGCTATTATTCCCTGTTTCTGGCCAACCACCCTTTCGGAGAGTCGGTCCTCCATCTTGAGCAGCTTCTCCCTCTCGCCTTCCATCAGGCGGGCCACCGGAATGCCGGTCCACTTGGCCACCACCTCGGCTATATCCTCGGAGTCCACCTCCTCTTTGAGCATCTTGAGCCGGCCCTGCAGCTCCAGGAGGTTTTGGTTTTCCTCCTCGAGCCGCTTTTCAAGCTCGATCAGGGTTCCGTATTTGAGTTCCGCGGCTCGTGAGAGGTCTCCCTGACGCTCGGCCATCTGGGCCTCGGCACGGGTGGCCTCGAGCTTCTCCTTGGTCTCCCGAATACGCATGATGGCAGCCTTTTCCTTCTGCCAGTGGGAGGTCATCTCTTCGGTCTCGGCCTTGAGGGCCTTGAGCTCCTCTTCCAGCCTGGAAAGCCGATCCTTGGAGGCCTTGTCTTTTTCCTTCTTAAGAGCCTCCCTCTCGATCTCGAGCTGGGTTATCTTGCGCTGAACATTGTCAATCTCAGCGGGCATGCTGTCGATCTCAATGCGAAGCCTGGAGGTCCCCTCGTCTATCAGGTCGATGGCCTTGTCCGGGAGAAACCGGTCCGTGATGTAGCGGTGGCTCAGTGTGGCCGCCGCCACTAGGGCAGAATCCTGAATCCTGACTCCGTGATGGACCTCGTACTTCTCCTTGAGTCCCCGGAGTATGGAAATCGTGTCCTCCACCGACGGCTCCTCCACCATGACGGGCTGAAAACGACGCTCGAGGGCTGCGTCCTTCTCAATGTGTTTTCTGTACTCCTTGATCGTTGTGGCGCCCACGCAGCGAAGCTCCCCACGGGCCAGGGCCGGCTTGAGCATGTTTGAGGCGTCCACAGCGCCCTCTGCGGCACCCGCCCCCACCATGGTGTGCATCTCGTCTATGAAGAGTATGATTTGGCCCTCGGCGTCAACAACCTCCTTCAGGACCGCCTTGAGACGGTCCTCGAACTCTCCCCTGTACTTGGCCCCTGCGATCAGAGACCCCATATCCAGGGCAACGACCCGCTTCTCCTTGAGGGTCTCAGGCACGTCCCCCCGGACGATCCTCTGTGCCAGGCCTTCGACGATGGCGGTTTTTCCCACCCCCGGCTCGCCTATGAGCACCGGGTTGTTCTTGGTACGCCTTGAAAGCACCTGGATTACCCGCCGGATCTCATCGTCGCGCCCGATCACCGGATCGAGCTTTTCATTGGAGGCCATCTCGGTCAGGTCCTTTGCAAATCGCTCCAGGGCCTGGTACTTGTCTTCGGGATTCTGGTCCGTGATCCGCTGGCCTCCCCTCACGTCCTTCATGGCCTGAAGGACCGTGTCCCGCGTTACGCCGGCCCCGGCCAGGATACGGGAGGCGTTTCCACCCTGCTCCTGGGCAATAGCCAAAAGCACGTGCTCGAGGCTGACATATTCATCCTTAAGGTGCTCCGCTTCCTTGAAAGCGGCATCCAGCACCGACTTTCCGCGTGGTGAGAGGTAAGGCTGCCCGGCACCGGAGCCTGAGACACTGGGAAGCTTCTGAAGGGCCGTGTCAAAAGCCTTCACGAGTTGATCACGGTCGGCCCCGATTTTTCCGAGAATGGGCGGGACAACCCCCTCCTGCCGGTCCAGTATCACCCTTGCAAGGTGCTCGGGCTCGATCTGCTGGTGCCCTAAGCGTTCCGCAAGATGCTGAGCCTCCTGCAGGACTTCCTGGGATTTAAGTGTGAATTTGTCAAATCGCATGAATGACTTCCTCCTCACTATGATATCGTCTCCAGTGTGACGAAAAGCCAAGCTGAAAAAGTATGCCGGCCGAAGCAGGCATGTATTGTATAAATTAAGGTTGTCTTTCCTTTTGTCAAGCGGGTCTTGTCTACCTGGCTTTTATTCCCCGATAATCCATTTATGATACATGATATGACAAGGTTTTTGGACCGCAGCTGTCCTGTAAACCCGGCACCAACAAACGAAGGGGCTGGACACGCCCCCACTCCGGCTTGTAGAATGCTTTACAAGCATATCCAACGGGCACGGGCTATACCCGTTGGCACTCACTTCAACCTTGGAACCTGATGGGGACGAATGATGGATCAAAAGAGGCGCGGCATAAGGTTCGGTGTCGTTGCAGTCGAGCGGGGGTTAATCTCTCCGGAGCAGCTGGTTGAAGCACTTCGGATTCAAGTCGAAGAAAATCTGAACGCCTCGGAACACCGTCTAATCGGTATGATCCTCCTGGAACAGGGGCTGCTTACGCTGGAAAATATCGACGAAATCCTGTCCGAACTGGAGCGTGACTCCTGAGTCTCAGCGGTCGCGCCGAGGCCGCCGCCCGGCCTCCCACGGGATAAAGACGCCTCTTAAATGAGGTAAAAGGAAGGAGACCTGATTCGATGCGAGTTCTGCGAAGAGCCCTGCCGCTTCAGTCTGAAAGTGTTGTAGCTCACGGCCGCAGGGGTCCATTAATGCTGCAGCCGTCTCGAGCCGAATTTCTCGGACGCCGAAATGCGGTCGATTTGTGCCAATGGCTGAGGGCACGAATAATTACCGGAATCATCCTGGCCCTCCTTGCTGTATTCGGCATGCCCGCACCGCTCGTCCACGCCTCATGGGTCCCCGAACTGCTCGTAGACATCATCGTCTCCCATAACCTGTCCCTCAGGCAGCAGAGCCTTGAAGACGAAACCTATTGCGGAGAGGAAGGCATACTTCGAGTCGGGCCGGAAGCCGGGCAAAAACTCGGATTGAAGGTGTCGTTGACACCGGAATACCTGCATGCCAAAAGGCTTATCGACGATGCTGAAAAGGCCATCAAAAGGGCCAGAAAGGCCATGTCGACCCAGGACAGGGAGTCTCGACCCGGAGAATACGCAGCCGTAATCGCGGACGCGTTTCTGGCATACAAGGCCAAAACGCAGGAGTCGAATGAACTGCTCCGCGCATACGCCGCTTCCCTGGATCCCTTGATTGATGAGCGCCTGGACCGGCAACGATGCGGGGATGTTCTGGTCCGGATCCTGCGTACCAGCCTGGAGGAGACCGGTCATAGGCTGAGGGACGCCCTTGGGTGCTTCTTCAACACCTGCCGTGGCGTTCAGTCCCAATCGTGCCTCACACCGGAAAACGTCCGTTTTGTCAATGCGGTGTTTCAGGAGTTCCTGGAACGCGCTCCCGAGGACGTCCTGGAAAGCTTTGACCTGGATCGCATCGATCCATCAAGGTTGTCGGCCACTCAACCCGCATGGAAGGAAGCGGTGGGGCCTCGGGCTGCACCTTTTGTACTCCTGGTTGAGGGGTCCCTCAAAAAGCTGAAACCGGAAGAGGCTGCTCCCCTGGACCCCCTCCTGTTTCTCGCGCTGATCCGCCAGGAGTCCCAGTTCGACCCACAGGCCGTATCCATAATGGGGGCCGCAGGGCTGACCCAGATAATGCCCAAGACAGCCACGGACATGGGCATGGAAAACGTCTACCATCCCGAGTACTTTGACCGGGCGTTCTCCCTCCTTCAGGACGAGCGCAAGGCCGCGAGGGAGGCCTTGGACGTCCTGTTCTCAATCACGCAGGAAAACCGGGAAAGCAAGGCCCTGAAGGCCAGGGAACTAATGCAGGCCTCGCTTGGCCTTCAACTGGAACGCCGGCGGCTCTTTTCAAAGTACAGGGGCGAACTCAGAAAGCAGCCGTCCGATCCCCGCCTGCACCCGGAAAAGGCGGTTGAATACGGAATGCGTTATTTCACCGGGCTGTTGAAGGATCAGAAGGGAGACATAAGTCTTGCCCTGGCTTCATACAATGCAGGCCCGCACCGTGTTCTCCAGTACAAGGGTATTCCGCCCTTCGGTGAGACAGTGCGGTTTCGAAACCGGGTGTTGGAGTTCTACAGGGAATACCTGGACAAGTTGCCCGGGTCCTGACCATGCGGACGGCACTTATAAGGTTCACCACCGGCTGTAGAGGTGTCCGATCCTATCGAAAAAGGACTTGAAGCCTCACCACAAAGCAAAGCAAATGTTAAACAACCGAGGCCTGATATTCCTCGGCCCACCTGAGCCAGATCTTCTTGCGGTTCTGGAATTTGTACATTATCCGGTCCAGTTGATTCCTGATCTCCAGGTCGAAGATCTTTCTGCGGGAAAAGCCCAGGAGTTCCCTTTCGAGCCCCTCCCACTCAGGCATTTTCTGGGCCTCACCGGCCCGGTAGGCCAGAAAATCCACATGCATCTGCTCGATGCGCCGATCGAACCTCAGGATCTCGTTACGCAGCTTTTTACTTTCTGTGGAGATAAGCATAAGGACCCCACTCCCTCTTAACAGGATATGTGCATGCACTGCACACGAGTCCACTCTTAGCCTATCCAGCCTTGGCTTTCAATTCAAAATCCCGTCCCTGACTTGAGTTCACTCATCAATGGTGCCTGTGTCAGTGTCAGTGGATGTGGCCTGAACTATCTATGCATTTCTCCTTTTCCTGAAACGAAAACACCAGGACGAATCAGCCCGCCTGGAGCCCATCCGGGCTTGACTTTTTCCCCGCCCCATGGGAAATCTTCCAGAAGCAAGGCCTTGTGTCCGCAAGGACTTCGTGGTCGAGGCATTGCGCTTGCAAGGCATAACCGGCCGAGGGCCTTCCATAATACCATCGGGCAAGGAGATAGAAATGACTCATCACGTTCTCATGCAATCCGATTTTCAAGACATCCCCCTCCTGAAGCGAGGCAAGGTTCGTGACGTATACGATCTGGGCGACAAGCTGCTAATCGTGGCCAGTGACCGGATGTCCGCCTTCGACGTAGTCATGGACGACCCGATTCCGGACAAGGGCCGGATACTGACCAGCATCTCCACCTTCTGGTTCAAGCAACTGGAACAGGTGGTTGAAAACCACATACTGTCCACTGACCCCGACGATTACCCGGAGCCATGCAAAAGATACAGCGACTCGCTCAAGGGCCGCAGCATGCTCGTAAGAAAAACCGAGCCCTTACCTGTTGAATGCATTGTACGCGGTTATATTTCGGGTTCAGGCTGGAAAGAGTACCAGGACAGGGGTACGATCTGCGGGATCCGCCTGCCCGAAGGTCTTGAGGAATCCGAGAAGCTGAGCCAACCCATCTTTACGCCCTCGACCAAGGCTGAGTCGGGCACCCATGACGAAAACATCTCTTTTGACGAGGCGGCCGGCCTGCTGGGAAATGAAACGGCTGAGGAGGTCCGTGACCTCAGCCTCAAGATCTACGCCTTCGGACGGGACTATGCGGCTCAAAAGGGAATCATCATCGCGGACACCAAGTTCGAATTCGGCCGGTTCGAGGATCGCATCATCCTGATCGATGAGGTCCTCACGCCCGACTCCTCACGTTTCTGGCCCATGGACACGTATCGGCCCGGCGGACCCCAAAAGAGTTTCGACAAGCAGTACCTCCGCGACTATCTCAACGGGTTGGACTGGCCCAAGACCCCGCCGCCGCCAAGGCTGCCGGAGGAAATAGTTCGGAAGACAAGGGAAAAATATCTGGAAGCGCTGGAACAGCTCACCGGCAAAGGCCTCTAGCCATGAAAACGGTTATCTGCTTTATCGACGATTCGGATTTTGAGCATGAACTGGTTCGGGAAGAGATCGCTCCGCGCGCCGAAGGATATGCCTTTGTTCAGGCCGCCACTTTCGACGAAGCGGCGGATATGCTCGGCCCGGAAGGACCGGCCCTGTTCCTGCTCGATCTCTGGGGACAGGACCCGGACATTACTGATCCGGTGATCACGCCCAAAGCGGAATTGTCGGAAGAAGCCGCACGAATACCCGACCTCAACTCGGTTTTCCAGGGCCTGGAAGAGTTTCCGGGCGACCGCAACAACGAATATCTTAAGAGGTTGTTTAGAATCGTGGACGGGTGGAGGACCCTGTTTGAACGGGCCTGCGCAGGGATCGGCCAGAACCGCAAATACGGGCTGTCCAACCTCAAGCAGGCAAGGGAACGATATCCCGGGGTACCCGCGGTCTTTTACACCCGGAAATCACTGATAAACGACGCCGTGGCCATGTTTCGTTCGGGTTGCGACGGTTTGTTCATCAAACCCACCGGCAGGAACGACGAAGAAACAAGAAGGCTTACCAGGGAGTATGCCCCCGAACTCCTGAAAAGCCTGACACGAATTCTGGAATCCGCCGGGTAAAAGCCTCGGTGCCGGTGACGACCGGTCTCAGCCTTTAAGGGCCCCGCTCTTGATATCAAATTGTCCGGGCCCCTTAAATACGCTTCCTTATAAATCCTTCCAGACATGGCAAAAAACTCAATTGCTCCACGGTTGACAAAGACTTACCCGATGCTTAACGTAACCAGCAATAAGCCGTAGCGGATGCTTGACAACCGGATTACCCGGGACCGCTCTAGATCCTTTGTGCGCATCTGCTCCGCATGAATAACCACGGTATACTAACTCTTACCGGGTGATCGGCGGGCCCTACTCCGCGCAACAGATCCCACCGGTTAGAGACCATTAAGACGGCCGGCAGTCGGGAAACAGCCGGGCAAAGCCCGAATTGAAAGGTCCTTCAGGTCCGACGCATGGATGATAAAATGGCAAAAAACAGGAACAACGAAAATCCTGCCGGGATAGACGATCAAGGTCCCCTGGACGCTTCGACCAATTCGGAGATAGACGAGGACAGGCCGATCGACGAGTACTCCAGGGAAGAGCTGATCGAACTGGTCCGCAAGCTCTGGGAAACCAAGGATGAAGCCTTCGAGCTCTACCTCCGCTCCCAGGCGGACATGGAGAACATGAAGAAGAGACACCAGAAGGAAAAGAAAGACTGGCAGCGTTTTGCCAACGAGCAGCTCATAAAGGAAATCCTTCCCGTGCTTGACAATCTGGAAACAGCCCTCTGCCACACCTCAGAGGAAAAGTGCATCACGGCATTGCAGGAAGGCGTCGAACTGACCCTTAAAGGGCTTCACGACGCCCTGGAGCGTGCCGGGGTCCAGCAGGTCAGCGCCGAAGGAGAGGATTTTGACCCCTGCTTTCACGAAGCGATCTCCATGCAGGAGGATCCGAATCTTGGAGCCGGCAAGGTATTGAAGGAGCTCCAAAAAGGGTATATTTTAAACGATCGCCTGATCCGCCCCGCACTGGTCGTGGTGAACAAGGAACCTTCCGGGGGCGGAAAAACTCCTCCCTCGGAGGAAATCTGTGGAACGAAACAATGAAGGCCCCCCACATCCAGACTCCAGCGGAATGAAATGCGGAGCCTTCACGATAATAAGCGGTGTCCGTGATAATGAGGCCGATCGTCAACCCGATACTCCTGCGTGCCGGGAGTGGGGAACGCGCGAACGGTTCACTTTAAATAACGATCAGAACTACGGCGAGAATAATAGGAGGATGAAATGGGTAAAACAATAGGGATTGATCTCGGGACAACCAACTCATGTGTGGCCATCATGGAGGGAGGGGACCCGGTGGTTATCGCCAATGCCGAAGGAAGCCGTACCACCCCTTCCATGGTGGCGTTCAATGAAAAAGATGAACGCCTTGTGGGTCAGATAGCCAAACGCCAGGCCATAACCAACCCGGACAACACGGTGTTCGCTGTCAAACGGCTCATCGGGCGAAAATATGACTCGCCCGAAGTCCAGCGGGACATCAAGATAGTACCCTTCAAGCTCGTAAAGGCGGAAAATGGAGACGCCCACATTGACATCCGTGGCAAGACATACAGCCCTGCGGAGATCTCCTCCATGGTGCTGCAGAAGATGAAGCAGACGGCGGAGGATTATCTGGGCCATGAGGTAACCGAGGCGGTAATCACGGTCCCCGCTTACTTCAATGACAGCCAGCGCCAGGCCACCAAGGACGCAGGCAGGATTGCGGGCCTGAAGGTGGAGCGTATCATCAACGAGCCTACCGCGGCTTCCCTTGCGTACGGGCTGGACAAAAAAGGCGACAGGAAGATCGCAGTGTTCGACCTGGGCGGCGGCACCTTCGATATCTCCATCCTGGAGATCGGCGACGGGGTCTTTGAGGTAAAGTCAACTAACGGTGACACCCACCTGGGAGGAGAGGACTTTGATCTGCGCATCGTCGACTACCTGGCTGATGAATTTAAAAAAGATCAGGGTATAGACCTCAGAAATGATAAGATGGCGCTGCAAAGGCTTAAGGAAGCAGCTGAAAAAGCTAAGATAGAGCTATCCGGATCCATGGAAACTGATGTAAACCTCCCTTTTATAACTGCGGATGCAAGCGGCCCCAAGCACATGAACCTGAAGCTGTCCCGGTCCAAACTGGAGTCCCTTGTGGCCGACCTCATCGACCATGTCACCGAACCCTGCAAAATGGCTCTCAGAGATTCGGGGATAAAGACGACCGACATAGATGAAATCATACTGGTCGGCGGTATGACTCGAATGCCCAAGGTTCAGCAAAAGGTCAAGGAGATCTTCGGCAAGGAACCCACCAAAGGCGTCAATCCGGACGAAGTGGTTGCAGTGGGCGCCGCGATCCAGGCAGGCGTGCTCACGGGGGACGTCAAAGACGTCCTGCTCCTGGATGTAACGCCTCTCTCCCTGGGGATCGAGACCCTCGGGGGGGTGTTCACCAAGCTCATTGAGAAGAACACCACCATCCCTACCAAAAAGAGCCAGATTTTCTCCACCGCCGCCGATAATCAGCCGGCTGTGGAAATCCACGTGCTTCAGGGTGAGCGCGAAATGGCCGCCAACAACAAGACTCTGGGCCGTTTTCAGCTGGTTGGAATTCCACCCGCGCCCAGGGGTGTTCCTCAGATAGAGGTGACCTTTGACATTGATGCCAACGGAATTGTCAACGTCTCGGCCAAAGATCAGGGAACCGGCAAGGAGCAGTCCATAAAGATCACCGCGTCGAGCGGCCTGAGTGAGGAAGAAATCGAGCAGCTTGTCAAGGATGCCGAGGTCCACGCTGATGAGGACAAGAAGAGGCGGGAACTCGTCGAGGCCAAAAACATGGCCGATTCCCTTATTTACTCCACTGAAAAATCCATTGGTGAGCTGGGCGACAAGCTGGACGCCGGAACCAAGGGAGACATCAATACGGCGACAGAAAACCTCAAGAAGGCAATGGAAGGGGATGACGCCGCAGAAATAAAGCAGAAAACAGATGAACTGACGCAGGCCTCCCACAAGCTGGCCGAAGCCATGTATTCACAGGCGTCCCAGCAGGCCGGGGGCGGTGAGGAGGCCGCACCGGGCGAAGGGACCGAAAGTGGGGGATCTTCCGGCGACGACGATGTGGTGGACGCTGACTTCGAGGAAGTGAAGAAGTGATAAGGCCCCTGTACCGGTATTCAATAAGGGCTGTCCCTGCCATAGCGGCGGGGGTGGCCCTTTTGCTTCTCGCCTCCGGCTGCCAGCCCAAGTCCCCTCCAAGGGAGCGGGAAGAGGCGTTGAAGCCGCCCGAAGAGGAGGCATTTCAAGAGGCGCGCCGCTACGAACGTCTCGGCGAATACCAGCGCGCCTATGAGGCTTACCGGGCCTATCTTCAGGAGCATCCGGAGGGAGAAAACTCCCGGTCGGCCCTCTATGCAATGGGTCGCATATGTTATGGCGACCGGCGATTTGAGGCGGCCCTAACTTTTTTTGAGCGGGTCTTTCGGGAATACCCCTCTCATCCGGAGCAGCCCCGGGCGGGCCTCGACATCCTGTCCACCCTTTACCGCCTGGATGAATTCGATCGCTGCCGCTCCCGCGGGGAAGCCTGGCTCAAAAATCACCCTGGGCATCCCCTGGAGGAAGAAGTACTCTACCTCCTGGGAAAATGCGAGGCGGAATCGGGACACCCCCCGGAGGCCTTCTCCCTGTGGGTAAGGGCGGCCGGACTCCTTCCGGAATCAGCAGAAAGGCGGGACACCCTGGACAAGGCGGTCCGCGAGCTGATAGACGGCGCTTCTCTCACCGACCTCGAGATCATGGCCTCCCAGCGGGAAAAGAACCCCTATCTACCCCATATCCACCATAAGACAGCCCTGCTCCACGAGGAAGAGGGCGATCTGCCGCAGTCCAAAAAGGCCGCCATGGACCTGCTCGAAACGACCTCCGATCCTGACTGGATACTCGAGGCAAGACGGATACTGGCACGCATCGACCAGGAGCTCTCAGTGAGAAGGGAACGGATAGGCTGTCTTCTTCCCTTGAGCGGGCCTTTCGCCATCTACGGCCAGGAAACGTTGAAGGGAATCCAGATGGGTTTAGCCCCGTGGCTCTCAGGGCCGGATGAACCGGAGATCGAACTCCTTATCCGGGACACCCGGGGAGACGCGGATGTCACTGTAAAGACTGTGGAGGAACTCGCCCTGGAAGAGCGGGTCATGGCCGTCTTGGGGCCGCTTTCCAGCAGGACCGCGGAGGCTGCGGCGGCCAGGGCACAGGAACTGGGCCTGCCCATAATTACCATGGCCCAGAAGGACAGCATCCCGTTCATCGGGGACATGGTGTTCCGCAATTTCCTGGCACCCTATATGGAGGTCAAGGCCCTTGCGGACCACGCCTTTTTCCGCCTGGGCATGCAGCGATTCGGCATCCTCTACCCTGACAATCCTTACGGTCGGCATTTCATGAACCTCTTCTGGGACCGTGTGGAGGAGCTTGGGGGAACAATCACCGCGGTGGAGCACTACTCCCCGGACAAGAAGGACTTTTCCGATGAGGTCAAAAAAATGGTGGGGCTCTACTATCCCCGGCCTGCTTCCGTGAACCGGATGGTCGAACGTATGAGGGCCGAGAGCGGCGAAGATCCTGCGGGCAAGGACGACGAACCACCGCCTATCGTGGACTTCGATGCCGTATTCCTGCCGGACAACAGTGATCGCGTGGCCCTTATCGCCCCTCAATTTCCGTTTCACGGGGTGCTCGGTCTTCAACTGCTGGGGACCAGTCTGTGGCAGTCCGATGAACTGATCAGGCAGGCGGGGGACTACGTCCAACGGGCCTTGATTCCTTCTGGTTTTTTTAAGGACGCCCTGAACGAGCCGGCGACGTCTTTTGTGGAGCATTTTCGCGCGGCTTTTGAGACCGACCCGGGCCATCTTGCAGCCAACGGTTATGACACCGTCAAATACGTGAAAAAGATACTGGCGGACAGGCGCATTGCCACAAGAAGCGACCTGAAGCAGGCTCTGTGTTCATCGGGAGCCATGGTCGGAGTGACGGGTGAAATCGGGTTCGACCAGGAAGGCGAGACCCTCAAACAACCTATGCTCCTGACGGTCAAAGGCCGGCGGTTTCTGCCTGTTGTCCAGGAGGATATGCCGCCGGCCTCGCTGCCTTAATCCTTCAGCCCTCACTTACACCTTCACTCATCACCCTCAATTACACCCTCATCACTATCACCCTTTTTCCCGCGCCTTGCCATCCTTACCACCAGGATGCTGATCTCGTACAATACGATAAGGGGCCCAGCCATCATGCACTGTGTAACCACGTCCGGAGGCGTTAGGATAGCGGCCAGGACGAACACCAGCAGTATGGCGTATTTTCTCTTCCGCCGCATGAGTTCCGGTGTAATAATACCAAGCTTACCCAGGAAGAACGCCACCACGGGCAGCTCGAAGACCAGCCCGAAAGCAAAAAGCAGCTTGACCGCAAAGGAGAAGTATTCCTTTACTGAAGGGAGGGCCCGAATAGAGTCAGTGGCAAAACCCAGGAAAAAACGGAACCCGAAAGGGAATACGATGAAATAGCCGAAAAGGCTTCCGCCGACGAACAGGAGGGTGGAGGTGATGACAAAGGGCACGACCAGATTTCGCTCGTTACTGTAGAGGCCGGGGGCCACGAACATATAGAGCTGATAGAAGATCAAGGGCGCGGCGGCCAGGATCGCCGTCACCAGTGCGGTCTTGAGGTACGCGAAGAACATCTCGGGAAGGCTTGTAAAAATGAGCTGCTGTCCCTGCTCCATATTCTGCTTGAGGGGCAGGATCAGGATCTGAAAGAGCTGCTCTGCAAAGACATAGGCGATCACAAACCCGATGCCTACGGCAATGGCGCAGATGACCAGCCGTTTTCTCAGCTCCTCCAGATGGCTCATGAACGGCTGTTTCGCATCGCTCTCCATGGTCACTCGCCCTCCTTGGACGAGGCGTCCTCCTTTGATCCCCCGGCGTTTTCATCGCCTGCGACTCCGCCGGCCGCGTCATCGTCTTCCGAGGGTCCTCGACTGTCTTCGCCCTTTTGCCGTTTGTCTTCATGGGGCACGTTGCCGGCTGAAGCATATTGATCAACAGCTACGGCAGGCGGGCCCACCTCCGGGGCCTTGTCCAGGGATTCCTCCGGAGGACGGTTCAGTCCGCTCACGGTGTCCTGCAGGTCCTTGCGGATCTCCTTGAAGTCCTCATCCACCTCCAGGCTGTCTTTGATCTCCTGAGTGGCTTTCCTGAACTCCGCCATACCCTTACCAAGGCCCCGGGCCAGGTCCGGAAGTTTGCTCGGCCCAATTATGATAAGGGCGATCACCATGATGATAATCAGCTCCGGAAGTCCGATGCCGAACATGACTTATGCCTCCTTGGATAACGACGGTTTTAATCTTTTCTTTTCAGCTACTCTTAGTGTTCTTCGTGCTCTTCGTGTCCTTCGTGGTGAAAACTTTATTCTCAAATATCCCTTGTCATGGCTGTCTCATCGCAATCAGGAAACTTGGCGCATTTCAGACAGTCCGCCCAGACCTTGTGGGGAAGAACGGATTTTTCAACCTCCTCGAAACCAAGACGGCTGAAAAACGGATCTACATAAGTCAGAGTAAAGACCTTGTGAATGCCCAGGCCCCGCGCCTCCTCCAGACAGGCCTCCACGAGCCTGCGGCCGTAGCCCATTCCCTGACAGTCCTCGGCCACTGCCAGCGAACGGATCTCCGCAAGGTCATCCCAGCAGACGCCGAGGGCGCAGGCCCCGACCATCCAGTCCGCCCGATGCTCATCCTCCAGCACGTAGAAGTCACGCAGGTGGTCGTAGAGTTCGCTCAGGGACCTCGCCAGCAGGAGTCCCTGTTCGGCGAAACTGTAAAGGATACGGTGAATAGGCTTCACATCTCTAATCACCGCCTTCCTCAAGACCGGGCTATTCGAGCCTGGAGACAAAACCATTCACCCCTTCCTTTTTCGCCAGAAGCGCGGCGTATTCTTCCGCCTCAGCGCGGCTGAGGAACCGCCCGCACCGGACCCTGTAGTATGTCTTCCCTCCGATTACCACATCATAGTAGTACGCAGGGTGACCTTTCCGTTTCAGGCGCTCTATCATCTCGTCCGCAGCGCCCCGGCTCTCCACAGCGGCGACCTGCACCGTGAACCGGGCCTCTACAAGGAGGCCTCCCTGCCTGACCACCGGAGCCGGCGCCTCGGCTTCAGCGGACTCGACCGGCGTCGCCGCCCCCTGGGACGAAACACCCTGCTTCTCTGTTGGTTTAACCTCAACCCGGGGCGGCTCCGCTTTTTTTTCAGGCGACCTGACCTCAGCGCGGGAGGGAACCCTTTCCACAACGGTTTCCGCCGGGCGGACCGTCTTCCTGCCGGATGCTGATGACCGTGAGGCTGCCCCCTGACGGGTCTCTTCCTTCTTTGTCGCCAGGCTTTCATAGAATGACAGCCTGGGGGCTTCAGGCGGCGGATCCTCTGCCTTTTCAATCCGCCGCGACCCTTCGCGCCTGATGATTTCCTGGATTTTGGCCATCTGCTCTTTTAACTCTTCAACGGCCATGTCCCCGGTCAGTGACCCTCTTCCGGCAAGAACGCCTAGGGCAAAAACCCAGACGAGCAGGAACAGAAAGACAGACCCCCAGATAAACATCCCCGAACGACTGAGCTCCAGTCGAACTTTCGGGCCTTGTTTTTTTTCTTGAGATATCTTTCTGGCCATGGACGTGCCGGACCTTTGTCAATCCTGTCCTTCAGCAGGCACGGACAGCGGCATCACATCCGTTCCGGGGCTTGAACGCCCAGGAGAGTGAGTCCGTTTTTAAGAACGGTTCGTATCCCTTCCACAAGACAGAGGCGTGCCTGTGTGCGCCGGACGTCCCTGGTGACAATCCGGTGATCCGGAATCTTGGTGCCCAGGTTAAAATACCTGTGAAAGGACGCGGCAAGGTCCGTCAGATAGTGGGGCACGCGATGGGGCTCCAAAGCACGGCATGCCTCCCTGAGCATGGACGGAAACCTCGCCAGAAGGCGGATTATGGCCATCTCCTCTTCAAGCACCAGGTTTTCCAGGGCTGAAAGGGGATCCGGCGGAATAAAGACCCCTTCCTCGGCCGCCTTGCGGAACACGCTGCAGATTCGAGCATGCGCGTACTGGACATAATAGACCGGGTTGTCGCTGTCCTGCTTTCTGGCAAGGTCAAGGTCGAAATCCAGGGGAGAGTCGTGGTTCTTTACAAGTAAAAGGAACCGGGCCGCATCCACTCCCACCTCGTCCATCAACTCGCGCAGCGTTACGTAGGTGCCGGCCCGCTTGGACATGCGGACCTCCTCCCCTCCCTCAAACAGCTTCACGAGCTGAATCAGAAGCACCGAAAGCCAGTCCTCCTCCAGCCCGTTGGCCATGAGGGCGGCCTTGACCCGCCGGACATAGCCGTGGTGATCCGCGCCCCAGATGTTGACGGCCCTGGAAAAACCACGTTTCCACTTCTCCAGGTGATATGCTATGTCCGTGGCGAAGTATGTGAA
>CAZEIA010000077.1:0-7526 GCA_964512335.1 uncultured Desulfobacterales bacterium
ACTCGAACCCCCATAGTGCTGCCCCACCGGATCACTGAAGGCCTGAAAAAAGTCCTGAGCGGCATTCACCGGGTCCCCATCTGGGTGAATACGCAGTGCAACCACCCCAAAGAGATCACGGAGAAAACCGCAGAGGCCGTGTACAACCTTCTCGGCTGCGGGGTGAACGTCGGTAACCAGGCCGTGCTGCTCAAGGGGATCAACGACGATACGGCGACATTCCGGGCGCTTCACCAGAAGCTGCTTCAGGTTCGCATAAGGCCCTACTACGTTTTCTATTGTGAACCGGCCCCGGGAATCGATCACTTCCGGACCCCCGTTGAAAAAGGCGCCGAATTGATTCGGGATGCGATCCGTGGTCACACAACCGGCCTGGCTCAGCCCATGTATGTTATAGCGACAAACATCGGCAAGATCCCGCTGATGCCGGATTATTATATTGAAGGGAAGACAGACAAGGAATACCGACTGATCAACTATAGGGGACAGCGAACAACCATGCCGAACATCCCGGAGTAGCAGGAGCGCTACTCGACCCGGTCCAGCCTGGAAAGGCACTGTTTGAGGATCTCAACGTTTTGCCTGAGGGCCTCCTTGGATACCTGGACCGCCTTGTCGTCCTCGATAATCCTTGTGAGGAGATCCACGCTTCGCTGTAAGGGCGCCTTGATTTCATCCAGGCGGTTTTTGCCCACCTCAGGTTTTCTCGGGGGCAGCGCCTCGGCGGCTGCCAGGATGCGGGATGCGAATACAGCGGTATCCCCGGTATTATCGGCCTGCTCCTGTTCGGATTCCCGGCCGTTCGAGGCGGAATCGCCGGTAAGCGTCCGGATGAAGCCCGCCATCTCTTCACTGACCATACGGATGGGGTCTATGTTATAGAGTTCCATGTCCTCCAGGACTCCCTCCTGAAGGAGGTCCCGGTAAAGCTCAAGAAGTTCCCTGGCCGGATCATCCTGCTCCTTCTGGTTGCCCTTGTCGGCCAATGACCCCCCCTAGGACGGCCACCTTATGTTCGAGCCGTACCTCGACCACACACTGTGGAGCCGAACAACACCCGCTCATACTACTCTTCCCGTGCGGGCCATTTTGCGAATCTTTTGTCGCTGGATAATATAGCTGATAAACCCGATCATCAACAAAATTCTTCCCAAGTTCCGTTTGCCGGCGCCTTACTGCTGTGCACTTAAGGTTTCGTAGCGTTGGAGACCGGGGTATTTTAAGAGGACATTCACCACGAAGAACACGAAGAGCACGAAGAAAAAATTAAGTATATTTGATATAAGAAGCGTTAGACACTATAATAGATTCGCATTAGCTTAGAGCAAGGATGAATTTGTTTTTTCTTTAACTTCTTCGTGCTCTTCGTGTTCTTCGTGGTGAATCTTTACGCCTTAGCGGTGAGCTTAGAGAGCGGATGTGTCTATCCGCAGGCAATCCACGAAACGTTTTTCGGGTTTCTGTCTCTATATTGATTATAAAGAAAAAAATGTATTTCATGACAAAGCAAGGGAGGTAACCGGGATGCCCATCTATGAGTATCAATGCGAAGCATGTGGAAACGTGTTTGAACGTCTTGTCTTTTCCTCCGACAAGGATGAACCGGTTGAGTGTCCGGCCTGCGGCAAGCTAAAAAGCAGGCGTCAAATGTCTTCCTTCTCATGCGGCTCCGCAGGAGAGGGGCTTGGAAGCGCACTTGCCTCAGGATGCGGCCCGTCCTCAGGAGGATTTTCCTGAGCCAACTGAACACCGAGCGGCCGTGGGCCGGCTCATGCAAATGGGTAAAGAGACGCAATGATATCTGATGTTCGGGACGAAAGCGAAAAAACAGGCTCTGTTTCCGCGTGCAAATCGGACAGGAGCAAGAGGGAGGGTTTTATGGGAATCGTATGGCTGCTGATTTTTATCGTGGTTTGGGTGGCCCTTCAGGCCGTGGTGCTTCCCAAGATGGGTATATCCACTTGACTTCGACCTGGTTGTTCGGTGGACAACCTCGGTGAAGGAAATTCAGGGATTTCGGATGGGACCACAGGGATTGAAGAGAAGACTGAGGGCTCATGATTCCGCCCTTCTCTTCTCTTCGCTCCGGATCTCGCGGCGGAGCAGTTTCCCGACCTTGGACTTGGGCAGCATGTCACGGAACTCGATGTACTGAGGCACCTTGTAGTTCACCAGCTTTTCCCTGCACCACCGGATCAGGTCATAGCCGGTGATTCCCTTGACGTCTTCCTTGAGGACCACAAAGGCCTTTATGCGCTCGCCCACCTTTGGGTCCGGAAGGCCCACCACGCAGGATCCGATGACAGCAGGGTGCTCCTGGAGTACGGATTCCACTTCCGAGGAGGACACCCGGTATCCCTTGTGCTTGATCGTGTCCACGGTACGGTCTATGAAATAAAGGTTTCCCTCGTCGTCTTCCGAAATGATATCAGCCGTGCGGTAAAAAAGCTTTCCTCCCATTTCAATGAACGCCTCGGCTGTTTCCTCGGGTTTGTTCCAGTAGTGTCTGACCATGCGCTCTGAGTGGACAAGAAGTTCCCCGGGAGTTTCCTTGTCTACCGGTTTAAGGGTCTCGGCGTCAACGATTCGGATCTTCTTGCTGGGGACCACCCTCCCTATGCTCTTGACGGGATTGTCAAGGTCAGTCGGGCACATTGTTACGCCTCCGCATGTCTCAGTGGCGCCATACCCTTGATATATGGGCCTTCCGAACTTCTTACGCCAGCGCTGGTTCACCTCGACCGGAAGAACGTCTCCCCCATTGAAGCAGTAGGCCAGGGATTCCAGGTTGTACATGTCCAGCCTGTCGTGTTCCAGAATCATCCGATAGAGCGTGGGTACGCCGATGAGGGTCTTTGCCTTGTAGCGTTGAACGGCGTCGAAAATCGCATCCAGGTTCACCTTGGGCATGAGGACTATGGTGCCGCCGACGAGGAGTGTGCTCAGTGCGGTGGTCTGTCCGAGGATGTGGAACAGGGGGACGGTGCCGATCACCACGTTTTCTTCAGGCGGGAACAGCGGGCGGCTTATGCCGATCTGCTCCAGCGCGGACTCTATGTAAAGCCCATGGGAAATGGGGACCCCTTTGGGGAACTTGGTGGTGCCTCCGGTATATAGTATCTCTGCGGTGTCATCCTCTTGTTTTGAGAGAGGCGGAAGGTCGTCCTTCCTCATGCCTTTGAGGACCATGGATCTGAACGGGAATGTCTTTCCCTCTCTCCACGAGCTTTTTCCTTTGGGCACCTTGTCAAAAGCCCAACCAAAAAACCTTTTCCATAACGGCAGAATGTCCGAGAGCCTTGTCACGATTGTCGTCTCGAGATCGGTCTCATCAAGCGCCTGTTTCACGTATCCGTAATTCGTGTCGGCACACACAATGAAACGGGATCCGCTGTCATTGGCGATGTAGATAAGGTCATGGACCGTATAGATAGGTGTGATGGGAACGACCTCCGCCCCTGCCCTCTGGATTCCAAGCCAGGCGATAACCCATTGCAGGCAGTTCGGGACGTATAGAATTCCCCGGCTGCCTTCACCTATGCCTTTTGCCCTCAGAGACGAGGCAAAGCCCTCCACCAAAGCCAGAAGTCTTTTGTAGCTGTAACGCGTTCCCAGATAGATGGCGGCTGTCTTGTCTCCGTGCGTCTCCGCAGCGGACCGGTAGGCCTCGAAAATGCTCTGGAAAGGTATTTCCCGCTTCATGCGCTCCGCCCCTCAATGTTCATGGCGTCCTTGCCTTTAATTAAATCCCGAAGTAAGCCGCCTTGACTTCCGGGTTGTCCATCAGCTCATCGCCCGTTCCAGTCAGAGACAGCATTCCGTTCTCGAGAACGTACCCGAAGTCGATAATGGGAAGCACGGGCCGCGCGAACTGCTCGCTCAACGCGACGGTGATTTTCTTAGCGTTGCGCAGCTCCTTGATGGCGTCGACAAGAAGCTTTTGCATCATGGGGCTCAGCCCGAGAAGGGGTTCATCCAACAGGAGCAGTTCAGGCCTGGCGACAAGCGCCATGCCTATGGCCAGCATTTGCTGTTCTCCTCCGCTGAGAAACCCCGCCCTTCGTTTCCTCAGCTTGGTCAGTGCTGGAAAAAGCTCGTATACCTGTTCAAGGCCTTCCTTAATCTGAACACGCGACCGAAGATACCCGGCGATCTTCAAGTTCTCCAGAACATCGCTTTCAGGGAAAATCGGGTGCCGCTCGCGGCACAGTACGATGCCGTTCTCCACGCGCTCGCTGGGGCTCATCCAGGTGATGTCCTTTCCGTGATACAGGACTTCACCGTACAAGTTTATTCGCTCCCCTCCACGGCGCCTCTCCTTGATTCTCATATCAATGATCAGCCCGGACAGGGTGTTCATCAGGGTGGTCTTTCCGGCGCTGTTGGAGCCGATTACTCCGACGATGGACCCCTCCTTGACCTCCATACTGAAGTCGTTCAGCGCGAGGGCGTTCTCAAAGAACACCATAAGGTTCTTCACGGACAGCATGGCGTATCCTTCCGGGACTCCCAAGTGATACCTGGGGCTGCTTCGCAGGTTTCAGGTTTCGCTTCCTAGGTATGCCTTTTTTACGGCATCGCTCTCCATTACCTCGTGGCCGGCACCTTCAGCGACCTTCTCTCCGAAGTTCAGCACCATGACTCGGTCGGCGATTCGGAAGAGTTCCTTTAGCCTGTGCTCGATCATTATCATTGTTTTGCCCTGAAGCATGAGCTTTTCTATGATAGGTACTATGCTCGCCACCTCTGCCAGGCTGAGCCCCGAAAAAAGCTCGTCCAGGATTATAAGGTCCGGCCTCAAGGCCATTCCCTTGGCCAGTTCCAGGCGTTTGAGGTAACCCTGGGGAAGAGCCCCGGCGTTCTTGTAGGATACCCTGGAATCACGTTCGAACCCCACTTCCTCCAGAAGGTCGAGTGCCACGGCATCCCGGTGGCCGTATCGTCCTCCTGCAAGCTTTTTTACCCGGGGGGACGAGAGAGGTACAATAAGGTTCTTGAATGCGGGAAGCTGGTAAAACGGACGAACCATCTGAAAGGTCCTTGCAATGCCAAGTCCGACAATCTTATAGGGAGGCCAGCCGGTAATATCTGTTCCCTGGTATTCCACCTTTCCGGAGTTGGGTTTCACGAACCCGGTGATCAGGTTCACCAGGGTGGTCTTGCCGGATCCGTTGGGGCCTATGAGTCCAAGGAGCTCACCTTTTTTGATCTCGAAGCTCACATCCATTACGGCCATGACCCCTCCGAAGGACTTCGTAAGGTTTGAGACCTTCAGCAGCGGGCTCTTATCTCCGTTCATTTCACCTCCACCCATCGCTCGAACTGATGATATTTCCGTTGCATGTAGTGAAAGAGTCCTTCGGGCAGTCCCACCACGAAGATTACCAGGAAGAGTCCGTAGAACACGATTCGAAGCGCGCCCAGTGCCCGAAGGGCCTCGGACAGGGGAACCAGGATAAAGGCGCCCACCATGGGTCCTGCAAATGTGCCCATTCCTCCGACCACGGCTGCGGCCACCGGCATGATGGAGTAGTCGAGTGCAAAGCCGGGCATGCCTGCGAACATGTCGTAGTGGGTGCCGAAGGCACCGGCAAAGGCTCCGACAGACGAACCGATGAACAGGATCTGGGTCTTGTACCAATAGACATTGATGCCCGCGTTCATTACGGAGCGGTCGTTGTCGCTGATGCCCTTGATCACCAGGCCGTAGTCGGATCCCATAAGCCTGCGGAACCCGAAAAGAGCCGTCAGCAGGGCCACCTGGATTACATACAGCGAGACGGTGGGTGTAGGGAACGGAGTGAGGCCGGGCAGGCCCTCAGTACCTCCGAGGATCCGGGTGGCTTCAATCAGGCGGAGGAGCATGAGGGGAAGCACCAGGGTTACCATGGCGAAGTAGATCCCCCTGAGCCGCAACACTGGAAGCAGCATGATTGTGCAGACAGCCCCTCCGGCAATCGTAGCGATTGGAAGGGTCCAGAGGGGCCCGAGACCCCAATACGAGTTCAGACTCCCTGCAATATAAGAGCCCATCCCGTAAAACAATGCCTGCCCCAGCGACACCAGCCCTGCGGAGATCAGCATATCCCAGCTGATCGCCAGCAGCGCGTAGACCGCAGTGGAGATGAAAACCTCCTGCCAGTAGGGGCTCAGGAGGGGGATGACAACCAGGAGCCCCACCACGGGAATGGCCCTGGGCGCGAGGAGATAAAGCGTCTCACGATAACTCGTGAGGGCGAATATGTCCTCTGAGCGGGCCTTGATGCCCCGGTCGATTCTCTCCTTACGTCTTTTCATGCCGATTCCATCTCTTCCGTGACCCTTGAATTATAAGAGAGGGCCGCTCCTGAAAGGAAACTCGTCAGATGCGCTCCTCCAACTCCTTCTGCTTTCCAAATAACCCTGAAGGCTTCACCACGAGCACGACCGCGATGGCGATCAGGCTGACCAGAAGCATCCAGTGAGGCGCCAGGTAGTTGGCCGTGAATGTCTGTGCGAATCCGATGATGACGCTTGCCACAAGGATTCCCACCGTGCTTCCAAGCCCTCCTACGATACAAACGGCAAGCGCATTTATGAGGACCTCATATCCCCCCTCCACGGCGATGGTGCCAAGGGGAAGGATGACAACGGCTGCCACCGCGGCCAAGGCCGCTCCAAAGGCCATACTCAAGGCGCCGATCCGGTCTGAGTCGATTCCGAATGTCAAGGCCGTGCGCTCGTCCTGGGCGATTGCTCGAAAAGCCAGTCCGATGCGCGTGTGACGGGTGAACACCCACAGAAATATGGTGAGCCCCACGGCGATACCCGCCACGAGCAGGCGCTGGACATCTATATAGACCGTTCCAAAGGAGACACTACCGTCTATGAAGACCGGAAGCGAGTAACGAAAGCCGACAAAGTCGAAATACCGGAACAGCTCCATGATGGCCAGACCCAGGCCGAAGGTGGCCATAACTTCGGACAGCGGCAGCCCTTTAACCCTGATGATCACGACATAGTACATAGCGAGCCCCAGCAGCCCTGTTACGAGTACTGCGGACACCACGGAGACAAGGTATGGAAGCCCCAGGGAGTTCAGGAGAATCCATGTAAAAAAGCCGGAGAAGATGTACAGCGCTCCGTAAGCGAAGTTGGCAACACCGCTGATCCCGAATGTTAAGTTGAAACCGAGTGCAATCAGGGCCAATATGGTGCTGTTGATGAACCCGTACACGAGGGTGCCGAGAAACATGGTAGCCCCTTTATAAAAGGAGGTCCGATCGTGCGCCGGCCCCGTATGCAGGCGGCCGGCGCAGTAATCCTTAAACTTCCGAGTGTAATTACTTGGCGGCCTTTAGTCCCTCCGGCAGCCGGATCTTTCCTTCGGCTATATTCTCCGGGAGAACAACCACACGCTTGCCGTCCTGCCACTGCATCATGGCGGCCATGACTGTCTCTTCCGGATCGTTGCCAAAGATGGCCTGATGGCCTTCATTGAAACGGAGCCTTCCCATGGCGCCCACGCGGTCGGTCTTTTCGAGTTC
>CAZEIA010000077.1:7626-15102 GCA_964512335.1 uncultured Desulfobacterales bacterium
CTTCATTGAAACGGAGCCTTCCCATGGCGCCCACGCGGTCGGTCTTTTCGAGTTCCGCCACCACCGCATCCCCGTCGATGGTGCCCGCCCTCTCAATGGCCTCCTTGAGGACGTGTACCATTTCGTATGCAGGGGCCGGAGAGTGACCCGCTTCGATGAATACGCCATACTTCTCTTTATAGTTGTTATAGAATTCCACCGACTTCGGGATACTGGAGACCGGGATGTTGCCAACCTCGAAGATGCAGTTTATTGCACCGTCGATCTGCTGGTCAAAGAGTTCCCAGGCTCCGGGGCCGGCAAGCGGGGAGATAAAGCCGGCCATCAGCGCCGGGATCCGCATGCCCTTCCACTGTTTTACCAGTATGCCGCTCTGGGGCATGTCGAAGATGGGAAGGATAACCTGGGCTCCCCCTGCCCTCGCCTTCATCAGGGATGACGAGAAGTCCGAGGCCCCGGTTGGATAGGTGTCACGCCCCACGATTTTCCATCCCGCTTTTTCAAAAAACTTTTTGATCATGAGGTCCCCGGTCTGGCGCGCCCAGGCCACATCCTGGTTCATTATAAAGACCTTGTCGAACCCGAACTCCTTGTTCAAGTAATCCATGGTGCCGGCCAGGTACTGGATCAGATAAACGGCGTTCAAGCAGGTCCTGAAGGTGTACTTGTACTTTTCGTAGTTTTCCTTGACCTTGGCTTCCATGCCAGGTGACATGGCCGTGCCGAGGATCATGGGCTTCTTGTGCTGGGAGACCACGTCCATACACGCAATGGCGGCCTCGGAACGGAATGATCCGAAGATGATGAAGTCGGCATTGTCATTCAAGATGACCTTCTTGTGGGCCCGTATCACGTCCGCAACAGGTACCCCCGGCTCGGCGCCACGGGCGTCGATCGTTACCACCTTTAAAGGCCGCTTCACTCCTCCGACATTCACACCACCGGCCTCGTTTATCTCACCAACAGCCAGGTTCACGCTGAAAAGACCCTCCTTCCCTTCGAGAAAACCTAGAGAAGTAGGCACGCCCAGTATGATGGGGTCTTGGGCCAGAACGGACTTGACAGGGGCCCCCCAGGCGGTCAGCAGGGAGAGTACGAGAACTGAAAAGAGCAGGATGCGTTTCATTTTGTTCCTCCTTTTTAATGAGCCGCTCAGCCCATGGGAGCGCTCGACAAGAGGTTTTGCGCCGGTTTTGCCGCGCCTAGTCTACGCGTCATGACCGGAACCGGAATCCCTATTCGATTCATTTCAGAGCAAGGGCCATGCCAGGACTGAAATATTTAACAAAAAGCCTCTAATTTTAAAAGGTTGTCAACTCTGATGATTTTCCAGTCGGGAATGGGTTGTTACATCAAGTTACACCCGTCAAGGTCCATTAAGGCGAATAAACATGCAATTACAGGAAAAAGCACGGTAATCCAGGGCGTTAAGCGGTTGTTACCATAAGTTACATTTCCTGTGTAACTAACCGTCCACGGATTCCCTGATTTATTGGAGAGAAGGCGCTTGCCTTTCATGCAGCCAGCTCGAGCACCAAATAAAAGAACCGTGATGTACGCTGTTTTCCCTAAATGGTAAGGAAAGCAGTGCCTTTGATGTGACCGTTCATATTACTGTCCCGATGAGGGCCGGGGCAACTCGATCGGCCCCTCGGCAATAGACGGGGGATAAACCACTCGGCGTCTTCCATCTTCGGTCCATTGAATAACACAGGCCAGGGCCTCTTCCCTCGGGTCCTCGCCGAAAACGACCTGCCGGCCGCGGTGAAACCTTGTCCGTCCCATAGTCCCGCAGCGATCGGTCTGTTCCAACGCCTTGACCACGGCATCCGGATCCAGGGTGCCGGCCCTCTCCACGGCCTCAGCAAAGACGTACACAGCCTCGTAAGCCGGTGCGGGACCGTGTCCGGCCTCAATCTCACGGCCGAACCGCTTCTTATAGGCATCATAAAAATGTCTTGCCGGCGGATAGGCGGCGGAAGGAACGTTTCCCAGCTCAAACACCACATTGAGTGCTCCTCCGATTCCTTCTTCAAAGGCCTTCCAGGCCCCGGGGCCCATCATAGGAGAGATGAATCCGCATAAGATCGCCCTGCTCTCCATGCTGTTCCACTCCTTCACAAGGAAACCGCTTTCGGGCATATCGAAGATCGGGAGAATAACGTCCGCGCCGCGCATGCGTGCCGCCTCGAGACTCTTGCTGAAGGTCGAGGTCCCGGATGGATAGACGTCCAGCCCCACCACTTCCCAGCCGGACCGTTCAAAATGTAGCTTCATCATGAGCGATGCGGCGGTCTTGGCCCAGGCCACATCCTGGTTAATGATGTGTACCTTTCGCACGCCGAATCGTTCCTGGAGGAATTTCATTGTCTGAATAAGATACTCGACCAGGTAACTCGAGTTGAGACCGAGCCGGAACACCCAGCGGTACATGTCTGATTGCATGACTTTTGCCTCGGATGCCGGTGACATGGCTATAGTCCCAAGAAACGGAACGGACATCCCGGAAATCAGGTCCATGCCGGCCAGGAGGGCTTCGGAGCGGAAAAACCCCACCAGGATGGCGTCAACCCCCTGTTCTTTCACAAACTGCTCCAGCTTCTCAAGAACCTCACTCACCGGCACAGTGTCACAGGCATCGCAAAGGTCCACTTCCACCACCCGAAGGGGTAGGCGTTCTTTTCCCACCAGGACGCCTCCCGCGCGGTTGATCTCCTCTGCCGCCAGCTGGACCGCATTGCGGCTTTCACGACCTTCCAGCGTTGTAAGGGACGTGGCCACACCGAGCACTACGTGTTCACGTCCTTGAGCCGTATCAAACGGGAAAGTCACGACCCAGGCCGCCAGGGCGGACAGAAGGAGTGTGGTTCGAGCGAGTCTTTTCACAGCTGCCGCCGTTGAGAAAGAGGAAAATGGTTCATTCATGTAGATTCACCTCTAAGCCCTATACCACATGAGTCCTCGGAGACCAAACACCAATGCTCTCTGTTTATCGCATCTCTGAAGCCTCTTTTCATGATTTCCTGCTGATCCGGCGCACTGTTTCATTCGAGCGAGGTCTTCCCGGTTGACACACGGCAAGTGCTGTCCTACTCTCTCTTGAACATTAAACCCACATCAATGCCCATGAAAATACGATTTTCTATCTCCATTAAACTCTTGCTGATCATTCTTCCTCTTATCTTTATCCCTATCGCCACTGTGGGATATCTTTCCTATCGGGCCTCGGTGGAGAGGGTAAACCGCCTGGTACGCCAGGAACAGATGGCTAAAATACGCACCACAGCTACCAGGCTCGATGACATTTTTTACACCTGCCGTCTGGACCTGAACACTATTTCCAGCCTGCCAGTGCTCAATGACTATCTCCTGGCCCGTTCGTTCCGTCTGAAGGCCGAAGCCGAGTTTAACCGGGATAACATTATTCGGCTCTTTCAGGATTTCATCGACAGGGCCCCCAGCTATTACCGCATTCGTTTTATTGATTCTTCCGGAACGGAACATATCAGGGTGGGTTCCTCCGGAGAAATCTCCGGTCCCCTTGAAATTGTTCAAGAGTCTTTTTTTCGAGATATCCGTTTAGAAAAAAAAGAGGGGATCCATGTCTCCGAGATAATTTATTCCGAAACTAGGGACGGCTACCTCATTTACTGGGCCAAACCCATCTACACCGTATGGAAGGAATTCGCGGGAATCGTGGTGATCGATGTTGATCACAAAGCTATTCAGGACATCATAAGAAGCATAGAAGTCGGGGAAGAGGGCTATGCCTTTCTGGTGGATGAAATAGGGCGAACCATCGCACACCCGCATTTCGCCCCATACGAGTATGGACCGGAAAAGTATTCGGATCCCAGCATGGCCGACCTGGTCCTGGAGATGAACCAGGGCGCCATAGGGTGGAAGTCATACATATATGAAGGGGAGGAAAAGCTTGCGGCCTTCGCACCTGTTACCGGAATGGGGTGGTCCCTGGCTGCAACAATCCCCAGCAGCGAATTTATGAAAGAGGCCGCTCTGATCAGAAAGCAGGTCCTCAACATGGTGCTTCTGATTCTCGTGTTTTCCTTTGTCAGCGTCAGTCTGCTTTCATACTATCTGCTCAAACCCGTAAGGGACCTCGTGACAGCGACCAACAGGATCTCCGGCGGAGATCTCAGCCAGGAGATTCCTGTTCGTTCAAGCGATGAACTCGGGGATCTTACAATCGCATTCAACCGTATGGTAAGGAACCTGTCCAGGATTCAGGCTGAACTGGTACATTCGGAAAAACTAATCAGCCTGGGCCGGCTGTCCGCAGGTGTGGCCCATGAGATCCGGAACCCGCTGAACGCCATGAAGGGTGCGGTTACCTTTCTCCGGCGCCGACGAGCGGACGATCCCTTGATCCGGGAGTACACAGGGCTTGTTTCAGAAGAGATTGATCGGTTGAACGTCTTTGTAACGGACTTTCTTACCTTTGCCCGGCAATCCAAACCCAAACGCGTGCCTACGGACATCAACCATCTCATTCTCTCAGCCCAGGAGCTTTTCGAGGAACACATACGCGGAAGAAAAATAGCTTTCCACAATGAGTTGGATCCAGACATGCCCCCACTGCTGGTGGACCCCCATCAGATGGAACAGGTCATCATTAACCTGATTCTCAATGCTATGGATGCCATGCCCGACGGTGGGGAAATCCGCTTTTCCTCGGGAGTGCTGTGGAAAGGAATTCCAATCAAAGGCCTTCCCAGGGCAAGGATTGTGATCCGCGACCAAGGGACCGGTATACCCGAAGAGTCTATGAAAAGCGTCTTTGACCCGTTTTTCAGCACCAAAGATACCGGGACCGGGCTGGGGCTTCCCTTGAGCCTTGGCATCGTTGAGAGCCACGAGGGCATAATCCGCATCGAGAACAGGGAACGTCTTGGTACGCGAGTGATAATAGAGTGGCCTGCCAGGTGCGCCGACGGAGGTTAGACGTGAATCCCAAAAGGTCCATTCTTCTCGTGGATGACCGAAAAAACACATTAAAGGTCTTATCTGCGATTCTGCTGGACGAGGGGTACGAGGTGATGCGGGCCTCAGACGGTTCCGAGGCCCTTATGCTGTTCGGCGACGGGGATGAAGTGGACCTTGTGCTCTCTGATCTCAAGATGCCCGGTATGGACGGCATTGAGTTGTTCAAACAGATGCGCGAGGCGGCTTCTGGAACACCCCCCCCTTTTGTCATAATGACTGCCTATGGAACGGTAAAATCAGCGGTTCAGGCCATGAAGGACGGGGTCACAAACTATCTGATAAAGCCCCTTGACTTTGAAGAACTCGTAATTGTGGTTGAAAAAGCCATTCGTGAATCCGAGACGTCGAGAAAGCTCTCCTCCATGGAACAGGCTTTGAGGCAGGAAAGCTCTTTCCATGGCATGATCGGGTGCAGCAGACAGATGCGGGACATCTTCGACATGGTGAAGATCGTGGCGTCCACGGACGCCCCTGTCATGATCTACGGTGAGACCGGGACCGGTAAAGAACTCCTTGCCAGGGCCCTTCACCTGGAGAGTGCCAGGCGGAATGAAAACCTGGTTTGCATCAACTCGGCCGCCCTGACCGAGAGCCTCCTGGAAGCGGAATTATTCGGGTATGTTAAAGGGGCTTTTACAGGGGCAGTGACCAAAAAAAAGGGGCGCCTGGAGGTAGCAGACAAAGGCAGCCTGTTTTTGGATGAGATCGGACACATGAGCCCGAGGCTCCAGAGCAAACTCCTCAGGTTTCTTCAGGAAAAGCGTCTTGAACCGGTGGGAGGCACAGAATCACGGCAGCTGGATGTAAGGATCATTGCTGCGACGAACCTGGACCTCCAGGCGATGATTGACGACGGGCGATTTTTGCGGGATCTTTTATACCGAATAGAGGTCATCTCTGTTCGAGTGCCGCCGCTCCGTGAACGACAAGACGATATCCCTATCATAACAGAGCATTATCTGCGACGCTACGCACAGCAGTACGAGCGCCCGGTGAGGGATGTAAGCCCTGAACTGCTGGCGTTCTTTGTGAAGAATCCATGGTATGGGAATGTGAGGGAGCTTAAGAACTGCATTGAAAGGGGGGTTATATTGTGTAAGGGGAGCACTCTGACCCTGGAAGATCTACCAGACAGGGTGAGGAAGGAATCGAGTAAAGCAGCTGATCACTCCGGCATCGGTTTACTTGGAAACCTCCCTGACAAGGGAGTTACACTGAAGCATATGGAAGAGGAACTCATTCGAAGGACCCTTAAAAAGTGCGAGGGAAACAAGAGCCTTGCCGCGAAGTTCCTCGGGATATCCCGGAAATCGCTGTACGAAAGGATGGAGCGTTACAGTATTCCGATATAGGGTCAAGGGCCGTGATCCTCGGCTTTTCTCCGCAGGGCTGACGGCTTGAAAGCCGAAGCCGCAAAAAAATCCCGTTCGAATATCGGGAGGTAATTCGAACGGGAGCTGTTCCTGGAAAATAAACGCTATGAGGCCGGCCGGCTAAACAGTCAGTTCTTTTTGTTGCTTTACCTGCGCGAGCCCGCCAACAAATCCTTGGATTTGCTTTTCGTTGTCCTGTTCCGTGAATGCCTTGGCCAGTTTTTGGCGGGCCATATCGACAGCCTCATCCACAAGACTGTCGTTGAGGGTCCTCCTTGCCTCTTCCATTTTCAGGCCCAGTTCGTTCTCCGCGTCCTTGATCATCTGAGCCGCATTACTGCGGGCCTCCTCGAGAATCCGGGCCTTTTCCCTTTCGCCCATGTCGAGGATATCCTCTTTTATCTGCTGGAGATATTCATCAATCCCCTCAAGGTTTTTCGATTCCTCTTCTACGCTCTTCCTCGAAGCATTTATGTCTTCTTCGATTTCCTGCAAGGCTTTCTCTACCTTATTCCGCTCACCGTAGAGAAAATTCATCAGTGCCGGTTTTCCATACTTCATAAAAACGAAGACCAGGATACCGAAATTGACCCACAGCATAACCGTGTCGTAGATCTTTCTTCCTTGACCGGGCCCTTCCTGCGCCAAAAGATCAGGGGGAGACAACAGGATCAGTAAGCTTATAAATGCGCCCGCAAAGACAAGTCGCGGAAGCATGTTTGTCAGGGTGCGGTTCAATAGCTTATCCTCCTGCCGGCGATTCTCTCAGCGATTTCGTCGGCCAGTGATGCTGCCTCCTGGTCCAGAGCTTTCTGTGCCGTTTCAAGCTGTTCCTGCACTTGGGCCTGAACCCGCTCACGAATCTGGACGACTTCCTGTCGAGTCTCATCAAAGATCCCGTTGGCTTCTGAGGAGGCATCATCCTTGAGCTTGGACCGTTGGAGTGCAGCCTTTTTCCGCGCCTCGTTCACCATGGAAAGGCGTTTATCTACCAGTCGTTCCGCTTCGAGAGCCATTTCCTCGGAATCCTGCTTCGCCTTTATCATGTGCTCTTCCCTCTCATTGATCTGGCGCATGATCGGGCGCAACATAAGGCGGT
>CAZEIA010000078.1:0-15015 GCA_964512335.1 uncultured Desulfobacterales bacterium
AGAGACGCCAGGCACTCCTTCATGTAGCGGGCGCAAGCGTCATGCCTTCGGCTTCGATGCTCGGGGTCCCTGAGCCGGTCGGTCCCGCCTCCGCCGAGGATGCGGCCCCTCATGGATTCCGGCAGACGATCCGGAAGATCCACACCGTTCATGAGGGCCCAGGCCAGGGTCCACGACCGGGCCACGTTATGCACATCATACCCGCCTCCCCCCAGGGCCACCCATGGTTTCTCCAGGCTGCGCACCCACTCGACCACTCGGCAGAGTCCGTTCGTAGTCAGTTCTAAATCCGCCAGGGGATCGTCCCTGAATGTGTCCACACCGAGCTGAGTAACTATCACATCCGGTTCGAACCATGACGCCAATCGAGGCATAACGGCCTCGAAACCCGCCAGGAACACTTCATCATCGGTGCCCGGCAGCATTGGAACGTTTACTGCAAATCCCTTGCCCGAGTCACGACCCGTTTCGGCCACCCTGCCCGTTCCCGGGAAAAGGGTCCTGCCGTCCTGATGGAATGACACGGTTAGGACACTTGGGTCCTCGTAGAACGCCCACTGCACACCGTCACCGTGGTGGGCGTCGACGTCCAGATAGAGGACCCTTTGCCCCGCGCCAATCAGTCGCTGAATAGCGATCACCGGGTCGTTTACGTAGCAGAACCCCGAAGCGCGGTAAGATGCAGCGTGGTGCAGCCCGCCCGCAATGTTGAAAGCTATCATGCACGTCCCGTCCATGACCCGGTCCGCACATTGAAGGGATGCGCCGGTATAAAGGAGCGACCAATCCCAGAGCCCGTTGAACATGGGATTGTCCCCCGGCCCTATCCCGTGGGTGTAAAAGCCCGAGAGGCGGCCCTGGCCGGCTCGTTTGAGCGCGTTCACATAGGACGCTGTGTGAAAACCGAGAATAGGCACTTCCCGGGCGGTCTCCGCCTCGACCAGGGCCGCATCAGGGAGCTCGAAGAGCCCGTAAGCCCGGCAAAGCTCATGGGTCAGCTGAAGCCGCTCGATTCGAAGAGGGTGGGTGGGGCCGTAATCAAAATTCAGGTATTTGTCGGAGTAAACAAAAGCGGTCTTCATAATGATTTCCCGATTTAGAGGATCCATGTTTATTTTACCGCCAAAACGCACCAACAGCAAGGATTGCAGGAGCTTGCCACTGCTATTTTCAGCGGCCGGCCGGTATGCCGGATAATCAGCATCGGCTTTCAGGCCTCACGCCTAACCGCCTCAACCTCTTATGGTTCCTTCGTGCTCTTCGTGCTCTTCGTGGTAAAATCCATGTTCTTGGGGCCAGGGCCTCACTCGCCTCTTTCAAACATTTCCCGTGACCCGGACCGCCCCATGATGTATATAAAATCCAGAATCACTTATGGCTTTTGATGGCGCCTGCTTCTACAGGATCACCCCACCAAACCTTGCGGGGGACTTAAACCTTCTCTGTACCCATGCCCGACGACGTAAGGAATACCGGCAAAGTTGAATCACCGGACGGCCCCTGGAGCCCGGATCGCTTTAATGAAGGGCGGGGGGGCAGAGTATCCGGCATTACCGCTGTGGTGCTGGCAGGAGGCAAGAGCCGGCGCTACGGGACAAACAAGGCCCTGGTGCGGATAAACGGCGTCTCACTGATCGAGCGTGCGGTGAAGACCCTTGGAAGCGTGTTCGAACGAGTGATCCTGAGCGCAAACGATTCGGAGCCTTACGCCTTTCTCCATATCCCCGTGATCAAGGACCTGTACCCGGGACTGGGGCAGCTTGGAGGCGTTCACGCAGGACTGAGCGCCATATCCGACGGCGCAGGGTTCTTCGTGGCATGCGACATGCCCTTGCTCAACCCCGACCTGATCCGCCACATGGCCCTGCTGTCTTCAGGGTGGGATGCAGTGGTCCCAAGGGTCGGCCCCCACTTGGAACCCCTTCACGCCTTATATCGAAAGACCTGCATAGCTCCGATGGTTCGCGCCATTGAGCGGAAAGAACGTCGAATCGTATCATTCTTCCCCGAGGTTCGCATCCGATATGTGGAAGAACAGGAAATCAGGATTTTTGAACCAAATCTTGACGCCTTTATAAACGTCAACCGGCCCGAAGAGCTTCAACTTTCCATCGATCGAATGAAGCGACGCACCTGACCGGGCACAAAAACCGGGGATCCCGCCCGCCGGGATCCGGATATGACAAAACACAGGAAAAAGGTGAAACATGCTGGAACTCGCGTTTGCATTCTGCTTCGCAGTCATTATTTCGGGGGCATGCTCTCTTTTCGAGGCGGTTCTTTATTCCGTGCCCTCCCGGCACGTGGAATCCCTGGCCCGATCAAATCCATCGGTGGGGCGCGTGCTCAAGGAGCTGAGGGAAAACATTGAAAAGCCCATCACCGCCATCCTGTCCCTCAACACCATTGCAAACACGGCCGGCGCGGCAGTGGCTGGAGCCGCCGCCATCGCCGTGTTCGGCAGCGATTGGATCGGCGTATTCTCCGCCTTTTTTACGCTTTCAATACTCATTTTCTCAGAGGTCATCCCCAAGACAGCCGGCGTTGTCTACGCCAGACGCCTCGCACCTTACGTGGCATATCCTCTTAAGGGGCTGGTGGTCCTCATGACCCCGGCCATCTGGCTCTGCGGTCACATAACACAACTGATCATGAGACACAGGGACCGGGACACGGTCTCACCCGACGAACTCAAAGTCATGGCGCAGTTGGGATTTCAGTCGGGCAGCATACAGCCCTACCAGAAGAGGGTCATCGAAAACATCCTTTCCCTTCAAAACAAGGCCGTCAAGGAGGTTATGACTCCCAGGACCGTGATCTTCTCCCTGAGCGAGCACCTCACGGCCCAGGATGCCGCAGACTTTGTCAAGCGATGGGAACACAGCCGCTTCCCCGTATACGACCAGGATGTGGAAGACATCGTCGGCATAGTCCTCACCAGGGAACTCTTTATGGCCCTTTCCCAGGGGAAAGGGGATACACGCCTCACGGATCTCATGTCCCCGGTCCGGTTTGTAGTGGATACAGCCCGACTGGACCAGGTGTTCAGACAATTCATGGGCTCCCGTCAGAAGCTCTTCGTTGTGATCGACGAGTATGGCGGGCTTTCCGGAGTTGTGACACTGGAAGACATCCTGGAAGAGATACTGGGACGCGAAATCATGGACGAGTCCGATGAGGTGGCGGACAAACGCGAACAGGCCAGGTCCAGGCGCAGCCAACTTGTCTCTTCCGAGCCGGGTGAAAAGGATAAAGGAAGAAAATGAAAGGAGGCGGATCGACCCTGTGTTTTCCGGACGAGGAGAAGTCCTGTTTTGCATGCTGTCCTCCCATCCGTCCGGCCGGATACGAACACGCTGATTACGAAGGCCCTGTCAAGCGGGTCCTGCGCGAGAACACCAAGGCGTATCTGCCGGAAGAGACGAGCGTGCAGCCCATCACCGGCTTCAGCTGCTGGGCGCTTGGATACCTGGATCAGAAGTTTCGTCTGGTGGGTTGCCTGTTGCACCCTGCACGTCATCACGGAACCGACCTCCGGTTCCGAGTGGACTTTGGAGAAAAGTGCCGCAGGGAAATCTGCCCGGAGGCCGGCATCTTCGACTGTCTGGAGGATGACACCCGTGCCTTCTGGCTTCAACCGACCTACGGTATGGACTCATTCTCCTACTCCAGCAGGCACAGGAACCCCCTTTTTCACTTCCTGAACTGGGGGCCTGATATACTTAAAATGATTGCTGAACAAGACCCTGAAACCGCGCACTCGGCCTCTTCCCTGTTTAGAGCGTTCCCCATGCTTTCCTCAGGCCTCTCTCCCAAGACTTCGGCCTACCCGGTGAAACAACTTGCCTCCATTATCGGCCCGGAGCTTTTTAGCGAACCCCGGCTGATCAAGGCCGTTATGTCAGGGATCGCCGGTCTGGTGAACAATGTTCTACGGGAAGGCCCTTTTTCGAATACGCCGGACTCCCGTCCCGTCCACCGTCTTCACATGGAGCGTTCCTTCCTGGACTTTCTGCGGCTGTCAGCCGGCATCCGCCGGATCGAGCCGGAAAAGGCCGGAAAAATCAAAGACCTTGTGGATGACACCCTGAAGCGGCTTTCCCGAACAATTTATCTCTCACCAAGACGCTGAGGCGCCAAAATGGAATCGGAATTGAGCCCATGATGAAAGCACCCCACGAGAAGCTTGAGCGTCTCCTTGAAGAGCTCAAAAAAGCCTCAGGTCCATTGCTCGTGGCCTTCTCAGGAGGTGTGGACAGCACATTCCTGCTCGAAGCATCCAGGCTGGCACTGGGGAAAGCAGTGGTCGCGGCAACGGCCCGGGGGCCTCTCTTTCCGGAACGGGAACTGGATCGGGCGTCCAGCTTCTGCAATGACCGGGGCATTACCCACGTGATGCTCCCGTTTGACCCCATCTACCTTGAAGCCTTTTGTAGAAATTCTCCCGATCGCTGCTACGTATGCAAGCAGACCATGTCGGCCCGCCTTATGAAAGCTGCAGGGGAGATGGGAGTCAAACGCGTGGCCCATGGAGCCAACCTGGACGATTTCGACGACTACAGGCCCGGCCTGGAGGCGGCCCGGGAAGCCGGCCTCGAGGCCCCACTCGTAGAAGCAGGGCTCAGAAAGCGTGAAATCAGGCGCCTTTCAAGGGACATGGGGCTTTCCGCCTGGGAACTTCCCAGCCGTGCATGCCTGGCCTCCAGGGTGCCCTATGGGGAGCGGATCACCAAGTCCGCCCTGGAACGAATCGACCTGGCTGAACGGTTTTTCGAAGAGGCCGGATTCATAAATGTCCGGGTGCGTCATCACAACAGGCTCGCCAGGGTGGAAGTCCCGCTCCGGGACATGGGCCGCATACTGGAATACGGGGTCAGGGATGCAGTCATAAAACGCCTGAGGGAAATCGGGTTTCTTCACGTGGCCCTTGATCTGGAGGGATACGTGACCGGGAGCTTGAACCGCGGTATTACAAGCGATGACACGCAAAGGTCCGGTGGATTTTCAAATCCGGGCAAGAAAGGTAAGGATGTATGACCCGTAAAATTGAACTCAAGGACGTATACAAGGGTTACACCGTTGATCAGGACAAATGGATCCCCCCGGAGGAAACGGTTCGGCGTTTTCGGGAACGGCTCAAGCAAATAGACCTGGATATTCTGGAGGACACGGTCCGCATCGACAACGGCCGGCTGGGCATCCCCGTATACTTCAGCCTGTGCGGCCGGGATGCAGAGGAGGTCACCGGCACGAAAAAGCAGATGGGCAAAGGCGGCACACCGGCCCAGGCGGAGGCCAGCGCCGTTATGGAGCTGGTGGAACGCTTCAGTTTCTTCAGTTTCAATGCCGACCCCTCAAACTTCATAGTGGACGAGTATCGGAACCTCAAGGACCGCGCCATTCCATTTGAGACGGCGGCCCGGTCTGTCCATGAGGAGGGCGACGACCTCGAGCCCGCCCGCAAGGCCTTTGAGCGCCTCCCGATGCGATGGTGCTCCGGGTACAGCTTGACACAACAAAAAGAGGTCCTGGTACCTTTCGACTGGTTCTATGCCATCAACGAGTTCAACGGCCCGTCAGCCGGCAACTGCGCCGAAGAGGCCCTGCTCCAGGGAATCTGCGAGGTGGTGGAGCGTCACGTATCTTCCCTGGTGAGCCTGAGGAGGTTGAAGACCGCCGCACTCGGTTTGCATGACGTGCAAGACGAAGTGGCCCGGGAGATGCTGAGAAAATACGCTGACGCGGGAGTTCGCCTGTACGCAACGGACTTTACGCTGGACATGGGTATTCCCAGCGTGGGAGTTCTTGCCTATGATCCAGCCACTTTTCCGGAGAAAAGTGAAATCGTCTGGACCGCAGGCACAACGACCTCGCCCGAAAAGGCCTTGAGTCGGGCCCTCACCGAAACAGCCCAGCTTGCAGGCGACTTCAACACCGGGTCCAACTACGTGGCCAGCGGCCTGCCCAAGCCTAAAGGCTTGGAGGACATGGATTTTATCATAGAGCCGGGCAAGAAGAGAGGCCTTGCAGCCCTCCCGGACATCTCCAATCCCAACCTGCGCGTGGAGGTTGAAAACTGCGTAAACGCGCTTTCAAAAAGGGGTTTCGAGGTGATAGCGGTGGAGACTACCCACCCCCTTCTGGGAATCCCGGCCTTCTATACCATTGTGCCGGGAGCCCACTTCAGGGAACGGGCCGAGGGCACGAGCGTGGGGATGTTCACGGCGAAGCTGATCGCTGAGCAAGGCCGTCCACAGTGGGCGCTGGACGAACTCGAGAGGTTGGACAGGCTTCTTCCCGACAAATACTATATCCGATTCTTCCAGGGGCTTTGCCTCCTGTCCACAGGAGAGCCAAAGGCAGCGCTCCACAGGCTGAAAGAGGCCCTGCATTTGGAGCCGAAGCAGGAGGATCTGGCAGGCATATACTCCTACATGGGGCAATGCCACAAGGACCTGGGACAATATCGGGAGGCCCTCGATGCCCTTCGAAAAGGAGAGGAAGCGGATCCCGAGCGCACGGACATCCACAACCTCATGGGCTTCTGCTTTTTCAAGCTCAAGGAGCACGAAGAGGCAATTGAGAGCTTCAGGAAGGTACTGGAGCTCAACCCCTCCTCGGCCATCGATTATGCGAACATCGCCTCCAACTATCGGGACATGGGGGATCGGGAAAATGCGATCCGCTATTACCGGATCGCCCTGGAACTGGACCCGGGGATCGATTTTGCCAAGGACAGCCTGGCCATACTGGAAGATAAGTGAAGGACGTTTCAGACCGGTGGACTTATCAAATCATCAATTTGTCAGCTCACTCCATCCAGGGCCTCGCGCAGGGTCTTTAACAGGTCTCTAAGGCGGTAGGGCTTGGGAATGAACCGAACAGCGCCCAATGCAATGGCCTCACGAGCCTGGGCCGTGGCTGTGTGACCGGTGGCCACTACGACCTTTGCTTCAGGGTCGAGTTCCATGAGGGCCATGAGGCACTTTTTTCCGCCCATGCCCGGCATATTCAGGTCCAGGATCACAAGGTCGATCCGGTCTTTCTCGGCCCCATAGATCTTAAGGGCGTCCTCGCCGCTCATGGCAGTCACTGTACTGTACCCGTACCGTCCGAGAATGTCGCACGCGATCTCTAGAATGTTGTCTTCGTCGTCCACAAGAAGAATACGTTCGTTTCCGCTCGGGATCATTTCCTTCTCAACCACCTCTGAGCCCGGAATATCGTCAACCCCCAGTACCGGGAAATAGATCAAAAAAGTAGTGCCTGCACCGTACCTGCTGCTGCACGTGATGTTCCCACCGTGACTCTTCACGATGCCGTAGACCATGGCCAGGCCCAAGCCGGTGCCATGGCCCGTATCCTTGGTCGTAAAAAAGGGTTCATAGATGTGGTCCATTACTTCCGGATCAATGCCGTGACCCGTATCGGTAATCTCCAGCAGGACATAGTCGCCGGGCTCGACTCCGGGGTGGAGCATGCAAAAGACCGTGTCAAGGGACACATTCCTTGTTTGAAGGCTGAGGGACCCGCCGTCGGGCATGGCGTCCCTGGCGTTCACCGCCACGTTCATTACTACCTGTTCCAGCTGTATCGGGTCACCATTGATTATTTTCAAATCCTCTGCCAGATCCGCTTCAATTTTGATCATCTTAGGTATGGTTCTTTCAAGGAGCAGGATCACCTGCCTTACCTCATGGTTGAGATCAACCGGTCGAAGACGGCTCTCCACCTTTCGCCCGAATATGAGCAGTCTCTCGGTCAGTTCGCTCGCACGGCGCGCCGAACCGTCAATGGCCTTCAGCATGGCGTGGTCCGGATGGTCCTTGGGCCTCTTCATCAGCAGGAGCTGAGTATAGCCGGAAATAGCCTGGAGAATGTTGTTGAAATCGTGAGCTATTCCGCCCGCGAGAGTCCCTATGGCCTCCATTTTATGGGCCTGGGAAAGCCGTGCTTCGAGTTCCTTCCGCCCTGAAATGTCTCGAAGCATAACAAGCATGCCCGCAGGGTTTCCTTGGTGATCGTCGTAACGGGACGCGCTCACACTGACCTGAACCAGACGGCCGGCCTTTGTACTGCGAAGCGTCTCAAAACCCGAACAGGGAGCCCCGTCGTCATGCAGGGCGCGTATGATCTCCATGGTTCGCTTCCGTTCGGATTCCGGGACAAAGGGGATCCGTTTTCCCGCCAGCTCATCCAGGGTCCATCCGAAGAGACGGGAAAAAGCAGGGCTCACGTACTGGACCGTTCCCTCCAGGTCGTAGATGACCACTGCATCGGCGGAGGACTGGAGAAGGGAACGGTAAAGTTCCTCCCGCCTGGTCGCTTCCTCGTACAGCTTGCGATACCGCTCCTCGCTCTGCCGGAGGGCCTCCTCCGCCCTTAACCTGGCGGTAATATCCTCGTAGGTCAAGAGCTGCCTCCGGTCCTTGGCTATCACTGCACGGAAATGTATGCTCTTGTCCCGGCCGTCTTTACAGCGGACAGTGAAGATTCGGGGCTTGATCTCCTCGATGCTCATCTCTTCCAGGGTATCTTTGTTCCAGACAGCACGAACCATTTTCTGGTATTCAGGATCCGGGTAGGCCTTTTCAAACCAGGCAGCCTTGTCAGGAAGGTCCTTGATCGTGTACCCGAAAATCTCCGTAAATTTGGGATTGAAATACTCGAAACTCATGTCTGGATTCATGATGGACATCCCAAAAGGGGCGTCCTCCGCAAAAGTGCGAAACAACTCCTCACTCTTTCGCAAGGCGTCTTCCGCCGCCTTGAGCTCTGATACATCCCGGTAGAAGGCGTAGCAGCCTATGGTCTCACCATCCAGGGTCATGGGAATTCCGGAGATCTCGACAGCAACTAAGGATCCGTCTTTCCGATGCCGCGCCGACATCTTCTGACATACCTGGCCGGTCAGGGTTTTGCGGGTAAGGGAGGCGGCATCCTCCTTGCAGAGATCACAGGTGATGAACTGATCCAGCCCTTTTCCGATCAACTCCCTTTCCTCAAACCCGAAAATACGCACAAAGCTTTCATTGCAGGACACCACAAAGCTGTCCCTGTCCAGAATTACAATGCCCAGGGAGGAATGCCGGGTCAGGGACTCCAGCCAGGCCTTGTGATAACGAAGTTCCCTTTCGGTATCCAGGGGAGGCGTTTTTGAATCGTTGCATCGAGAATTGCTGGTCATGAAGGCTTTCCTCACGATGGCAGTTTGTGATATACTAACGTATAATTGTTTTCATGTATAGGCTGATGTGGCCTTAGCCGCCTTCACACACACGGCATGGACGCTGAGGAGAAGGCCGAGTGAAGAAGGGCATTATTACGCGACCACTTGTCCAAACGGGGCTCAATTCAGAGGAGGATAAATCATGGGAAATAAATTGCTCGTTGCACTTGATGAATCGGATAACGCACTGCGTGCGGTGGATTTCGTGTGCCGTCACTTCACACCCGACCATCGAGTCACCTTAATCAGCGTGATTCCGGACACGGCCTCCCTGTGTGCCATGAACAGCCCCGGCCTGACCCCCTTGTTCCTGAGCCAGAAGGAGGCGTTCTGCGTTTTGGAAGACAAGAAGAAAGAGATCGTTACCTCGGCCGCGGAGCAGGCAAAGGCCAAGCTGGTGAGCGCGGGGTTCCAGGAAGGCAATATCGTCGTTAAGACGGATACCCAAAAGGAAGGGGTTGCACGGGATATCCTTGACGAGGCGTCCAAAGGCTATGACGCCCTTGTGCTCGGGCGCAGAGGTGGCTCCGGCATGAAGAAATTCCTGATGGGAAGCGTGTCCCAGAAAGTCGTGCACGGCATAGGCGATACCCCGGTTATCCTGGTGAGCTGAGGGGCAGGAGCCTCTTTCAACGGGACTTTAAGGCGAAATCAACGTACAAGGGTGAACATCAGCTTCAGGGGTACAAGCGCTTTGAGCGAGTGCGGTACGTCTGCGGGGACTACGACAGCCTGCCCTGAGTCCGCAGTAACCTCTTTTCCGCCGATGTTAATCCGGGCCTTCCCGTCCAGGATATGAAAACATGCGTCTCCCGGACACGACTGGGAGTCAAACGTCTCTCCTTTGTCCATTGCAAAGAGGCTGATGGTCACCCAGTCGTTTTCCACGAGGGGGCGGTTCACCACCCTCCCCTTTCGGCCCCGGACGAGATTTATCAGGTCCACCGCGCTTGAAAACTGTATATTCTTAAACCTCTCACGAATCTTCATCGGCTTTCCCGGTTGAACGTTACCCTCCCCTCCGTGTTGCCGCGGAATCGACCTTCTCCAGGATTCCCCCCTCTGTTCCCAGGACCACCACCTCCATGGGAACCCGCACACCGGCCTTTTCCATGGCCTTTTCCAGGATTGTCGGAAGGGCCGAGCAGCAGGGGACCTCCATAATGACCGCAGTGATGCTTCGTATGCCCGCCACCCGGAATATCCGCTCAAATCTTGCCATAAATTCCCCTGTCTCGTCAAACTTTGGGCATCCCACGAGGGCGACCCTGCCCGAAATAAAATCCCGATGGAAATCCGGATAGGCGAACGGGGTGCAATCCGCCGCCACAAGGAGATCCGCACCCTTGAGAAAAGGCGCATCGGGCGGCACCAACCTGATCTGAACGGGCCAATGGGAGAGGGCCGATGGAGAAAGGCCCCCATTTTCGGATGCCCGCACAGGGCCGGCGTTCCGGGGCTGAAAGGTCCGGATCCGTGAAGAAGGGCAGCCGCAGGCCATGGGGAGGTCAATGCCCTCACCTTCTTCCGGCAGCGATTCAAGGCGTTCCTCCACCGCCTCTTCGTCAAACTCCTCCGCCTCCCGCTCGATGATTTGAAGGGCCCCTGTAGGACAGTCCCCCATGCAGGCCCCGAGCCCGTCACAGTAGCGATCACCCACCAGCCTGGCCTTCCCGTCCACGATCTCAATAGCCCCTTCGGCACAGGACGGCACACACTGGCCGCATCCGTCGCAAAGCTCTTCGTCTATCTGAATGATCTTTCGCATCAACTTCATTTCAATTTCCACCTCCAGGCAACAGACTGTTTTCTGTCCAAACAGGCATATTCCTTGAAATAACGCATTGTCTCATACTCAACCGGAAGTCATATCAGCTAAGCCGAATAAGCCGCCGGGTCACCGAAACTAGACACGCCTTTTAATGGACGGGAGTGACCACGCCCCGGGCATACACGCTTGTGGGCATGCATCAGTCGAGACCCTGAGGCGCCGGAATTCCGAGGACCCTGCGGAGCACCTTCGGTCCGGTCCCGGTCAAAAGACCGGATTCCACAATCTCCTCATGAGACAACGGTTCAACTGCCCCTTTCTTTTGCCGGTCTTCCAGACGGGCGATAAGATCGCCGTCAAAAACGGATCGGAAATTGATCGATTCACGGGCGCCGGGGTGGTGATGACGGCCAACGATGTCGCATACTTCCTCAATGAGTGCCTCGTGGGCCCCCAGCTTATCGAGGAGTTCGCGGGCCACGGCGGATCCTTCCTCCTCATGGAGGTCGGGCCCGGCTTCCCCGCGCCCTTTTTCCGCCTCAGGGATCCCGATATCGTGGAGGTAGGCTGCGGTGAGTATGACCGCCAGGTCCCCGTTCTCAGCCTTGCCGATCTCTTCGGCATACCTGGCCACCCGCATGGTATGTCCGATAAGCTTGAAATCCCGCCCTAAATACCGCTTCACCTCAATGGCCACGCGATCCTTGAGCAAATCCTGCTTCTGGGCGATGAGTTCCGGCGGTAGATTCCCGATGCATTGTTCCGCAAACTTACAGTAAGCAGCGCAGCCGAAATCAAGCTCCGGGTTCACGAACCGATGCCCGCATTGGGAGCACTTTCTCGTGGTGTCGTCCTTGAAAAACTCCACCTGGCTGCCGCACTCCGGGCACTTGGCCTCGAAAACAGCCCCCGGCTTCCAGTACTGGGTGTCCTGTCCAGGGCATTTCATAGTGAACAACCCTCCATTCTGCTTCTTTGCATGACTCGGGAAACCGCGGCGGGCGTGCGCTTTAAGGCCCGCCGCGGAGAACCCGGATCATCCGAGAATAGCCTTGAGGTCCTCCTCGGGAGTGGCGGCGATAGGCTTTATGTCAAAGTTCTTGACCAGCACGTCCAGAACATTCGGCGTGATGAACGCCGGCAGGCTCGGGCCAAGCCGAATCCCCTTTATTCCCAGGTGAAGCAGGGTCAGGAGGATGGCAACGGCCTTCTGCTCGTACCAGGACAGAATCATGGACAGCGGCAAGTCGTTCACACCCGTGTCAAAGGCCTCGGACAGGGCCAGGGCGATGCGGATCGCCGAGTAGGCGTCATTGCACTGCCCTATGTCCAGGAGACGGGGGATGCCACCGATGTCGCCCAAGTCCTTGTCAAAAAACCGGAACTTGCCGCATGCCAGGGTGAGAATGACCGTGTCCGCAGGGGCCTTCTCCACGAACTCCGTGTAGTAGTTCCGTCCCGGCTTTGCGCCGTCACACCCGGCCACCAGGAAAAAATGCCGAATCGCCCCGCTTTTTACAGCCTCGATCACCTTGTCGGCCAGGCCAAGGACCGCGTTATGGGCAAAACCCACGGTCACGGCGCCCTTGTCAATGTCCTCAGGAAAACCGGGCATTTGAAGGGCCTTGTCTATGGCGGGGGAGAAATCCTTGTCCCCGATATGGGTCACCCCGGGCCAGCCCACCAGACCGGTGGTAAATATGTTGTCTTTGTAGGACCCTTTGGGCCTCTGAATACAGTTGGTGGTCATTACGATGGCACCGGGAAACTCCGCAAACTCCTTGGCCTGATTCTGCCAGGCCGTTCCATAGTGGCCATAGAAGTGTTCATACTTCTTGAGTTCAGGATAGCCATGGCATGGAAGCATCTCCCCGTGCGTGTAGACATTGATCCCTTTACCATCGGTCTGCTTCAGTATCGCCTCCAGGTCCTTGAGATCGTGCCCCGAGACCAGGAGGGCCTTTCCTTTTCGAGCCCCCAAGGGGACCTTTGTGGGAACCGGGTGCCCGTAGACACCGGTGTTGGCCGCGTCCAAGAGCTCCATGGTCCTGAGGTTGACCTCACCGCACTTGAGGACCAGCCCGACCCAGTCTTCCAGCCCCAGATCCCTTCGAAGCGTTGACGCCAGGCCTTCGTGAATAAAGGCGTAGACTGCATCATCTTTCTTCCCCAGGATCTGTGCGTGGTCTGCATAGGCAGCAACGCCCTTGAGGCCGTAAACCAGGGTCAACTGGAGGCTCCGGATATCGGGGGCCGCATCCGGATCAGCCTGGCCGCCCGCTGCTTCTCCCTGCCTCACCAGGGCGTCGAGCCCGCTTTCAGGCACAAATGTTACAGGGCCTTGTGCCGGTTCGGGATTCCCGCCCGAGGCCTTGACTTTGTCTTTGAGCCTGTCCCGCAGTTCTACGGTCCTGTGAATAAGGGGCGGAAATCTCTCCGGATCGAAATCCACATTCGTCAGGGTGGAAAACATGGCCTCACAGACGAATTCGTCCGTCTCGGGATCGATCACTCCATTCCTTCTTCCCTCGTGAGCAACCGTTGCCAGCCCCTTTAACGCATAAATCAGAAGGTCCTGAAGGGCCGCCACGTCCGGTTGCTTTCCGCACACGCCTATTTTGGTGCACCCTTCGCCCTTGGCCGTCTGTTCACACTGGTTGCAAAACATGATGTTCCTCCTTTGTTTCAATGTACGGTTACAATTGATGAAACTCATACCTCGACGTTTTGAATCCAATTCTAACCTTGAAACAAGAGGCTTTCCTTGACCTGGGTCAAGAAAACCGCATCCATTTGCGTTTTTTTGAACAGCCGTGATTCGTGGTTCGTGATTCGTGGTCAGTTATGGGTCTCGAAAAATGAGGGGGTGTCTGTCCGGCGATTGCGGATAACATATTTCAAAACCTGGACCGGTAAAGGCGCAGGCTGTTGGATACCACGGTGATGCTGCTCACGGCCATGGCCAGGGCCGCCAGGATGGGGTGGAGCTGGCGAAGCATGAAAGGTATCGATTCAAACGGGTTTAATACCCCGGCCGCCACCGGGATCAAGGCCGCGTTGTAGGCAAACGCCCAGAAGAGGTTCTGCCGGATGGTCCGCATGGTGGCCCTGCTGAGCCCCAGAGATCTTGGCACACCCATGAGGTCGCCGGAGGCAAGAATGATCCCTCCTGTCTCGATGGCCACGTCCGTGCCCGTGCCGATGGCCAGCCCCACGTCCGCCCGGGCCAGAGCAGGGGCGTCATTGATTCCATCCCCCACCATGCCCACCCGGCGGCCCTCCTTCTGAAAGCCCAGCACCCTGGACGACTTATCCTCCGGCCTTACCTCAGCCGCCACCTCGTCTATACCGGCCTCCGCTGCAACAGCCCGTGCCGTCTGCTCGTTGTCACCGGTGAGCATGGCCACACGCAGCCCCATGGCGTGAAGCTCCTCCACGGCCCGCCTCGATTCAGGCTTGATGGTGTCGGCCACGGCGATCAACCCGACCGCCTCGCCTCCCGCGGCCATGACCATGACGGTCTTTCCATGGACCTGAAGATCAAGGATCTTTGAGCCCATGGATTTCAGGTCGGCTCCCTGTCCGCCTATCCATTCCGGGCGCCCCACCATGACCTCCCTGCCCTCGACCACGGCGCGCACGCCCCCCCCGCTCGACGCAAGAAAGTCCTCCGGTTCAGGAAACAGGATTCCACGGCGCTCGGCCTCTTTGACCACGGCCTTGCCCAAAGGATGTTCCGAGCCCCTTTCTACGGCCGCGGCAAGCCGCAGGACCTCATCCTCTTTTGAAAAAGTCCCGGTTCCCGCCACGTACACCACCGAGGGCTCACCCCGGGTAATGGTCCCGGTCTTGTCCAGCACGACAGTATCCAATCGAGCCGCGTTTTCCAGGGCCTCGCTGTTCTTGAAGAGTATTCCGCGCTCCGCTCCCTTGCCCATGCCGGCCATAATGGCCGTGGGCGTGGCAAGGCCCAGGGCGCAGGGACAGGCGATCACCAGAACGGCGACAAGGCGGA
>CAZEIA010000079.1:0-14988 GCA_964512335.1 uncultured Desulfobacterales bacterium
GCAGCTATCTCACCCAGGAGCTCCGCCACCTTCATGGCGCTCTGCTCCACCTTGCTGAACTCCTCGTTGGTGCGCTCAACAAGGGAGGAACCGTCCTGGACCTTCTTGGTGGTCCCTTCGATGAGGGCCGATGTGTTCTTGGCGGCCTCGGCAGCACGCAATGCAAGGTTTCTCACCTCGTCGGCCACAACCGCAAACCCGGCGCCCGCCTCCCCTGCACGGGCCGCCTCCACTGCCGCGTTAAGGGCAAGAAGGTTGGTCTGAAAGGCTATCTCATCGATGGTCTTGATGATCTTGGAGGTCTCCTCGCTGGCCCCGCGGATCTCATGCATAGATGAAACCATCTCGGTCATGGAGGCGTTGGCCGACCCCACCACGTGCTTGGCCTCCTCCATCAGGGTATTCGCCTGATCGGCGTTGCCTGCATTCTGCTTGGTCATAGAGGACATCTCCTCGAGGGACGAAGACGTTTCCTCTATAGATGCGGCCTGTTCAGACGCCCCCTCCGCCAGGGACTGGCTTGCGGAAGACACCTGGCCCGACGCAGAGGCCACCTGGTCCGCGCCCTCGTTGAGTCCATCGATGATCCGGTTGATGGGCCTGGTGATGGAGCGGGTGATGAGAAGTGCAACCAGGATGATGGCCGCAACGCCCACCAGGGCGACGATGCCTATGAGCCACTTGAGAGCGTTCACTGCTGCAAAGGCCTCGGATTCGTCAATCTCCGCCAAAAGCCCCCAGGTGATGCCGTCGCCCACGTCTACAGGGGTGAAGGCGGAGAGCACTGGATTCCCGTTGTAGTCCATGATGATCTTCTGGTCCGTTTCTCCGGCCAGGGCCTTTCTTGCTGCCTCGGTGTCCACGCTCCCCTTCTGGGGATCGGCGAACGAGGCTTGGACCGAGTGGTTTTCCGAATCAAGATACGAGTCGGAGCGCATGAGCTTGTCCTCGCCCACCAGGTAGGTCTCGCCCGTCTCGCCCATGCCTTCGCGCTCCTGCATGATGCTATTGATGGCGGCGAGCGGAAGCTGGAGGGCCACGATGGCCTCCACTTTCCCATCGTATACCACGGGCTTGGCAATGAATGCGCAGGGCTCGTTGTTGCTGGGAGCGTATGGGGCGAAGTCCGCCATGCCGTAGTCCTTGGTTTCTCGGACCTTCCGGATCAATTGACCGAGGTTGCTGCCCGCGTACTTTCCGTCCACCATGTTGGTCTGGTAGTCCGCTTCCCGGGCTACGGTGTAAAACACGTAACCGTTCGGGTTTAGGAGAAAGAGGTCGTAGTAGCCGTAAAGCTCCTTGTACTTGGCATAGAACTCCTGCCCTTCCTCGTCCACTGGGCTGAACGCCTCGGCCACGTCGATCTCCGCGAGAATGGCCCATTCGAGTCCCTCAATGTCGAGAGGGGCGAAAGCGGAGAGCACCGGGTTTCCGTTGTAGTCTTCGATCACGCGGCTTCCCGTCTCCCCGGTCAGGGCCGACTCGGCGGCTTCGGTGTCCACGCCGTTCTGCCCCACATTGCCGGCAAACGAGACCTTGACGGTGTGCCCCTCGGGATCCAGGTAAGAATCCGAACGCATGAGCTTGTCCGATCCCACCAGGTAAACCTCTCCGGTCCGGCCCATACCCGTTCTCTCCTGCATGATCCCGTTGATGGCTCCGAGAGGAAGCTGAAGCGCCACCACTCCGATGGTTTCGCCTCCTTTCATCACGGGCGCACCCACGAAAGCGCAGGGTTCATTGTTGGAAGGTGCATAGGCGGCGAAGTCCTGAAGCGCCGCACCGTTTTTCGCCTTTGAAAAGAGCTCTCCGAGAGGACTGCTCTTGAGCGGGCCGCTGACCAGGTTGGCCCCGAGGTCGGATTCCTGTTCCACCGTGTAGATGACATCGCCGTCGTTGTGGATCAGGAAGAGATCGTAGTACCCGTACTCTTCCTTGTACTGCTCGAGCCACGGAGCAAACTCCGACTCTACCACTGTCCACATATACCCTCCGGTCTTGCTCCCTTCCGATTCAAACGCCTCTTCAAAGGCCTCGAGAGCGGTGACCACCGAGTCGTTTTTTGAAAGGACGGACACATCCCCAAGCCTCTCATTGAAGTAGTTCTCGATCTGAGTCTTTTTGATCTGGCGAACGGCCTCGAGCTTGGTGAACGCCTCCTTTCGAAGAGTGCCCACGGTCTCGACGAGAACGGCCATGTCGCCCTTTCTCTCGGCAAAATATTTTTCGATCTGTCCCTTCTTGATCCCCCGAACCGCTTCGAGCTGGCCGTAGGCCTGGCTCTCGAGGGCCTCCCCGGACTTCAACAGAGAGGTGATCCCGATCACGGCGAACGGAATGACACCCACCGCCAAGAAGGCCACCAGCAACTTCGTTCCAAGTTTCATGTTCTTGAACATCTTCGATTCCTTCCTGCGCCCCACTGCCAAGCTCGACATGACGGCCCGGTGCGCTTGATGTTGATTCCTCCCGCAGACCGATTTCGAGCTCAAGTCGCGCCTGGGAACCCGAAAGCCATGGAATGAATTGAGCGGACTGCCGTCATGTTTTTCCAATGGTTCATTGCTTCCTCATGATGTCTCCTCCTGTTATATACGATAAGCCTTTCCACAAATGCCCACCTGACATATCCGGGAAGTAGAGCAAGAAAAATGCCAAAGCGTTCCCCTATTAACAATAAACATGAATTAGCCGACAATACAGGCAGTTATGGAATAGGGCCTAATTCAAGGGATGCAGGAAAAGGAGGGGAAACAGGGGGTTTGTCCTGCCTGGCAGTACTCTGTCCTGTGTGGCAGGAATAGAAACCGTGGGTCCTGTATGAGCCGCCGTTCACTGTTCGAAGGGCAATGGATATCTCACGGTCTCCTCCAGCTCATCTTGATTCTCACCCAGGAACGCGGCCAAATTCACCTTTTCATTTTTGATGCCCAGCTTGGCCCGAATGCGCTCACGGTGCCGGTGAACGGTGGAAAGCGATATCCCTCGAAGCCGCGCGATGTCTTTGCTCCTCAAACCGTGCCGGATCAGGCTGCAGATCTGGATTTCCGCGGGACTCAGCCCTCTGTTGTGCCTCGAGAGGCCTCGCGTGAAGGGCGAGAGAATGTCCATCATGGTCCGCTCCGCGAGGTGAACGAATTCCTGCTGCTCTTTTGGGATTCGTGCTGCCAGGGCATGGAGTACAGGCAGGACCACCTGCTCTAGATTCGCCAGAACGCTTTCAGACGAGGCACGTTTCTCTTCTTGAAGGCGTCCGAGTATTTCCTGCAGGGCAATGGTTTTCCTTTCGAGGGCCCTGCGTTCTTCCTCCAGCTGTTGTTGCGCCCGAATCCGCTCGATCGCCCTTCCGATCCGTTCTGCGACCGCGTCGATCAATTGCCTTTCTTCCCGTAAGAACGGCCCTTCGTCCAGGATCGGCATTTCTTTGAGATAGCAGACCTCGATGCGTCCTCGAATCTCTCCACGGACCATGACAGAGGCCTCCTGGATCCAAGGGGTCGTCTGAAAACCGGGACTCTCGCATCCTTCGCCTTCAAACTCCACTCGAGCGGCGGCGATATCGGGATACTGCCAGGAGGACGGCAGGAGTTCGGCCAAACCCTGAAGAATCTGATCGAGGGCGATTCCGCCCCTCTCGATGAGTTGTGAAACCCCGTAGAGGCAATTCAACTCCTTGACCCGCTCACGCAGAGCTCTTTCGATGTCCAGGCTGTTTTCTCCGGCGACGCGCTCGCGTCGGTCTTCTTCCCTACGGCTCACGCGCCGGGTTTCTCCTACGTAGCCTTCATCATCGGGTTTCATTTGGACCTCCTATCCCTATGTTTTATAGGCAATATATAGGGAACAATAGAGTACTGACAATCATCTTGTGAGAGTCCATACTGTTTTTTTTTGATCCTTGGCCACGTCTTGAGAGAAAAACTCCTTTTGCCGATGGGTTATGAAGTCAAGTCGCCTCATCCTTTACGTCCTCGTCATTGCAGCGGTCGGTGGAATCGTCTGTTTCTCCACGGTAACCGGATCCATTCGAACGACTGCTCCAAGCGCGTCCTGGACCGTGGTGCCGGAATACGAGCTTGGCCTTCAACACGTTGTCCTGTCCATTGAGAGCAGGGGCGGGCACCTGGACGCCTATGAGGGCCTCTTGACACATCTCCCCGGCAGTACACGCGTCTCGGTGCTGGTGCCCGAAAATCACCTCGAGCGGGTCCGGGACCGTTTCCAGTCGTTTTCACCGCGTTGTCGCGTCGAGTGGATCCCGTTTTCCGAGAAACCCGCTGGAGCAAACGCACACGCCTACCTGCTTTTCCCGGAAAAACAGAAACTTTTGGATACCGGGCCCATTGAGGACATAAAGCGCTTTCAGGGAAGTGCCTGGGCCCAGGATCTCTTCGAGGCGGCCGTTGACAGAAGGGGCAAGCCCGTTTTGCTGATTCCGGAGGTACACAAGTGGTTCATCTGTCCGGACGGCAGGGATCCATACAGGGTAGTGAGTGACAATCGTTTCCTGGAAGTCCTCCGGCCGCAAGGATTCATTCTGCACCAGACACCTTTGACATTCCGTGGGGGCAACATTCTGGTGGATCGTCTGCAGGGTAAGCTCGTCGCCTTTTGCGGGGGGGACGTGTTTCGCCTGACCCGGACCGTGTGGCGGGCGACAAGAGATCGCGTTCCAAGCGTAGTCGAGCTGAAAGACAAGCTGAAACAGACTTTGGGGGTCGATGAGGTCGTGGTGATAGGGGGGGATTCCGTACAGCCGGAATATCTGTTTCACCTTGACCAAGCCATGGCATTTCTGGGTGATGGTCTGGTCGCAGTCACCCTCATCGTGCAGGAACACGGCAATCTGCCTTCAAGGGCTGCGATTTCCGAGGCGCGGAGCTTTCTGACCGACCTCAGAAAAACACTTCGAAAGAGAGGGTACCGGATCGTGGACATGGAAACCCCGGCCCGGGACCTGATTGGACACCGCTATCCCGTAAACGGGATTCCATTTACAGAAGTGGGCACGGAAAACCGCGCCTTTCTCATGCCTATCTACTCTTACCCTGAAGACCACGACTCGATGCAGCACATCGAAAAGAACCGCAAGGCACTTCAGCGCAACGGTTACCGAGTCGTCTTGGTTCCTACCACAGCGGACCGGAATTACGGCGGCATTCACTGCCTGGCCCACGTGGTTCAATAGAGGCACCAGAACCACGCCTCGATTCCGATCAGGAAGGAGAAGGCGACGGGCCCTTAGCCCTCGCCCCTGGCAAAGTCTGCCGTTTCACCCAGCTTGAGATGCCATACATGTCTACATCCGGTCCCCTTAGTGACTTACCCCTGAAATACTATCACAAAAAACAAGATTTTTCACACCGAGGCCGCAACCGAGGCCGCAGGCATTAGGGTCGAAGCTTTTCAAGCGGACATCAGTGGAGGGCCTTGCAATACCACATTACATCTGAACTGGGAAGACGATCTCAACCAGGACCCGGGGTTCACAATCCACGGGGTGGTGTAACGCGGAAAGTCCTTCTTGCGCGGGCACTGGCGAAGTATGCATCAACAAGACTCCTTGGCATTCCTGCTCCTCGAAATGCCCCATCAAACCGCTTCTACTTCCCCGAGTCCATAACCCCGATCCCGACGAGCTTTTCCCGGCCACTACATATTCGTTATGCGTCTCTTGTTGACGCCCAAAAATGTCTTCCGGCATCCTGCAACTCAAAAAGCAACTTCCTATCACGCCCTGATATTCTCTTCTCAATTTCACCTCGCTTTTTTGGCCCCAGGCACAAAGAAGGCCGCAAAAGGGTCACATTTGATCACCGGTTAAATATAACCTTTTTTTCGACGGCGACGAACGGCTACTCCGGAGTATGGGTTTAACCAATTGGGTTTATATATCAAAGAGATGGCTGTCGTTACCGCAGGTGTCGGCTATCTGGCACAAAGCTTGATTATCCGACAATAAAAAGCGCATCGTTCTTTTGCGAGGGAACTTCTCTACAACCTTTATTCAACACGAGGTCTACCATGAAATCGAGCAACCAAGACAAGGCAGAAGGAAAGTGGCACAAAGTGAAGGGCAAGATCAAGCGGGTCGCCGGGAAAACAGTCGGTAACCGCGATTGGGAGGCCGAAGGCAAGGCCGAACATGCTGACGGGAAGGTTCAGGAAAAGATCGGCCGGATCAAGGACGTCGTCGAAAAGTAAAGATGGACGTCTGTCAAATGAATTTGATGACCTTAAAAAAGGAGGACACGACATCATGCTTTGGACCATATTTGTAATTCTTTTGATTTTGTGGGGGCTAGGATTGTTGACTGGCTATACACTGGGTGGCGTCATTCATGCCCTGCTGGTCATCGCCATCGTCGTGGTGCTGATCCAGGTTATTCAAGGACGAAGACGAGTGTAACCATTCAGGACCTTGCCGGGCAAGGTCAGGTGTTTACAGGAAGGAGTAACTTATATGAAAAAGAGGAATATGTTTATCGGGTATTTTGTCCTTCTGATGATGATCACCGCCCTTTCGGCGTGTGGATCGACGTCCAAACAGACAACACCAGGTGAATACGTTGACGATTCGGTCATAACGGCTAAGGTTAAATCTCTGCTTGCAGGGGATGATTTTCTCAAATCATTTCAGATCAGTGTGGAAACCCGCAAGGGCATCGTTCAATTGAGCGGCTTCGTCAATTCTCAGAAGGCGGTCGATAAAGCGGGTCAAATCGCAAGGAGTGTTCAAGGAGTGACATCCGTAAGGAATGATCTGATCGTTAAATAGTGCAGCATTTTGAGCAAAAGAATCAAAACGAGTTGCCAAGCAGGAGGAAGGAATGCTTTTGAGAAACAGAATTGCCGATCAATAGGAGTTTCACATGAGCGATAAACGAAAAGCATATGAAGAAAAGCTCGATACACAGTTGAATGAATGGGACGCGGAGATCGCTTTGCTCAAGGCCAAGGCGGAAAATGCCAAGTCCGATGCGAAGATCGATTACTACAAAACCATCGAGACCTTGGAGCACAAACAGGACAAGGCCAAGACGAAGTTTCAGGAGTTGAAGACCTCCGGGGATGAGGCATGGGAAGCCATAAAAGGGGGAATGGAAAAAACCTGGGTTGAAGTCAAGGCGGCCTATCACGATGCGGTTTCGAAATTCAATTAATCAATGCAGCCGGGATTACGGCAATCGTGCTCATTGTAGCCGGTATCATTGGGCTTATGTATGGAGGTTTCAGCTACAACAGAAACACCCATAATACGTTTTTTATGTGATGTTAAGGTGCAGCACCAACCCTTTCAGTAAGTCCACCAGCAGTTTGATGAATGTGATAGATGGAATTACGCCCGAATGGATCACCTCTTGGACGCCGTGAGTATCCAGTTATGTGCCTTCTGAAGTCTATGGGGCAGATGACTTGGACTGCTATGGAACTTAGAGGATCGTACCCACCTATGGTGCTGTTTGGGTCCCGAGAGAGGGGTATATTCTGAATGGGCGCCATACCATTATGGTCGCCGGGTCTTTGTTGGCGGTTATTGGGCGTGGGCGCCAGAGCGAGTAGACCGAGCAGGGCTTTCTTCACAGCTCCGGCTGCTCCTCCCAAGTTCCCGGTTCATGTGTCCTGATCCATAGCATAGGGAGCATAACATCCACAACGTAATAGGGGAAGTGCATATCATGAACATCAAATAAGAGATGAAGGGAGGTGATACTATGCCGAACAGAGACGGTAAAGGGCCGAAAGGCAACGGACCCCGTGATGGGCGTGGCGAGGGTAAAGGCCGCGGGGCCGGCGAGGGTAAGCGCCGAGGGACCGGCAAGGGTCCTGATCCCCAAAAAGGCGGAAAGAAGGGTAAGTGTTAAGTCCGAACCGGGCATGGCTTAGGCGAATTACGATGCTGGTTGTTTGATCGCAGTGACAACATCCAACCCATTTCGCTATCCTGCCCGGCCTAGACGACTATCAGCGGTCCTTCTAAAGCATCTCGTTCTTCGGGGGGTCAACCCGCCATCCTTCCGGCGGGTAAAGCCCAGGCCACCGCCCTGAAGCGCTGAAGCGCAGCCCACACAACGTCGCCTGGATTTCTTCCACATGCGGAAGGCGCAGCTCGAACTTTTTCCCCCGCTCAACCGATCAGGCTAACTGACCCTCGATTAGTGATTCAAGCATCTGGGGTTTTTAATGCCCCCATGGCTAGCCAGCCTGCTGTAAAGGAATAACACTGCAAATGGGCTCCTGATTACTGAATACATGATTCACCTTATTGATTCATCCAGGCCGGGCAGGTAGGGTGAATACGAAATACGAATGCGTATAAGACTGTCTTTGACACTTGTTCGGCCCTCCAGGCTGCACTCAATGGCCTTGAGCCTGGAAAGCAGGAGAAGGCCTGCTCGATCTCCTGTAGTTGCTTGTAGGAACGTACCACCCCGGGGGACAAGAGCTCCTCACCTTAACCACGGAATTTGAATAACTTACATTTCACAGTATCCAATTTTCAAAGAACAAATGTCAAAACTGGGTATAAGATAATTTAGTTTTTAGGTATGATGTAACCAAAAAGGGCGGATAAAGAGTGAGTCAACTTTGTATAATTATTGTTACATGTTAATGTTTGAACATAGCGGTGGCCCTGATAGTTTGGTAAGGGCTGAATATGGGATTAAAATCTGAGACTATGGAGTTATCTGGGATGCAATATGCTTCCATAGACAAACAATTATTTAAATAACTAAGGGGGTTTGTTATGGGAATTGTGACTTTTATCATTGCTCTTGTTGCGTTGATCATTGCAATAATGGCATTTCAAAGGACAGGCGCAACTAAAGAATTTAAAAAAAGTACAGCCGAGCTTCTGGCCAAAATGGAAAAAAAGATGCGAGAAGAAGAAGTAGGTAAAGTGGAGGAGGAAAAAACACAACAATAAGCGAGACCATGAGGGTGACATTAAACGGCCACAAAATACTAAATTTCACATTATCGGTATGTCATCCGTCTATTCTTAGCCCTAATGGTTTTTTCGGTGGTTCTGATGTTGAACGGAGGGAGCCATAGCCTGAAGGATCTGCGAGAAATCCGGGAGGATGCTGGTCTGAGAGAAGTACTTGGAATAGTTCGCATGGCCTTGAGTGATGCAACAGAAGACCGGCTTCGGACAAGCTGTGGATGTGCGAACGGCGGGGACATCGGATGGAGAGGAGGTATCAAATATGCAAGAAAATAAAAATAATATGGATAAAAACAAGAAAGCAAATGTAACTCGTAGGGATTTCATTAAATATGGTATCGGCATGGGTGCGGTATTTGCAGTGAGCCCTATTCCCGCGCGCTTGGTGGAAGCGGCCACATTGGTCGGGCCGCAGCCTGCGAGCAAAAAATATGACGTTGTTGTGATAGGAAATGGTATGGCCGGAGTGGCGGCGGCACTCGCTGCAGCGGAGAATGGTGCTGATGTTGCGATTATTGAGAAGCAGCGAAAGATTCTCTCCGGAGGAAACTCGCGTATTTCGGGGGGAGGCTTTTGTATCCCAAAGGAAGATACCGCCGAGGCAAAAGAATTATTTATCAAGGACTTTATGAAGAAGAGCGGATACAAGGCGGACAAGGAACTCACCGAAAGCCTTGCAGAGAATATTCTGAAAGACATTGAATGGATTATGGGGCATGGAATCGAATTTCTGGACCCGGCACCGTTTCCTCCGTACCATGTAAATGTCCGAGTTGCGAGTCCTGATTGGTACAAGGGGATGCCTCGCTTATTGGAAACTATGAGCGGCAAGTGTGAAGATATGGGGACGGCTGTTTACTATGAGACGAAAGCCAGGGAGCTCCTTGTGGATGGATCAGGACGCATAGCCGGAGTGCGGGCTGCTACAAAGGATGGGCTTGTGGATTTTCGAGCCGGATCTACAGTCATTGCCGCCGGAGGGTTTGCCGGCAATGTACAAATGCTGGAAAAATGGGTGGCGGCTGAAGCTGATGAATCCATGGTTCGCGGTGTAAAATGGGCTACGGGTGACGGCCATACAATGGCGGCGGATGCAGGGGCGGTATTGGTTCAAATGGCAGGGCTTGACGGTATACATGTAGGGGCTGTCCATCCTAAAAACACTGCTGCTGCAAATCCTTTCCGTATACTTCCTTACTGTGTCGGTATCAATAAAAACGGCGAGCGTTACGTTGATGAGTCTTTAGGCTATGTGGCCCACGGAAAGGCGGCTATGTCCCAGCCTGATCTGGAAGTTGCATTGGTGTTTGACCAGGAAATTGCAGATCGCCCTGAAGGCAAGGGTGTTATCAAGCAGTTCGGCGGGTACGGGATAGAGCCGATCAAGGCCGATACGTTGGAAGGGCTCGCCGAACTGATAAACGTGCCAGCAGATGCGATGGTTAAAACCATCCATGGATTCAATGCTGCTGTTAAGGACCAGCAATCGCTGGAGGCGGATCCGCCGAAGCAGGATTTGGCTTTCAAGATTGACAACCCTCCCTACTACGCGTTTCATCCGCTTAAGCCAGGCATCACACTGACTTTCGGGGGTATCAAAGTCAACTCTAAGCGTCAGGCGCTTCAGGCGGACGGCCGAGAGATTAAAGGACTTTATGCGGCTGGGGAGTGCGTCGGCGGGTATTTCCTAAACGACTATGTGGGCGGCGGCTCCCTGACTCGGTGTCTTGTCGATGGTCGTAGCGCCGGAAAAAACGGAGCCAAGGGATAAAACCGAGGTTGGGAGGTTTTTGATTGAGTATCAGCAAAGTGAGGCGTAAAAGCCGGCATAAGGGTTCCACATGTATTCTGTCGATATTATGTTGTTTTGTCGTCGCCGGGTTCTTCTGGCTCTTTGCAGCCGCTGGAACCGCCTGGACTGAGATAAAGATGGATAAGACCGCCGCACCGGGGAATTGTGGTGCATGCCACACAGAGGGCAGGGTCCTTCCAGAAGGACATCCGGCAACATCCGAGATGACCATGGACGGGTGCCAGGAATGCCACGATCAAGACGGACCTGGATTAAAAGGAAAGCTTCCGGCAAGTCATGTGCATCATCTCGCGGGCATGACATGCGGGGACTGTCATGAAGATATTGACGATCCTGAGATAGTGCCGCCTGATAAATGCCTTGACTGCCATGGCCCGGCTGAAGAATTGGCAAAAATGACGGAAACTCTATCCCCGAATCCTCACAACTCGCCGCATTACGGTCCGGAGCTTGACTGCGATCTGTGTCATCACATACACGAGGAATCGGAAAACTTTTGCAATGAGTGTCATTCTTTTGAATTCGTGATCCCTTGAAGTACGAAGGAGGCCGCCTCCTTTTCGCCTGAGGAAAAGGGAGCGGCAAGACATCCATCAATTCGGCATCCAACCTGAGACAGCGCTCGGGTTAGGTCCGGTCCTTGCGGTCCCTTTGCTTGACCAAAGGGCCGTCCTTACACAAGTGATGGCGATCATGGTTTGGGGTGCACTGGGTGTGCTCCTTGCCGGTGGCCGGATTGAGAAACGCGAGAAGATCCGTGGTGCCGTTTCGCCGGTAGTCGAAGTCCTCGAGGGCGGGTTGACCGGCCGCCACGGGTAAGTTGGGTGTCAACTGATTGAGTGCTTGGATGCGCGCTTTCCCTAAAATCAGACAGTTGCAGGGCTTGTAGTACGAAAACGGCCATTCTGAAATTCATAACCTCCTAAAATCAAAAGGAATCCTCGATTTCAGGTGTCAAAGTCGAGAGGCCTTAATTTGGCATTTCTCCTTTAACCTATCTGATTATGGATATATGACGCTTTCCATTTTGATCAACAATGTGAATAGCGATAGGAAAACTGTCTTCTCCAATTTGATTCAGCAGTGAATGTATATAATTCATGTTGGTTTTTTCATTCAACCAAAACTTAGTAGCAACAATTTCGATGATTCCATCTCCTAAATCATTGATATCTACAAATAGTTTCCTCCCGCTGTCCAATTTAAAGCTTTCATTAAAATCTTTGAAAATTCGTTTAAACACAGTAAACTTATAGTTATTATTTTTTTCACTTTCATTACCAACAACTTTGTTACTGATAATTGATGAATGAATCCATCCTGTTTGCATTTTTTGCCAATCCGTAACAACTTCTACCCATTCTCCTTTCCGCTGAATCTCTGTGACCTTCTGACCTTTCTTCAACCAATTGATAACAGGATCCTTCAATGAACCACCTTGCCTCATATTTGCTACATCGACTTGAACATATAATATATCGCCAGGAATGGCAATCGCCATATAAGGGACCATTAGATATGCGAAACCAAGGACAATAATTAACATAGCCTTTTTTGGTGAATTTTCCATTCAGCAGGTATCTCCCTATTGCACATGCATCTGATTTTTCCCAAGCCAAGCCATATTATCCAAACGTCCGCTTTCAGGGTATAATTGTACGAATCCATCAATACTGATTATTAAGATCGCCAATCAGTGCTGTCGGCAAAATCTTTCGGCAACCTCAGAAAACGGCCGTTACCAGCTCCCTCTCAATCAGGTCCGCATCATCGGTGTTATGTTGTACGATCTGTTTCAGAGGGCTTCTGGATGAACTGAACCCCGTCGTCGAGCACTCCTCGATGCGCGATCACGTTGCTGGTATACCCCGACATGCAGAGAATTTTGAGAGAAGTTTGAAGTTTCCTTCCAGATCCGTTAATGAAACAAGGTCGAATAGAGTTCCGCATAGACATCGTTTACCGCGAGGTATTGATATTGCGGTGAAACAAAGGACATGGGTTGAGGAATGGAGGTAACTATGCTGTTTAGACGGCGGGCCTGCTCTCCTGTTTTCATTTTGTGCAAGGCAAAGCCCAGGTCATCAGCCACTTCGTTAAAGAGATCGTGCTCTTCCTTATCATGCGCACAGGCCTCAGGAACAGAAACGGAAAGGATTCCGTAGAGTTTTCCGTCATGAGATAGGCAGCGGCTTAAAGCGGCGCGGCCGGCGTGTTTGGAAGAAAGGGGACAGCCAAAGCATTCTGCGCTTGGATCCTTGATCGCCAAGAGCTTTTTCTCAACAAGCCCTTGCCGTATACAACTGGGGAATTCGCCGTGCAGGAGGCGGGATTTCATAGAAAAAAAACCGCCGTCAAATCCTGAAGAAACAGTCATGGTTATAGAGGATCCTGTCTCATCCGTCAGGGCAATCCATGCATTGAAATAGCCCCGTGTATCGGTCAGGTTCACACAGGCTTCTTTGATCAGCTTTTCCGGGTCTGTCTCTTTCACTATGAGCTGATTTACTTTACGAATAGCCAGCAAAACATTTCTGATGTGCGCCGCTCGTTCACGCGCTTTCTTCAGCTCGGACTCGGCTTCCTCTAATACCCGAACCCTCTGCTCCAGTTCTTCGTATGTTGGCCTATCAGTCACGGTTACAACCTCTGTCTACCTAATCAATTATAATCAGTACCACCAACAGAATACTTGATCCCAAAAAGACTTCTTCAGTAACGCCGAATGTGCACTCAAGCCGCCGGAGCGCAGACGATTTCTTTTGTCGGAACAGCCTTGATCATATCACGGAAGCCGCGGAAAAATAACAATGTTCACAGCCTGGAGCCCTGTCCACTCAAAACCCATTTCAAAGAGGTTTCGCCATGAACGTATCCACGGCCTTTGCACGCTCCTTCGAGCACCGGAAAGCGAACTGCAAAAAAATAATGCCAGCATGAGTTGTCACTTCTTCCTTCCGAAGATTGAAGCCCGGTTCGGCAACCCTGAGTTAGACGCCCTGACCACCAACGAGGAGTGGGGATTCCTCACCCAGCGGACTGACGGAACAAGTCAAGGAGCCAAGAAGCTACGGCACTCCCTCCTCCCCTTTTTTCAACTTCGGGAAGAACATCCTCGATCCAGACCTTCCCAAACCCTTCGATACGCCCGTGCTCAGGAAGATCTTCGCTCACCCGAAGCAAGGCGGAGGGTGATACTCGACGTTGTCGATGATATTATTTCCCGAACCGATAACCCCGGAAACCGATTGATCCTGGAACTCATGGCCCGGAGCGGTATGCTCATCGGTGAGGTTCTCAGCTTGAGAGGGAAGGATATCGAAGACCGGAGGGTTTCCTTGACTCATCCAAAGAGCAGGGTCCCTTACTTATCGAAAACCGGACATTCAGTGGGATCTGGAACCGCAGGCATTGCAGAGCGATCCATGAGTGAAATTTGCTTCAGGGTGGATAATAAGATAATGCTCGATTGGATACCATTCACCTTACCCTATATCATGCTGATGGGGCTGAGAGTTTTTTATCCAAGGTTTTTCGTACCGCATCCTCCAGTTCCCTGATTCTGACAGGTTTCATGAGTATTCTACAGATCCCCGACCTTTCAGCATTTCCGTAGCCGTCACGCCCCGAACACAGGATTACCGGCATCTCCGGCCGGATCTGAAGGATCTTTCCGGCCAGTTCCTCGCCGGTCATGGACGGCATGCCCCTGTCTGTAATGACAAGATCAAACCCTTCGGGCTCACTCTCAAATGATGAAAGCGCGTCCATTGCGCCGGTGTGGGTTTCCACCTCATACCCCAGACGCTCCAGCATCTGTCCGGTTATGGACAAGACCGCTGGTTCGTCGTCCACAAGCATGATTCGTGCCTTTGTCATGGCCCCGTCCTCTTGAAGAATCACCACCGAATAAACTACTTCAGCCCCTTCCCACCGGATCCATGTCATCGAGAAACTTGTCTTCCTCCATGCAACAACTCAACAAAAGGCTTGGACCTTCAGAAAGCCTTCTACGGAGCAGACCTGCCAGGCCTGGTCATAAAACCCGGCAGGCCTGTACCCAATTAGAAGTCCTTGAAGGAATCGTCATCGTCAAAAGGTATCGCCTTTTCAGGGGTTACCTCCTTGCCTGAATGCCGTACCGCCGGGGTTGAGTTTCCAGCCCCCGACCCTGCATGCAGTTGGTGGGCCTTGCCTTGACGGCTCTGCCCCTTGAAGGACCTGG
>CAZEIA010000080.1:0-14736 GCA_964512335.1 uncultured Desulfobacterales bacterium
AGACCGAGATTCTTCAGGTCATCCGAAGCCGGCCCAGGGGCAGGTTCGTGGTTCGAGAGGGCCGCCTCAAGGTTACGGAACAGGTTACGGGGTATGAGAAGCGGGCCCTGCCGGGGCAGGAACTGCTGGGGGTTGTGCCCTTGGACCTGCCCTCCAGGACCTTTGAGACCGTGGGGTTCTGGATCGAGATTGAGCCTGTCATTAGGCGCATGGCGGAGAACAGGGGACTCCACTTCATGGGCGGGATTCACGCAATCGAGCACGGCGCTATTGGAATTTTTCCTCTCTTCGCCCTCTGCGACCGCAACGATATAGGCGGCATCTGCTACCCCTACCACCCGGAACTCGACAAGGGCGCAATTTTCATCTATGACGGATACCCTGGAGGCGTTGGTCTGGCCCAGCGCGGGTTCGAGGTGGTGAGCGATCTCCTGGAGCGAACCCTGGAGCACCTGCGCGCCTGCGACTGCGAAGACGGCTGCCCCTCATGCATCCACTCTCCAAAGTGTGGCTCGGGAAACAAGCCTCTGGACAAGAAGGCCGCTATTCTTATCCTGGAGTGCCTTGTGGGACACGTCCCGCTCGAGCAGACCGAAGACGAAGCCGATGAAGAGGCAGGCCTGCAAACGGGGGAGGCCGAGCCTCCGGTCTCAGGTGAGCCTGAGGAGCCCAGAATTGTATACCTGGACCTGGAGACCCGGATGCTCGCCCAGGAGGTGGGCGGGTGGCGGAACACCCATCTCATGCGCGTGTCTGTGGCGGTGGTCTACGACAGCCGTGAAAAGGTGTTTTTCTCGTTCACCGAGGATGAGGTGGATGACCTTCTGGCCCTCCTTTTAAGGGCGGATCTCGTGGTGGGATTCAATGTGAAACGTTTTGATTACAGCGTGTTGAGTGCTTACTCATCAGTGGATTTGAACATGCTGAACACCTTTGATATCCTGGAGGATGTTCACCGAAGGCTGGGCTTCCGCCTGGGCCTGGATCACCTTGCCGGCGAGACCCTGGACAGGGGAAAGACAGCGGACGGGGTTCAGGCCGTGGAATGGTTCCGCGCGGGCGACATGGAGCGGTTGACTGCTTACTGCCGTGAGGATGTGGCTGTGACCAGGGATCTTTTCATGTTCGGCCTGGAGCACGGGCACCTGGTGTACCGCCTCAAGAGAGAGAACCGGCGTGTTCGCCTTCGCGTGGACTGGAAACTTGAAGATATGCTGGAGCGCCATGAAGCCGAGTGAGAAAGGGGCCCGGGCCGGGGACGCGCCGTTTTTCTGCCGTATGTGTGGTCAGTGCTGTTACGGGGAAGGGGGCATAACAGTGAGTCCCGAAGAGATCGAGCGGATCGCGGCCTTTCTGGGCATGGAAAGCGAAGAATTTCGAGGGTCCTGCTGTGAGATGCGGTATGGGGGAGTATCCATCAAGACCGACGGGGAGGGCAAATGCCTCTTTTTCGAGATCGGACCGGGCTGCAGAATACACTCGGTCAAGCCCGAGCGGTGCGCCCGATGGCCTTTCTATCCCGTGCTTCTCAAGGATCGAACGGCCTGGTCCGAGGCCATGGACGCCTGCCCTGGGATCAACCGCAACTGCTCCCACCAGGCGTTTGTGAGACAGGGAAGGGATGGAAGAGATAAGGCGGTGGATTGATCTCGTCTATCCGCCGCGCTGTGCCGTATGCGGCGGTTTTCTTTCGCCGGGCCGGAGTGATGTGGTTTGTTCCGAGTGCCGGGGGGCTTTGCGGGCCGTGAACCCTCCCCTGTGCAAGCGGTGCGGCGTGCCTTTAAACACCGGTCCGGATGAAGACCGCCTCTGCGAATCCTGCCTGCGGCGCCCCCCTGCATATGAGGCGGCGCGCGCCCTTTATGTGTATGAGGAAACCGCAATCGAGGCCGTACACAGTTTCAAGTACGCGGGCAGGACCCGCCTGGCCGAGGTCTTCGGACCCATGCTGTCCCGTTTGGCCCGGGAATGGCTCCCCGCGGATATAGCGCCTCTGGTCATTCCCGTGCCCCTGCACCTGCGAAGGCTTCGTGAACGGGGCTTCAACCAGAGCCTTCTTCTCGCAAGGCATGTGGCGGCCTTGCCCGGGTATGAACTTGACTATCTCGTTCTTCGCCGCGTCAGGCACACGCCCTCCCAGTCGGTTCTGGACCGGGACCGAAGGCGGGAAAACGTGCGAACGGCCTTTGCCGTAAGGCTACCCTCTGCGGTCAAGGCTCGGGACGTTGTGCTCGTGGACGACGTCTCCACGACCGGGAGCACCCTGGATGCCTGCAGCCGGGCTCTCCTGCACTCCGGAGCACGCCGGGTCTACGGGCTTACCCTGGCAAAGGCCCCAACCCACGCTTCCCCTATACACTATTAGAGGCCCACGGCCGAATGGAAAGCCCATGGAAGATATCAGAGCCAAGATTCGAACTCTCGAGGCGCTGCGCGATGAAGTCACTTGGCTCAAACGCCACGGCAGCCGAGTGATCTTCACTAACGGGTGCTTCGATCTTCTCCACCCGGGGCACACCAGGTACCTGTGTGCGGCCCGGGCCCTGGGAGACTTCCTGATAGTGGCCATGAACAGCGACAGATCGGTCCGTTCCATCAAGGGAGCCGGCCGGCCTGTCATGCCCGAAGAGGCCCGGGCCGAGGTTCTGGCCTCCCTGGGCTTTGTGGATGCAGTAGTCCTTTTCGACGAGGACGATCCTCTCGAGGTCATCAAGGCCCTGGTTCCGGACGTGCTGGTTAAAGGGGCGGACTGGAAGGAAGAGGAGATTGTGGGGGCGGACGTGGTGCGATCGGCCGGTGGAAAGGTCCAACGCGTAAACGTGGTGCCGGGTTATTCCACCACGGCGATTATCGAGCGTATACGGTCCGGAAATTGCTGAGTTCCATGGACACGTATCATGTGTTGCCCTGCAGGCTGGATTCTACGAACACAAGGGCGTCGGACAAGCGGGTTCGCGCAGCGAGCCATCCCAGGATTACACCCAGCCCGTTTGCCGTCATGTCGAGCACCTGCAGGCTCCGGTGACCGGTTGTGCCCTGAACCAGTTCGAGAAGAACACCCATGAGAACCAGCATGGCTGCAATTCGACGCCGGTACAGGCCTGCTTGGTAGACAGCACAGAACCAGAGCATGAGTCCCATGTAAGCAGCCACATGAAGCAGTTTGTCATTGACCTTCACAATCGGCGATTTAGAGGGCACGGGTGCGAGGGAAAGGACGATCACCAACGCAACGAGGGTCCAGCCCACAGAGAGCCAGAGACGCTTGTGGCGTAAAGGCTTGAAGGTTGATTCCTGATTCATGGAACGAGAATAGGACAGCGAGGCCGTGGGGCCAAGAAAAAAAGCGGAAAGGGAAGATATGAGAAACAGAGATCTCCATTTATACGAAAAGATGAGGCACACGACATTCTGTAAATGGACTGCGGGCATCTTGTTGTCATGCCTGGCCTTTGCGGTGATCGGACCCGTGTCAACCAGTTATGCCCTTGACAATGAAAAGACCAGGGCGAGCCTGAGTGGGCTGCCGGGATTTTATCTGGTGGTGGAAGATCTCCGGGTGGAGATCGAAGAGGACGGCCTCACCAGAAACGAGATCCACGCATTTGCCGGGAAACTCCTGGCCGATGCCGGCATTCGACTGTTTTCCATGGACGAGTGGCAGGAAGCGCCGGGAAGTCCCTGGATCTACCTGTATGCACACGTGATGCGAAGAGGGTACGGGGATGACAGGGTCTACGTGTTCAACATCAGCGTTGAGGTCAAGCAGAGAGTCAATCTGGCGGGCAAGCCAGGATCAGAGGAGATTCACGCCACCACCTGGAGCCGGTCTATTCTGGGAAAGAGCGCCTGGATCGAGGACATAAAAAAGGGGGTGGAGATCTGTGTCCAGGATTTTGTCGAGGCCTACAACTCTGTGAATAATATTTAACACCCCGCTCCTCGAGGAAAACAATGCTTGCGGGCCGGGAGAAAGATTGCTAAATTTTCATGCTTACGCGCCCATAGCTCAGTTGGATAGAGTGACGGACTACGAATCCGTAGGTCGCAGGTTCGAATCCTGCTGGGCGCGCCATAAAATCAATAACTTAGGCTCTTCTTCGGAAGGGCCTTTTTCATGCCGTGCCTGTTTAGCCATAACCTGCCCATAAAAGTTAAGGCAAGGGGCCTTCCAGGTCTTCCTGAATCCTTAATGCTCCTCGCCCGTTCACGGTAGGATTACATATCCGCTCCCTCTAGTGGCGAAAAGGGTTGATAGGCAGGGCTTTCAGTGGGGCGAATGCATGTCAGATAGGGGCTAATACTTCTCTTTATAAAATCAATAATGAACGGTGCAGTTGGTTAAGTCTAGCACCAGACACCACCACTCAAGAGCTTTGAGCCGCAAGGATTATCGGCCTCCCATAACAAACAGGCAAGGGCATAGGCCAGCCATCATCAGGCCTCCCTGCTTCCGGCCTACTGCTCGAAATACTTCATCAAACAGCTTCCACTTCCCCGTGCCCATAACACTGACTCCAACAAGGTTTTTGAACTTCGCCTGGCTTTCATTTAGGAGCACTAACATTCTGATAATCCAGGAGAATACGTAGCCGCTATCCTTCTATTAAGTGCGCCCAAAATAAGTCTTGACAGCAGGATATTTCCTTGAAATAATTAGTCATACTGAGAATTAATTAGACATAGTGATAATATGAGTGGAAAACGAATAACGGGACTGCACAAGGGACTTCAGATCCTAAGCTGCTTCGGACCCAAGAAAGAGTCACTTTCGGCTAGGGAAATCGCCGAAGCTTTGGCCGCCCCCCCCAGCACAGTCTACCGCTATCTCGACACCTTAATCGAAGACGGTTTTCTGACCAGGAACCGGGGAAGCGGCACCTACCGCCTAGGTTATATGCTGCTCCATCTAGGCAATCAGGTATCCCAATCCGTCGGATTTCTGGAAATAGCCAAGCCACACCTGTCGAACCTGTCGCGCCGGTTTGACGAAACAGTGCTGCTCATGGTCCGCAGCGGCGAGCGGGTCGTCTGCTTGGACATGAAGGAAACCAGCAGGCCGATCCGGCTGAACATGAAAATTGGCACGGTCCTGCCTCTTTACGCCGGCGCCTCCTCCAAGGTGTTGCTGGCCTACCAGCCGGAAGAATTCATCAAGGATTACCTCAAGAAGTCAGTTCTCAAGAAGGTCGCCCCGAACACCATCCTCTCCAAGGAGGAATTGTTGACAGACCTGAAAAAAATACTGCGGCAGGGCTTTGCGGTGACCGAGCAGGATGTCAGCCCGGGCGTTATTGGAATCGCCGCCCCCATTTTCGACGCAGGCGGCGCCATCGTGGCTAGTTTTGTGCTGGCCGGGCCGGTTGAAAGACTCGGCTCCCGGGAAGAAGAACTGGTCCCTGCCGTCGTGGAATCAGCCAGGGCGGCCTCCAGGGAACTGGGGTACAGGAGTGAAAAGGGTTCAAATCAAACGGAGGTGTAAAATGGGACAGAAATTGCGTTTTGTAATTATCACCATAACCTTAATTGCGTTTGGCCTTATACTTCAGGCCGGTCCGGCTGCGGCGGATGATACTATCACCCTCCGGTTGTCCACTTTTTTCCCCGACTCCCACTGCACCAACCAGGACATGCACTTCCCGCTGGCTAAGGAAATAGAGAAAGCGACCAACGGTAAGGTCAAGGTTAAAGCTTTCACGGGCGGCGTCCTGGGCAAGGCCACGGCCCACTATGACATGGCCGTCAAGGGTGTGGCCGACATCACTCAGGGTATCCAGGGGTTTACCACCGGACGCTTCCCCTTGACCTCGGTGGTCGAGCTGCCTTTCCTCTTCCCCCTGGGCATGTCGGCCAAGACGTGCAACCGGATCGTCTGGGAACTCTTCCAAAACGTACCGGAACTGCAATCCGAGTATAGCGATACCAAGGTCCTGGCTGTTTTCGTCAACGAGCCGGGTAACGTCTACACCCGGTCAAAACTCATCAAGACCATGAATGATTTCAAGGGCCAGAAGATCCGCTGCCCCATGGCCACCGCCGCGGAAATGATCAAGGCTCTGGGTGGCAGCCCGGTGACGATCGCCACCGGTGAACTGTACCTGGCACTGGAAAAGGGTGTTGTTGACGGTACCTTGTTCAACACCGCCAACATGAATGATTGGAAGCTGTGGGAGGTGGTCAATAAATACACCGAGGGCAACTTCTACAACCTTGCCTGGTTCACCGTCATGAATCTTAAGACCTGGAACAACCTGTCCAAGGAGGCCCAGGCGGCCATTGAAAAGGCCTACGGCCTGCATGGCGGCGAGATGGTCGGCCAAGGCTTTGACGATGACTATGCCAAGAATATCAAGGTCGCCCAGGAGAAGGGTGTCGAGATATACAAACTCCCCCAGGACGAGCGTGGTCGCTGGCGGAAGGCCACCCAGCCGGTCTATGACGCTTGGGTCAAACAGATGGAGGACAAGGGACTGCCGGGCAAGAAGGTCCTGGCCGAGGCCCAGAAGCTCATCGCCAAGTACTCTAAGTAGGACCATCCCCGTGTGCCGGACCGGTTTTGCCCGCTGGGTCGCCGAACCGGACCGTATCGGCCTGACCGTGGATGGCGGATGATGTAATGAGTGTGCAGCAACTATCCAGATCAACGGAGAGTATCATCCGGACCGCGGCCCGATGGGTCTCGTTGGCCGCCGGCCTGACCTTGTTCGCCATGATGATGGTCACCGTCATCGACGTGGCTACCCGGTTCGCCGGCCGGCCGTTGCTCGGTTTCTTCGAGGTCACCTCGTTGCTGCTGGTCTGCCTGGTCTTTTTGGGCTTGGCCCAGACCCAAGCCATCAAGGGCAATGTCAACGTCGAGGTGTTCGTGGCCAGGCTGCCCGTCCGCCTGCGGGGGCTGATTGACCTGTTCATTAACCTCTGCTGCCTGGGTTTGAGCGCCCTCATGGGCTACCAGTCCTGGCTCCAGTCCCTTGACATTTTGGCCAACCACCAGGTGACCGGGACGTTGTTTATCCCCTACTATCCTTTCTACCTGATCGTCGTTTTCGGGTTTCTCCTCCTCAGCCTAGTTTTTGTGGTGGACATAGCCCACTCGGTCGGAAGGTTGGTGAAGCCGTGAGCCCCGAAACCGCCGGCATGGTAGGCTTGGCCGTCCTGTTCCTCCTGCTGGCCTTGAGGATGCCCATTGCGTTCGCCCTGGGCCTGGTCGGTTTTGCAGGCTTCGGTTACGTGGTTGGTCTGGAACCAGCTCTGGGCATCCTCGGTATGGAACCCTTCGAGACCACCGCCACTTACGCCCTCAGCGTGGTCGCCTTGTTCGTGCTGATGGGCCAGTTCGTATCCCACACCGGTCTGGCCGAGGACGCTTACGGCACTGTCCATAAATGGGTCGGCCATTTTCCCGGCGGCATCGCCATGGCCACCATCGGCGCCTGCGCGGCCTTCGCGGCCGTGTCCGGCTCCAGCCTGGCTACCGGAGCCACCCTGGGCGCGGTCAGCCTGCCAGAGATGAAACGGTACAAGTACAAACCCGCCCTGGCCACCGGCGCCATCGCCGCCGGGGGCACCCTGGGCATCCTCATCCCACCGAGCGTCATCCTGGTTTTCTACGGCATCATTGCCGAGCAGTCCATCGGCAAGCTTTTTCTGGCCGGCTTCATCCCGGGTTTCCTGCTGGCGGCCATGTTCATGGGTTATATCTACCTCGTCTGCCGATTCAGACCGGAGAGCGCCGAGATCGTCCAGAAGGCACCGCTTAGGGAACGTCTCGCCTCACTCAAGAAGACTTGGGGCGTCCTCCTTCTGTTCGTCATCGTCATGGGCGGCATCTACACCGGTGTATTCACCCCCACCGAGGCCGGGGGCATCGGCGCCTTCGGAGCGCTGGTCTTCGCCCTGCTGCGGGGCAAGCTGACCTGGAAGGATTTTTTTATCAGCCTGCGCCTGAGCGTTGAAACCACGACTATGCTCCTCCTGATAATTATCGGGGCGGCTATCTTCACGTACTTCATGGCCGTGACTAACATCCCCAGCTTGACGGCGGAATTCGTCATCGGCTTCGGCCTGCCGCGATACCTGGTCGTCGCCATCATCATCGTCGTCTACCTAATCCTGGGCTGTTTCCTGGACAGCTTCGGCATGATGACCCTGACCATGCCCATTGTCCTGCCGACCATTCAATCCCTCGGCTACGACCCCATCTGGTTTGGGGTGATAATCGTCATCGTCTGCGAGGCCGGTCTGATCACCCCGCCCCTGGGGCTGAATGTTTTCGTCATCGCCGGGGTGGCCAAGGACGTGCCTATGTACACCATTTTCCGGGGGGTGACCCCTTTCCTGGCCATCATGATTTTGCTGGTGGTCATTCTGATCGCCTTCCCGGAAATAGTTTTGTTCCTGCCGAATATCCTGATGACCTGAGGCGGGAACTCCCAAGAGAACACAGGCCCAGACGGCTGTCCCGGTGACTGCGGCCCGGGCAATGGAGGTAAAACATGGAGCAGGACATTTTTTCTCCACAGGAAAGTCGCCTCATGGATGGCGAATATTTTGTCCTTACGGATAAGGAGGCTCGGCGGAAACGAGAGCGGATCGACAAGATGCTGGGCCGCATCGTGGCCTCCCCGCCACGGGCGGCCGTGGAACGGGCCCGATACCTGACCGAGTCTTTCAGGCAGACGGAGGGGCTGCCGCTGAGCCTGCGCTATGCCCTCGCCCTGAAGAACATCGCCGAGAAGATAGAGATCTTCATCGACCCCCTGGAATTGATCGTCGGACGCTGCGGCCAGGGCGAAAGCTGCGGGCTCATCTATCCCGAGCTCCGTGGCGGCTGGCTCAACAACGTTGCCAGCCTGGCTGGCCGGAAGTCTGGCCGCTTCCACACCACCGATGAGGACATCCGGGTAGTCGAGGAGGAGATAATCCCCTACTGGAGCGGCCGAACCTGGCACGAGGCCTACATGAAATTGCTGCCGGAGGAAACCCGGCGAGTGCTCTGGGATGACGAGGACATCTACAAGTCGGCGGGACTTATCAACGTCCTGACTACCCAGGACTCAAGCTGGGTCTGGGCCCTGGATTACGACAAGGTCCTCCGCTGGGGATTCAATGGCATAAAGCAACGAGCCGAGGAAAAGCTCCAGGCCATCGATATTTTCGATAACAACAACAATTATGATAAAAAGCCGTTCTACGAGGCGGTGGTCATCTGCTGCGAGGCCATCTCCATTTGGGCGGCCCGCTATGCCAAACTGGCCAAGGAAATGGCTGGCCGGGAGCAGGACCCGGCCAGGGCCGTGGAACTGGAGAAAATGGCCGAGGTCTGCGCCTGGGTGCCTTTCAATCCGGCCCGCAATTTCCACGAGGCCGTCCAAGCGGTCTGGTTCGCCAACGGGTTCTCCCGGTTCGAGCAGATCGCAGCCGGCCAGATGGGCCTGGGACGTATCGACCTCTACCTTTACCCTTACTACCACCAGGACAAGGCGGCCAGCCGGCTGGACGACGACCAGGCCCTGGAGCTGTTGGAAGGGCTGTGGCTCCATCTCTCCCGCATCCGGCGGCTGGTCCAGTCGAGTTCCATCGCCAACTACCAGGGCTACCCGCACTTCGAGCAGACCCAGATCGGCGGGCAGGATGAAAACGGCCAGGATGCCACCAACGAGCTGTCCTACCTGATACTGCAGTCAAAGAAGGAATATCCTCTCGACTACCCAGACCTGTCGGTACGGATCCACGCCCTGACGCCGACCGCCTTCCTGCGCAAGGTGGCCGAGTTGGTCAAGGAGGGGACCGGCTTCCCCAAGCTGTACAACGACGAGGAGATCATCCCGCTCCTGCTGGCCAAGGGGGCCGCCCTGGACGAGGCCAGGAACTACACTGGCTGCGGCTGCGCTGAGGTCCGCCTTCTCAACCGAGATACCTACATGACCCAGAGTTCCCAAGTCAACATCGCCGCAGCCCTGGAAATGGCCCTGCACGACGGCCGGATGCCCCAGGTCGACGGCGGCAAAACCGTTTTTGGCCTGTCCACCGGAGATCCCCGGAATTTCCAGACTTACGACGACCTGTGGGTCGCCTACAAGGCCCAATTGGAGAACCTCTACCGCCACGCCTTCATCAACCGCCACATCGGGGACATGACCAAGCCGGGCCACATCGCCGCCCCCTTCACCTCCAGCCTGCACGACCTCTGCCTGGACCAGGGGCTGGACATCCATCAAGGGCAGGGCCGGTTCGAGGGTGACCTGCGCCAGGGCAACCTCTTCGTCATCGGCTTCGGCACGGCCATCGACTCCCTGGCGGCCATCAAGAAGCTCGTGTTCGAGGACAAGTCCCTGAACATGTCCCAACTCCTGTCCGCCCTGGAGGTGAACTTCGAGAACCGGGAGATAATTCGGCAGATGTGTCTTAACGCCCCCAAGTACGGCAACTGCGACGATTTCGCTGACCTCATCGGCCGCGACATCGACCTGGTACTGTGCGAGCATACCGAGCGCTACACCCTCTGGTGCGGCGGCAAGGACAACTTCTCCTATGTGCCGGTGACCTCCCACGTTGGCCTAGGCGGGTCGGTGGGGGCCACTCCCAATGGACGGCTCCGGGGCGAAGCCCTGTCCGAGGGCGTATCGCCGACCCAGGGCTGCGATATCAGCGGCCCAACGGCTACCCTGTTGTCCATCAACCGGACCAAGAACTCCAGATACCTCCGCCGGGAGGCCCGGCTGCTCAACATCAAGCTCAGCCCATCGGTGGTTGAGGGCGAGAAGGGAACCCAGGACTTGGTGTCCTTCATCCGGGCCTGGTGCGACCAGAAGCACTGGCACCTACAGTTCAACATCATCAACCGGGACACTCTCATCGCTGCCCAAAAAGAACCGGAGAAATACCGGAACCTGTTGGTCCGGGTGGCCGGATACAGCGCCTATTTCTGCGATCTGTCCAGGGAATTGCAGGACGAGATCATCGCCCGCACCGAGCACAGATGAACATGACCCAACCGAAACAGGGGCGTATTTTCAACATAGAGAGGTTCGCCGTCCATGACGGGCCGGGCATCCGGGCGCTGGTTTTCTTCAAGGGTTGCCCGCTCAGGTGCGATTGGTGCAGCAATCCGGAATCGCAGCGGGTCGCGCCCGAGATAATGATCAATGGCGAGCGGTGCATAAAAACCGCGGAGTGCCGCCGCTGTTTGGAGGCCTGCCGGCTCGGGGCGATCTCCTTCACGGAAAAGGACAGCCCGCAACTCGACCGGACCCGCTGCGACAGCTGTGGGGATTGCGTTCAGGCCTGCCCGGCCAAGGCCATTGAGCTCTTCGGCCGGGACTGGTCCGTGGCCGGGATCCTGGAAACTATCCTCCAGGACGTCTCGTTCTTCTCCCGGTCCGGCGGCGGCATCACCCTGAGCGGCGGCGAACCCCTGCTCCAACCCGACTTCGCCGGTGCCCTGCTGGACGCCTGCCGGCAACAGGGTATCGGCACGGCCCTGGAAACCTGCGGCCAGGTGCCCTGGGCCAGCTTGGAAAAGGTGGCAGACAGCCTTCAAACCATCTATTACGATGTCAAGGCCATGGATCCGGAGGTACATCGGCGCCATACCGGTGAGGACAACCGCCTGATCCTCGACAACCTGAGGAAGCTGTCGGCCTTTTGCTCGAAGCCCAAGATCATCATCCGGACGCCGGTCATCCCGGGAGTCAACGACAGCGAGGAAAACATCGGGCTCACCGCCACCTTGGCCCGGGAGTTGCCTGGCGTCAAGGACTACGAACTCTTGGCCTATCACCGGTTCGGGGAGGGCAAGTACAGGAATCTGGGCCTGGTCTATCCGATGAAGGGCGTAGAGAAGTTGAGCCCGGATCGCCTGGCCAGCTTAAAGGACCTGGCCTGTGATATTCTCAATAAAAACACCGACAAGTAGTGGGTGAGTAAAGAGGAGGGCCGATGCCATATAAGGGGCCGCCCCCGGGCCATTTCAAAATGGCCTCCTAGGGTCTGTTCTGAAATACAAGCTGGACAATGGACGCGAGACGTGTTTGATCCTGGTGGCTGAGCCGACACGACATATCAGGCGAGAATTGGCCGGTTGGCGGGAGGACCCTCGCAGGCGCAAACCCAAATGGGACGACCGATCAAGCCTGGGCTCTCCGTGTCGGTAATTGCTGTCTGCATTCGGCCCCTGGCAGACGGGCTGGAAGTGGTTTTGGCAATGGGCCCGTTTGGGCCTTGGGCACGAGTTTCTGACGGGGTTATCAAAGAATGCCGACCTCAAGGTGATCCTAAGCGACGGCTCTTTCGCGCCATGACCTGGGAAGCCCGGGGCATCTATGAATCCAGGGTTGGAAACCGCACCAGGACCTTCCACGCCCCGTTGTGCCTTGCGGCCATGTTTTCCCACGTTCCCGGCAAGGACGAGCAGCTGGTGAGATACTCCGGCTACTACATCAACGTCTGCAGAGGAAAACGGAAAGCCATAGGCGAGGATGATTCAGAAGATCTACGAGGTGGATCTCTTGACCTGCCCCAAATGCAACGGAGCCATGCGGAGCCTGCATTCATCGAGGATCAGGAAGTGATCCGAAAGATCTTTCTTATCTCAATAGATACAGGAGGCTCGGCCCCCTGGTGCAGAGATGAAAGAGTCAGTGGCTCAACTGGAAGCTGTTAAACAGGCTGCCAGGGAATGGGCTCATCGCAACAAGATTCCTCTGGAGGTTCTTTCTAAACCCCTGGCCATACTGAACCTGGGCGAAAAAACCGGCAGTGTGACGGCGAGTGAAACAACTGGTGTCGGCAGAAATCCCCATAGATTATTGTCCGGTGTAGCTGGGAAGTACTTCTTGCCCGGGCACTGGCGAACGGGAGCATTACCCGTTTCTGCAGAGGATGTCAGGCAACCTGGCATCGCCCTTAGAGTCGCTAAACGCATGATCATAACCATCTAAAATACCGCATTAAATCAGTTGGCGAAAATTATTTTGCGATATTTTTGATTTCCCTTACGTTCAATATCAGCATTTGCTGGGCTTTTCCTCCATCAAAGGAGTCTAAGCGATGAATCAACCCTTGGTCATTCGCAAGAGGGTGATTGGAGATCATGAGCTCGACCAAATTCGCACCCTCATTCATAAGCATTGGAAGCGTGGACGATCATTCATTTCAAGAGAACTCTGCCATCGAGATTGCGTGCGGTGTGTTGTCTAGAAATCGTCAGTATTACACCGCATCATTGCAGATTCCTCTTTTTGAAAAGCAGGACCTTGATTATCGGCTCTACCTTCTGGAGACCTTTGCGGAGCGGGGCCGTTTCAAGGGGACCTGCTACCATGCGGCGAACTGGGAGCAGAAGGGCGAGACCAAGGGGCATGCCAAGAAAAACGTGGCCTTCTACCACCATGGGAACATCAAGGATGTGTATCTCTACCCCCTGCGTCGGGATTTTCGGGGAAAACTCTGCCGGGACGGAGGCCTGTCATGAATGGTCTGGCGGAGAAGGCGATTGGTGGAGAGCCCACAGGATTGGGGCGATTGCGGATGTCGGCGCATGAAAAGTGGGACAAGTACTTCGACGGCCTCAGGCCATTGTTTGAACGGGAGAAAACTCCGAGCCTTCACGAGATCATCGATGCCGTCCAGTAGATCAAGCAGGGGCTGCCGGGGGCACTGGTGGCGGGCCTGTCCGAGGAACTGAATCGGGCCCTGTTGGGGCAGGATGTGCGTCCATGTCCTCCACTGGACGTGATCGTGAAGCGGCCCTTCCATCCCGCACTCCGGGCACGGCCACCGGAGCCCCTTGGGGTGTTCAACCCAAACATCGACCTGTTGCTTATCAACGACCAACTCGACCTTGCTGACCGTCCAGGGGTATTCGATGCCGAACAAATGCTGTTACAGGGTGGTATCGAGCATAATCTGCCTCCTTTCTGGAAACAGATTTTATCACGCCCGGCTACCCACAGAAAACCCGGAAGACCCAGATCAAGGTCCCCGGCAAAAAACACTCAATATTCAAAGTTTGGAAACGGGGACAACCGCTCTCTCAGATGCGTGTACCTCTTCCGTGTCTTATCGTTCTTCACGCCAATGGCCAAAGCTCTCTTCATTCCGACCATGACCACCAGCTTCCTACCCCGCGTCACTCCGGTATAAACAAGATTTCTCTGGAGCAGTACATAGTGCTGAGTCAGTATGGGCATTATCACCGCCGGATACTCAGACCCCTGGGACTTATGAATGGAGACCGCATAGGCCAGAACAATCTCATCCAGGTCATTGTAGTCATACGGAACATCACGCCCGTCAAAGGAGATCATAACTTCCTGGTTCTCCGCATCAATCATCCTGATCCGGCCGATGTCCCCGTTAAAGACCTCCTTGTCATAGTTGTTCTTGATCTGCATGACCTTGTCGTTGACCTTGAAATTCCTCGCACCCCTTATCAAACCTTCCTTCTCGGTGTTCAGGATTTTCTGTAACTCCAGGTTTAAATTACCGGCCCCAACACTCCCCTTGTGCATGGGAGTTAAGACCTGGATATCGTCGATGGGGTCGAACCCGAACCTCTTTGGAATACGCTCGGAGGCAAGATCCAGAATGGTCTTCAGGGCGTCCCCAGGGTCGTCTCGTTCAACGAAATAGAAATCATCAGACGGGCCGGTGAACTTAAGAGACGGAATTATCCCTGTGTTGATCTTGTGGGCGTTCACGATGATGAGGCTCTCCTTGGCCTGCCGGAAGATC
>CAZEIA010000081.1:0-14659 GCA_964512335.1 uncultured Desulfobacterales bacterium
GGCCTTTTGACTCTGTCAAAAGGCCGGTCCCTCTTAGTAGAGAGAATTGAGGCATGTCCGCAGCGGCACGAGATTCGTGGGCGACATTCTTTTTCTGCCTCCTGGCGGGAGGGCTCATCTTCTCGGACACCTTGCGATACCCGGAGGTGCAGGGGCAGGGTTTCGGTCAGGGGCCCGCCTTTTACCCCAGGCTGCTGGCTGGCGTGTTGATGTTTCTGGGATGCGTAGTCCTCGTGCAGGGTCTTCACTCCAGAGGGGGTAAGGCCGTCGCGGGAGATGAGGCCCCGGCGAACAATGGCATCAGCTACAGGCCTGTCGTCCTTCTCAACATCCTGTGCATCGTACTGGTGGCGCTGATGGGATACACCGGATTTTTTGTGAGCGGTTTTGTCCTCACGTTCCTGACCATGTTCATAATCAGGCGGTCGTGGAAAATCCGGCACGTGATCGAAGGGCTGGCCTTCAGCCTTGGAATGGTTTTTCTGATATATCTGGTGTTCGAGGTCTTTGTTGGGATCCAACTCCCGAAATCCACCTTATTTCAATAATCGAAACCTATATTATGGGTTATTTTGATCTTATAACAGCCGGACTACCATCAATAAGCAACTTATACTCCTTATTTATTGTTGTATCAGGTTGCTTGCTGGGTATTGTCTTTGGCGCCATTCCAGGACTCACGGCAACCATGGGTATGGCCATCTTTCTCCCCATGACCTTTGCCATGAGCGATATCAACGGGATGCTCTTCCTGGTGGGCATTTTTGTGGGCGCCTGTTATGCGGGGTCCCTGTCTTCCATTCTGGTCAATATACCTGGCACCCCGTCGGCCATCGCCACTGGTTTTGACGGTTATACCATGGCGCAAAAGGGCGAGGCCGGCCGGGCCATCGGGTATGCAACCGTTTCGTCCGCCCTGGGAGGCCTTTTCGGGGTCCTGGTCCTTATGTTTGCCGCCCCTGTGCTTGCAGGGCTGGCCCTCGAATTCGGGGCACAGGAATACACCGGTGTGGCACTGCTCGGCATAAGCATCGTCAGTTACATCTCCTTCGGTTCTACGGTAAAGGGACTCATCGGTGGCATTATAGGGCTTCTGCTTGCGACTGTGGGTCAGGACGTAATCACCGCCTATCCAAGGTTTGTGTTCGGGTCCAAGGACCTTCAGGCCGGGCTGGAAATGATTCCTGTAATGGTGGGGTTTTTCGGAGTGACCGAGGTCCTTGCAAAGTTGGAGCAGGAAAAGGAAATCAGGATCGGGGTGGCCAAGGTCCGGAATGTCATGCCCAACATGTCAAAACTCTTCCGCATGTCCCCGATTATGGGCGTGTCGTCTGTCATCGGCACCTTCATCGGGGCCATTCCCGCAGCAGGCGGCGCCATAGCTTCCATGGCGGCCTATGGTATTCAGAAGAGGTTCTCCAAGCGATCCCGCGAGTACGGCACCGGCATCGCCGAAGGCGTGGTCGCGGCAGAGGCCTCCAACAATGCCGCCGTGGGGGGCGCTTTTGTCCCAATGCTGTCTCTGGGTATTCCCGGGGACCCTCAAACGGCAATACTGATAGGGGCATTGATGATCAACGGGCTTGCGCCCGGCCCCATGCTCTTCGCCACCCGGCCCGACATCATATCCACGATATACCTGGGTAACGTGGTGTCGGTGATTGTCTTTACCGTGGTGGGCCTGCTCGGGGCCCGGTCTTTCGCCTATCTCATCCGAGTGCCTCGCCACTTTCTGCTTCCCGGTATCTTGATTTTCTGTATTGTCGGGGCCTATTCCATTCGAAACACCTTGTTCGACGTATGGGTCCTCCTCGCCTGCGGGCTCATGGGTTATATGCTCCAGAAAATAAAGATCATGCCGGCGCCGATCATCCTGGGGTTTGTCCTCGGTCCCATATTGGAAGACAATTTCCGGCGCTCCCTGATTGTATCAGGCGGGGACTGGTCTACCTTTTTCACAAGACCCATCAGCCTTGCGCTGTTGATAATCAATCTTTTTATTCTTGCCGGACCGTATGTGCTGGGTTTTTTCAGGAACTCCGCGGGACCTCAAACAAGGGCGTAGGGTGCTCGGAGGGGCTCGCGAACCTTTCGGCTATGGTGATATTAGAACGTATTAAAGTACAGGAAAGGGGATTGTATCATGCATAAAGCCGTTTGCGTTTTTATGATGATCGTTTTTCTGGAATCCTGATACACGTGCCTTTCACCATGGCTTGTGCGGATTGCGGTTCAGAGGGAAAGATCGGCGTAAAGGAATGCGAGGATAATGAAGACCTGTAAAGATATTCCTATTGAATTCACAGTAAACGGTAAAAGGGTGTCCCTGGTCGTCGGTGCGGGTGAAACGGCGCTCGAGGTCATACGGGACCGGCTGAGGCTGAGAGGGACCAAGGAGGGGTGCGGTATCGGAGAATGCGGGGCCTGCACCATTGTCTCGGACGGTAAGAGCGTGAATGCCTGTCTGATGCTTGCCGCGCAGCTCAATGGACGGGACATCCTGACCGTCGAGGGCTTGGAGGAGGACAACGACCTCCATCCCATTCAGCAGTCTTTCCTGGAACACCACGCGGTCCAGTGCGGTTTCTGTACCCCGGGCCTGCTTATGAGCGCTTATGCCCTTTTTCGCGGGAACCCTCATCCCGATCAAATGGAAATCATAGAGGGCATTTCGGGCAATCTCTGCAGGTGTACGGGCTATCAGCAGATAGTGAAGGCGATTGAAGCCGTTGCGGAAGGGACCGTCAAGGAGAGGGCGAAATGAAGTGGGATGGCGGGTACGTCAGGCCTGAAACGCTGGAGGAGGCCCTTGCTTTCCTTTGGGATCACGGTAAGGAATCCAAGGTCGTAGCCGGAGGCACGGATCTTCTCGTTGATATGAGGGCCGGCAAGCTGCGGGCCGGTTGCCTGGTGGATATTTCCAGGCTTGAGGAGCTCAAGGGCATCAGGCTGGGAGAGGACGGACTTTCTGTGGGGGCGGGTGTCACTCTGTCTGAGATTCACGACTCCGAAGTCCTTGAGAGATACGCCCCATCCCTTCGAAAGGCGTCCTTCAGCTTTGCGAGCGCCCAGATCAGGAACACGGCCACCATAGGAGGTAATGTGGGGAATGCCTCTCCATCGGCGGACACCATGCCTCCCATGATTGTCCACGACGCATTGGCCGTCCTTCAAGGGGTCAACGGAGAAAGGCGGGTCCCCCTAGAGGAGATGAGTGCCGGCCCTTACAAGAGCATGGTCCGCCCGGAGGAGATCATAACCCGCTTCCTCCTGAAACCCGCCGAGGGGCTGTTTCATGATTTTCTGAAGATAGGGAGACGCAAGGCCCTGGCCGTCGCCCGGATGAATATGGCCCTTCTGGCGGGGAAGGATGCGGACGGGAAGATAGATTATATTCGCATCGCGCTCGGCTCCAGCACTCCTACGCCCACCCGCATGAAGGAAGTGGAGGCATTTTTGTATGGAAAAAGACCGGTTGCGGACAGGCTTGTTGAAGCCGCCCGTATGGCGGCGGAAAAGATGATCGCGATATCAGGACGAAGACCTTCGACAGTATACAAAGAGAAGGCTGTACAGGGACTCTTTCTGAAGATGCTCACTCCCATGCTGGACGTAAAATGAAAAATGATTTGAAGACCGTTGGAATTAATGTGCCCCGTTTCGGTGCTGTGGAGAGACTGAAGGGAAAGCCGGTTTTCTGTGCGGATCTGGAACTTGATAACCCCCTTGTCCTCAAAGTCTTCAGGAGTTCGCGCGCGCATGCGAGGATCACTCGGATAGCTCTGGAGAATGCCGCCCGGCTGCAGGGCGTCGTGAGGATTTTTACGGCACAGGACATCCCCGGGAAAAATCTCACTGGAATCATCAACAAGGATCATCCCCTTCTGGTTCCCGACAAAGTCCGCTGCGTGGGAGATCCCATTGCTCTTGTGGCGGCTGAGACCGATGAGGCCGCGGAGACCGCCATTGGTTCGATCGCCGTGACCTATGAAGATCTCCCTGTTGTACGTGACCCTGAGGAGGCACTTGAGGAAGGGGCCCCCCGGATTCATGATAAAGGGAATCTGCTGTTTACGAGAAAGATCAAAAAGGGTGATGCGGACGGAGCGTTTGAGCAATGCGCCGTCGTAGTGGAGAGGACTTACACGACTTCCTTTCTGGAACACACTTATCTGGAGCCTGACGCCGGAGCCGGCCATGTTGATGAAGACGGGACCATGGTCATTTTTGCATCCACCCAGAATCCGCACTACGATCACGCTGAGGTGGTTTCTCTCCTGGGGGTTGAGGACGAAAAGGTTCGAATCATCCAGGCCGCTACAGGTGGGGGGTTCGGTTCCAAGCTGGACCTCAATGTGCAGGGTTACATCGGCCTGGCCCTGTATCATCTGAAACGGCCCGTCCGTTATGTCTATACCCGCGAAGAGGCCTTTCTGGCCACCGCCAAGAGGCATGCCCTCAAGATCACCATGAAGACCGGGGCGGACAGGAACGGCGGCCTTCTGTCCATGCAGACAAGGATTCTCTGTGACACGGGGGCTTACGGCTCCTACGGGATTGCCGTGGCGTCGAGGGCCGCGGTCCATGCCACCGGCCCCTACGAGATCCGTAATGTCGATGTAGAAGCCTTGTGCGCTTATACCAACAAGCCCTTTGCCGGTGCCATGAGAGGATTCGGGGCACCCCAGATGGCCTTTGCCACGGAATCCCAGATGGATCTTATCGCAGAAGAACTCGGCATGGATCCCCTCGAAATCAGGCTTATTAATGCCCTGAGCGTGGGATCGAAGACCGGTACCGGGCAGGAATTGACGGCCAGCGTTGGAATCGGGGAGTGCCTGGAGGCTGTGAAACCGTATTACGTGGAGGCCCTTCAGGAATTGAGAACGGCGCCGACGCCCCCATTCAAGCGGCGGGGAATAGGGCTGGGGGCTATGTGGTACGGAATCGGGAATACCGGTGTCCAGAACCCCTCTACAGCACAGATCGAGGTGGATTCTGAGGGCAAGGTCACGCTCTACACCGGTTGCGCGGATATCGGGCAGGGATCCTCGACCGTCCTTTCCCAGATCGCCGGGGAGACCCTGGGGCTTTCTTCCGATGCCGTAAAGGTTGTTGTCGCTGATACGAAAAGGACGACCAATGCGGGGGCGACATCCGCGAGCAGACAGACCTACATCTCGGGAAACGCGGTCAAAGACGCCGCCGACAAGCTTGCGGACTTGCTGTTAACGGAAGGTGCTGACCTGCTCAAGGCACCCAAAGGATCACTGGTCCTCGATTCGGGTCTTATACGTGCCGCGACTGACCCGGAAAAGAGCGTGTCCTTTGTGAAGGCCGTGAAACGGGCACGAAAGAAAGGCCTTCCCCTGAAATGGCAGGGATATTTCGATCCCGCAACCGAACCTCTGGATCCGGAAACGGGTCAGGGCATACCCTATGCCACTTATGCCTTTGCATGCCATTGCGCAGAGGTGACAGTGGACGTATGTACGGGCGAGGTGGAGGTCAACCGGGTGTTTGCCGCCCATGACGTTGGCAAGGCCATCCATCCCGAGGGCGTGATCGGACAGATCAACGGAGGGGTGGGTATGGGGGTCGGATTCGCCCTTATGGAGGAGTATGTGCCCGCTGAAACAGAATCCATGAAAGATTATTTCATCCCCACGTGCCGCGACATGCCCGAGGTCGTCCCTATCATCGTGGAGTCCGAGGAACCGACGGGCCCTTACGGCGCCAAGGGGGTCGGAGAACCGGCCTTAATTCCCACGGCCCCGGCCGTTATGAACGCCGTGTGCAACGCATTAGGAGAGAGGGTCTACACTTTGCCAGGTAATCTGGAAAGGGTCCTGGAAGCAAGCATCAAGGCCGGAAAATTCAGTCCAAAGGAGGTTAGAAATGTCTAAAGTTGTATTGAAAAACATTGGAACCATTGTCAGTGGTGATATCTCGAATCCCATTCTTGAAGGCGACGCCGTTGCCGTGGAGGATGGCAAGATAAAGCGGATCGGCCGCATTGAGGATATGGCGCCCGGCAAAGGGGACACCGTCATCGACTGTGCCGGGACCACGGTGACCCCCGGTCTCATTGACTCGCATTGCCACGTGATTCTGGGCGACTTCACCTCCCGCCAGCAACAGCTCGGCTTTATTGAAAGCGAGCTGCATGGCGGGGTCACCACGGTTATTTCCGCGGGAGAGGTCCACCTGAAGGGAAGACCCAAGGACCCGGCTGGGACCAAGGCCCTGGCAATTCTGGCGGCCAAGGCCTGGGCAAACTTCAGGCCGGGAGGCGCCAAGGTGCTGGGTGGGGCCTTGATTCTGGAAAAGGGTCTAGTTAAACAGGATTTCGAGGAAATGGCCCGTGAGGGTGTACGTGTGGTGGGCGAAATCGGACTCGGCAGTGTGAAACAGCCTGAGGATGCCGCCCCCATGGTCGAGTGGGCCAAGGAGTTCGGCATGACCGTGATGATGCACACCGGTGGGACGTCGATTCCGGGCAGCAGCACGGTCACGGCGGACCAGGTGATCAAGACCAACCCGCACATCGCCTCCCACATAAACGGCGGACCCACAGCCGTTGCGATCGAGGAGGTGGAGAAACTGGTGAACGATACGAAACTCGCTATTGAGATAGTGCACTGTGGAAACCCCAAAATGGCGGTGGAGGCGGCGAATTTCTGCGTCAAGGCCAAGGCCCTGGACCGCGTGATCATCGGCAACGACGCCCCCTCGGGCACTGGAGTGATCCCGTTGGGAATTCTTCGGGTTCTCAACCACCTGGCGAGCCTCACTTCTGTCAAGGCCGAAGAGGCCGTTTGCATGGCGACCGGAAACACAGCGCGCATCTACAAGCTGAATCGAGGTTTCATTGCGGAAGGGCGGGAAGCGGATCTCGTCATCATGGACGCCCCCATGGGGTCCGTGGGAGAGGATGCCCTTGCGGCAATCGAGGCGGGCGATGTCCCGGGGGTCGCCATGATCCTTGTTGACGGGGAAATCGTCGTATCCACAAGCAGAAACACGCCGCCGCCGAAACGGAAGCCCACTGTGGCCAAAAATTACAGTGGAGGCATGATTGAAGAGTGATCCCCGATCCGATCCTGCGACTCGGGGGATATTTCAGGGTGATTGGAAATGATAGTTGATCTGGAAAAATGTATCGGATGCGGTTATTGCGTGCGGGATTGTCCTGTGGGGGCCGTTCGCCTGTCCAGGAAAAAGGCGGTTATCGACGAGACATGCACCGAATGCGGGGCATGTCTGAAGGTCTGCGAGCAGGGCGCCCTGTCCAAGGAGGAAGAGGTCCCGGAAGGCACGGTCGTTTGCAGTTCCTGCCCCATCAACTGCCGGATCGGACCGGGAATGATAGGGGCCTGCCACCGTTACAGGAATGTGGAAGGAGAACTCCTTCGAACGACCCCGCTTCACACTTACGAGGAAGTGGATGACGTTGTGGGTCCCGATCCCGCCGAGCCCATCAGACGGCCTTTGATCACCGCAATTGGAGCGGGGACTACATATCCTGACTGCAAACCCGCGCCTTATATAGTCCAGGGCAAGCAGAAAGGGGTGGATGTGGTGACCGTGGTTACCGAAGCCCCCCTCAGCTACAGCGGGATCCTGGTGAAGGTCGATACGGATATCCCCGTGGGCGAGGAAGGTGCGGATGTCTTAGTCGGGAAACGTAAGGTGGGGATGGTTGTAACCGAACAGTATGGCTCCAAGATGCTTTCCATCGGCGGGGTTAACCTTCTCACTGGAAAGGACGGGTTGGTGGTGGCCAGGACCATCGTGGACCTCGCCAACAAAGAACCGGTTAAGATGAAAGTCGAGGGAGGAGCCCGGCTGGAACTTCAGGTGGGGCATACCCCCGTCATCGACGGCGTTCGACCCGACAACATGAGAGTGGGCTGCGGAAGCGCCACGTTGGGCCTTTTCGCCCCACTACTCGTGGAATCCGCCGATGAGGTCATCATCCTCGACTCGCATATAACCAGCCTGATGAGTGAGCATGCGGCCGGCCGGTTTGTCGATGCCGGACCTTCAGGAGTAAGACTGCGTTTCAGGATGAGCACACCGGGGAGATATTTTGGTGACCACGGAAATGGATGGGGAGGGACGACCATCACGAACCCCTTGGATGTGATCGCGGATTTGGACAAGGACATTGCCAGGCCCGGGATGCGTGTATTGATCACCGAAACGACCGGCCGTAACGCAGGTTTCTTTGAGCTGGCGGAGGACGGTACGTTTCGGGAACTCCCTTTTACCGATGCGTGCCGGCAGGCGCTTAATGCCATTTCATCCACCTGTGAGCCTTCGAGGGTATCAGCGGTTTATACGGGGGGCACGGGGGGAAGTGCAAGGGCCGGGGTAACCCTGTTTCCGGTAAAGCTGACTCAGGCCGTTCACACCGCTAAGGCGACAATCACCGTGGGCGGATCTCCCACCTATGTCCTGCCCGGCGGCGGTATCAACTTCATGGTTGACGTGGAGCGGGTCAAAGGTGCCTTTTTCTACTGGACGCCTACACCGGCGACTATCTGTCCCGTGGAATACACCATGGAACTCAAGGACTACGAGGAAATCGGAGGCCATATGGAGGCCATGAAGCCCTTTCCCGTCAAAGGTCCAAATCCCGTTATAGATTGATATAACATGAAGTCCGGCCAGAACATTCGAGTGCTTCAGGGCGGTGATGTGATGGCCGAATGGGGCCCCATGAGGCTCATAATTTCCTCTTTCGTCGGAAAGGTCCCGCAAAGGGAAATGAATGTGGACGCGGCCCGGTATTCCTTTGAAGTCCTTGAGAGGATAGCCCGGGCCGGGAAGGATTTGTGCCGAGTCCATACCCGAATCCCCGATTCAATAAAAGATCCTCTGGTCCTGGAGATGATTAGAAGCACCGTTTCTGTGGAGGATGCGGATTTGACGCCCATGGCCTCGGTAGCGGGAACGATTGCGGACGCCGTGGCCGATAGGTTGGCGGATCGGGGCATGACAAAGGTAATCGTCAACAACGGCGGGGATATCGCCGTGCGGCTTCAGGAGGAGCCAGCGCTTGTGGGGATACGAGGAGATGTTCGGGAGGTCGAATTTTCCCATGTTGTTCGGCTCGGCCCTGAGAGGTCTTCCTGGGGTGTAGCCACCAGCGGTTTGGGCGGTCGAAGCCTTACAAGAGGGATTGTTTCGGCCGCCACGATCATCGCTTTCAGGGCGTCCGCCGCCGATGCCGCGGCCACGGCCGTCGCCAATGCGGGATTTGTTGACGCCCCCGGGGTGATGCAGGAATATGCGGAGAACATCGATCCCAATACCGACATCCCAGGCATCCGCGTAACAGTCAAGGTGGAAGCCCTGGCTGAGGACACCAAGGTCCTGGCCCTGAAACTGTCCTTGGCAAGAGCGGTTGAATTAATGGATAGAGATGTCATTGAGGGCGCATTTATTGCGGTGGGCGATAAGACAGGGATGACTGAATCTGTCAGAAAGCGCCTGATTATGGATGAGCAGTAACCTACAAAACAGGAGGGAGTCGAATGGAAGTCAGAAAATATGTCACGGTTGTTGAAGAAGTATTCTCCGAGGGGGGGCGCCCCATGACGCCTTCAGGCAAGCGGGCGGCAGCCGTTGCAGTCATCAAGAACCCCTTTGCCGGGAAATACGAAGAGGATTTGACCCCTTTGATGGACATCGGAGAGGAACTCGGAGGAATCCTGGGAAAGATGGCTGTGGACGCCCTTGGGATCAAACCTGAGGAGGCTGAAGGTTACGGCAAGGGTGCTATTGTTGGAGAGAACGGCGAGCGGGAGCATGCGGGAGCCATTTTGCATCCCAAACTGGGGAAACCTTTTCGTGACGCATTGGGCGGAGGTAAAGCCCTTATTCCTTCAGCAAAAAAGGTGGGGGGAATGGGAACGGAGATAGACGTCCCGACACACTACAAGGATGCCGCCTTTGTGCGGAGTCATTTTGATGCCATGGCCGTTCGAATCGACGACGCCCCCAGGGCGGATGAGATCGTGGTCGCCCTCGTAGTAACCGATTGCGGAAGGCCCCATCCCAGGATCGGCGGTTTAAAGAAGGAAGAGGCCAAGAAGGAGGACGGCCTGAGGTAGAATGATTTGTTGCCATGGGACCTCAACTCCGATGCCTGGGCGGGTATTTTATCGCCGAATCGAAAGTCCCATGGCCTGGTCAGCGCCCATCCGGAAATGTTCTTTTTGCACTTGGTTGTTTCCAATTCAGAAATGAGAATTTTTGTCAAGATCAAGGCCCATTCCGCAGGACAGCGGGATGGGCCACCCGCCCTTTAGAACTTCAAACAATCCGGAACAATTGACATAAAACTTGAATTACTTCAGGAGGCGGGCGGTTTTCGAGGACGGCGGAATTCGGGCTTTTAACATATAATTTTTTCTTTAATGTCCGAGAGCATCTTTAATTTATGGCCCTTCGCTCTTTCCGGAGCCCCCATAATCATGTCGATTTGGCCGGAATGGAGACTCACATAGCCGAGCAGACGGAGGCGCTTTTCCAGGAAATCGCTTTCACATCCCTCCAGTTGAGCGGTCATACTGTCGTGAGAGATCTGTGCGTGGAAGCCGTATTGTTCCAGGATCTCTTGAATGAACGAAATTCGTAAAGCACGGCGCTCGAGGTCCGCGGCCCCGCCTTGGAACCGAAAACGGACGTAGTTCTCTCTCGCGCTGTTTCCCCAAAAGGCCTGTATGACCGAGAAGTGGTAACCCCACCTGAAGCTCAGGTTGCAGAAGTTCCTGGAAACGACGGCGCAGTTACCCCGGGAAAAGGATGATGAGGTGCTGACCTCCAGGCCCGGCTGCATGGTGGACCCGGCCATGACGGAAAAAAAACCTTTTACATCCGGGGCCGGCGGCCCGTCCCAGGGTACTGCCGTTATGCCTTTCCAGATTGCATGAAAGGGAGGAGAAACAACATCCTCGATACGGATCATCTCCCCTGGGGATCCTTGTTCGGTATTATCGTCCAGGCTTATAACCCATAATTGCAGGGGGAGATCCGCTGAGAGTCGTTTTCCCGTGAGGTTCAAACAGCCGTGCCTTGATCCGAAGCTGAATAGATCATGCATAGCTTTTTCATGGCAAAATCTAATAATATCATGGTAAGTAAGGCATTTGTCAGGTATGAAATCAGCCTCATAGGGATGGGTCAAATTTAGAGGCGATGTCAACCGGAGGACCTTTTTCAGCGTCTGCTGAAGCGGGGTGTCTCCTTCAAGGGGCCTCATAGATGGTCCGGCATTTTGCAGCAGTACATCCACTTTTCCTGGGTAGACTTTCCGTCCATCGGCATCCACGGTAATGATTTGTCCGTCATGGATTTTCCGGGTCGCTTCATGGGCGCCCAAAAGCGCCGGCACGCCCAATTCACGGGCTACAGTGGAAAAATGCCCCGCAATGCTTCCGAAGTCCGCCACTACGGCGGCGGCCTGCTTCAACAAAACCACCCAAACAGGCAGGGCCTGCTCCAGAACAAGGATGTCTCCCGGACGGAAATTAAGTATATCCTCACGCCGCTTCACCACGCGGGCCGCCCCGCCTCCGGCCCCCGGGGAGGCGGTAACGCCGCCGTGTATAAGAGGTCTGAGAGACACTTCAGGGATATCAGTATGACCATGTGTCTTTTTTCGGAAGCCGTAGCCTTGAAGGGGGCGCGCCTGAAGAATGATGATTCGTCCTTTTGAATCCAAGGACCATTCCACATCCTGGGGTGATCCGAAATGATCCTCGATCCGACGTGCAAGCGTTGCCAACTCCATGAGGACATCATCGGTTAATACAGGCTTGATATCGCATTGGGAGGGGTGTCCGGTAGTATCCTTCCTGATGATCCATCTCCCGTCAGGTTCCTGATCTATCACGTATTGGAGCGGGGAAACACTGCCTTCAACCACCGCCTTTCCAAGTCCTGCAACCGCGTTGACGATCAGCTTATCTGCATGCAATGCCGCCGGGTCTCTTGAATATGCCACACCCCCGGCAGAGGACTCCACCATCACGAGACAACCCACAGCCATCAGGCCGCCTTCATCCCTGAGACCGTGGTGTTGCCGGTAAGATATTGCGCCTGGTGTGTATTTCCCGGCCAGGACCTTCTTATAGGCAACGGATAACTCCCCCGGAGGTATGTTTAATTCGGTTGTGTACAGGCCGGCGAAAGAACTGCCCGGTGCATCCTCTCCTATGGCACTGCTGCGCACAGCCAGCAGGATATCCTTGCCATGCTTACGTGTCAGTCGGCTGCACCAATCCCTCAATGCCTCCTCGACATCGGGCGGCAGGTGTGCGTCCATTATCAGGCGCTTGATTTTTTCACTTATCTCAATTAATTGAGACAGGTTATCAGAGTCATGTGATTGAAAGACTTGATTTATTTTTTCATTAAGGCGGTTATGTGCCATGAATCGTTGGTCAGAGTGAATGGTCATTACAAAGCCGTCAGGAACATTCGGATAAACGCGTCTTTTAATTTCTCCCAGCACCGCCATTTTCCCGCCTGCGTTTTCGGCATCATCTTTGCTCAGTTCATCAAGAAACCGAATCAAAGGACCGTCATTTTCTAGGGCCTGAGGATCTAAAACCTTTTGGATTTTTCTTTGAATTTTTTCAAATGTATCAAAGAGATCGGGATACCGGTCATCGGATAACTTATTGAGTTCTTGAATAATTTTATAAACGTGAATCGACAGGGAAGTGATGTGGCCCCTGATAAAAGGCATTCCAAAAGGCATGTCCTTAAATAATGCCTTGTCCATGCGTGACATAATCACAAGGGCCTGTTCATTTAACCTTAAAAGTGACTTAAAATGCCAGTAACGAACCCTGAAGAGCTCTTTAATCGCTGTTTCGTCGGCTATAATGCTCTGCCGGCGCCGGCCCCAAAGATCCTTAAGCCGTCTAATGAAACTTCTCATTTCTTCTCTCCCCGGCAGAGGATATTAACAATAATCGTGCCGGTTGGTAACACGAGTTATTTCAGGTATATATAACTTTTGTGCCCTGTAAAGGCCTATAATTTGAAATATTAGAGTTTCATTTTGAAACGTAATAAATCCGGGCTTTGCTCTGATATTTCAGATAGATACTCATCTACTGATCAAACGTTACAAAATGAAACATTAAAGGTGGGCATGTTGAAAAGGCAGGGTGTGGGACACATGAGCGAGTTTAGTCTCGACCAGGACCTGCAGACCCAGGTCCGGCTAAAATAAACAGAGATGTTCAGGTTACCATTTAATATAAAAAAAAGGTAGTAAAAGTTATTTTTAAAAAAAGATTAGGTTAAAAGGAGGGCCGATCTATGCAGCCAAAGTTATTGATAGTGGATGATGAGGCAAAGGTTCGTAAGTATCTCTCTTCACTCATGGAAAATCGTGGATACCTGGTTGATACGGCGCATGATGGAACCTCCGCCCTGGAGATGGTGAAGAAAACTGATTTTGATGTGGTGCTTTTGGATGTGCTTATGCCGGGTCTTGACGGCCTTGCCGTACTGCAGGAGATAAAACGCTTTAAACCGCTCATGGAAGTAATCATGCTTACTGGAAACGCTTCAGTGGAAGCCGGGGTGGAAGGGATACGTCTGGGTGCATTTGATTACCTGTTAAAACCCTTGGATCTAAACGCGTTAAGCGAATGCCTGAAGGAGGCGCTCAAATGGAAAGGGTTCAGGGAAAAGGGCGCCTCGGCCCTGGATATTCCTGAAATGGCGGAGACCGACCCCAAGGACAAGGGCTAGCGTGTGCGGGTCATGTTTTCGTTGAGCAGGCCGGTTTATTAAGGTGGGTTTCAATATGAAACTGTTCATGCGCCCTGACTTGGAGGAGGCAAGGCATAATGCACGAATATAATGCACTTAAGGCAAAGGGAACGATTTTTGAACGTCGACTTGTCTGAAACGGCTTCGGCACCTCTTTCATTTAATGGCGTGCGGCCCCTGCGGCGGGCCCGCATGAAACTATAAACTTTTACGGAATCCAAGGTCGATAGATCCTGATGACTATTGTCTGCTGCTTTTTGGCTTCCTTGGTGATTTCAGGCCCTTTCGTGGTCAATCATTATATCGGCCGCACCGCAACTTGTGACTCTGCAGAGATTTCAATTTTTCAGACCCAATGACACGAGAGGAAGTATGAGCGGCTTTGTTGTTCCAATAAAAGAATTCTCTCCCCTGGCATTGGCATCTGTGAGATTTGCCATTGAATTCGGCAAACGTAGTAGCGGCCGCATCTTCTTTTTGTTTGTGGACGATCCATCAGGTATAAACCCATGCTCTGCTGAAAGATACGATACCCTGGATGAAAATAACAATAAAATTAAGGAAAAAATTGAAATATTAATTGCTAAAGGTAAAAAAGATGACGGTTTAATTGTGGAAATACATTGTCGAAGAGGTGATTTCATTCAGGAGGTACGCCAATTCGTCAACGATTATCATATAGACGAAATAGTGCTCGCTCTCCCTGAAAGGGATGACCTGCTCTACGAGCACGTGAATCGGGATGTCATGACCCTGCTCCAACTGACCCATTGCCGGATATTGACTGTGAGACTCAAAAACAAAGGGATCTGAAGCGCTATGGAAGCGAATGCATTGAACGGAGAGATGATTCTGG
>CAZEIA010000082.1:0-1393 GCA_964512335.1 uncultured Desulfobacterales bacterium
AGTCCTTCGAGAAGATCCGGTCCATCCGTCCGAAGGCCGTTCGAAAAGGAAGCCGGGAGATCTATCTTCTCGCTACTAACCTGCGTAGTAACGATTTGTGAAATTAGAACCCATCCTTTTTTGAGGTATAATGAAAAGGACCGCGGCCTAACGAAAACCAGGTCAGGAGGAAATCGATGTCCGGTCATTCGAAATGGAGCACCATCAAGCACAAAAAAGGGGCTGCAGACGCCAGGCGGGGCAAGGTCTTCACAAAGTTGATCAAGGAGATAACAGTGGCCGCCCGCCTTGGGGGCGGAGACCCGGATGCAAACCCCCGCCTGAGGTCTGCCATTGCAGCGGCCAAATCGGAAAACATGCCCAAGGAGAACATTGAACGGGCAATCAAGAAGGGGACCGGAGAACTGGAGGGCGTCAACTACGAAGAGGTCAGCTACGAGGCATACGGCCCGGGCGGTGTGGCCGTCCTTGTGGAATGCCTCACTGACAACAAAAACCGCGCGGTGGCCGATCTGAAGCACATCATGGATCGCCACGGAGGTAGCATCGGTGAACCGGGTTGTGTTGCCTGGATGTTCAAGAAACGAGGCTTGATAGTCCTGGACCGGGAGGGCGTGGACGAGGAAAAGCTCCTGGAAACGGCCTTGGAAGCGGGGGCGGAAGACGTCAAGGAAGAGGAGTCTACGTTCGAGATCCACACCGAGCCGTCAAACTTCGAGCCTGTCCGGAAGGCGGTAGAGGAGGCCGGGCTTACATACGGAATGGCCGAAATCAGCATGATCCCTCAAAACACGGTAAGGCTGGAGGGCAAGCAGGCCCAACAGATGCTCAACTTGATGGAAGCGCTCGAGGACAACGAGGACGTCAACAACATATACGCCAACTTCGACATCCCGGATGAAGTGATGGAGGCCATGGGCTGATGCTTGTGCTGGGAGTGGATCCCGGCTCCCTGATCACCGGATACGGGCTCGTGGAAAAATCTAAAGGCCGGATTCATTGCGTGGACGCCGGGAAGATTCAGGTCCCCGGCACCGCTCCCTTTCACGAAAGGATCCACGGCATTTTCCGCACCCTGGTGAAAATCATGAGCCGCCACGAGCCTCAGGAAATGGCCATTGAGGAGGTTTTCTTCGCCAAAAACGCCAAGAGCGCCCTCAAGATCGGGCATGCCCGCGGCGCCGCCCTGGTAGCCGCCGTGGAATGCGGAGTACGTGTTTTCGAGTACTCCGCCACCCAGATCAAGCAGTCGGTGGTGGGATACGGCCGCGCCCCCAAGGAACAGGTCCGGTCCATGGTGCGGGTTATCCTAGGCCTCGATTTCCAGCCCTCACTCGATACCTCGGACGCCCTGGCCGCCGCCATCTGCCACCTTCACACAAAGCGCTTTGAT
>CAZEIA010000082.1:1493-8058 GCA_964512335.1 uncultured Desulfobacterales bacterium
TGGAAAACCACGGCGTCGGATACGAGGTCATTGTTCCCCTGTCCACCTTTTACGCCCTGCCTGAAGATGGTGAGGTGGCCCTGTACATTCACACTAATGTTAGGGAAGATGCAATCACCCTGTTCGGTTTTCTCACCCCCGTTGAGAAGGCCGTTTTTCTTCTTCTGGTCTCTGTTTCCGGTATCGGGCCCAGACTGGCGGTGAACATCCTCTCGGGGATTGGACCGGACGAGCTTCTGGAGGCGATGGCAGGCGGCCACGCCTCCCGGCTGCAGGCGATTCCCGGGGTGGGGAAAAAGACGGCGGAACGAATCGCTCTGGAACTGAAGGATAGATCGGCCTCTCTGCTCTCCGATCACCGCAGCGGGGTGAAGCCCGACGCCGGGTCCGTAACCGACGAAGGCGAAATCGGCATAGAAGACGCCGTTTCAGCCCTCATGAACCTGGGATACCCCTCCCGCTCCGCAAGAAAGGCCGTGGAACTGGCACGCCCTCGAATAGAGGCCCCGGACCTTGAAGGACTCATCAGGGAAGCCCTGCGTCTGCTTTCCTGACGGTTCAACAGGCGAACAGGTCATACGGCCCCTCCATAGGAGTGCTCTTCGGGAGAGGCTTTCTCCCTCTTCATCCAGGTGACACGGAAGATCCATGGAAGAGAGAATTATCGATCCGGAACCCCACACCGATGAAATCGCCACCGAGGTCAGTCTGCGCCCCTCCACTCTGGACGAGTACGTGGGACAGGAGGAGCTCAAACAGAATCTGAGGGTGTTCATTGAAGCCGCGCGGGCACGAGCCGAGGCCCTTGACCATGTCCTGTTCCACGGCAGCCCGGGCCTGGGAAAGACATCCCTTGCACACATTATCGCCAATGAACTGGGGGTGAACATCAGGAGCACTTCCGGCCCCGTGATCGAGCGGCCGGGTGACCTGGCCGCCATTCTGACAAGCCTCGAACCCCACGATGTCCTCTTTATCGACGAGATCCACCGGCTCAACCACGTGGTGGAGGAGATCCTTTACCCCGCAATGGAGGATTACCAGCTGGACATAATCATCGGCCAGGGCCCTTCGGCACGGACAATGAAGATTCCCCTGCCACCCTTCACGCTGGCAGGGGCCACCACACGCACCGGCCTTCTGACCCCGCCCCTCAGGGCCCGGTTCGGCGTAATCCTTCGAGTGGATTTTTACAGGCCCGAAGAACTTCAGGAGATTACCCTGCGCTCCGCTCGCCTGCTGAACATTCCCACCCTGGACGAAGGGGCTCATGAGATCGCCCGGCGCTCCAGAGGTACCCCCCGTGTATGCAACCGGCTCCTGCGGCGGGTACGCGACTACGCCCAGGTCAGGGCCGACGGCGTCATCACCCGGGAAGTGGCGATCGAGGCCCTCGCCATGCTGGAAGTCGACGACCGGGGCCTGGACCGAATGGACCGGCACATCATGCTCACGATCATGGAGAAGTTCGAGGGCGGCCCCGTGGGCGTGGACACGCTCGCAGCCGCGGTCAGCGAGGAGAAGGACACCATCGAAGACGTGTATGAGCCTTTTCTCATTCAGGAGGGCTTTCTCAAGCGCACCCCTCGCGGAAGGGTGGCCACTCAAAGGGCCTATGGGCACTTCGGGCTGACTCCTGTATCAGTAAAGGACGAGCAGGAACAGGAAAGCCTTTTTTGACTCGGCTATGCCGAACTGATTGGATTCATTGACAACACGCATGGATTCAACTACCTTCGGATGTGATATGCGGCTTGCGAAAGGCTGCTCGGCCGCATGAAGGATTTTTGCGAGAAGGGGGGAATCAACCATTACCGATTTCAGCCAGACTCACAGCAGAATCACCACGTTTCACATTCTCCGGAAACAGGACCGCAAGCACCTCAAGAACGAGCTTCGCCTGTACTCCAAGTGGCAGAAGACCGTCCTGATCATCCCCCTGCTTGCGAGCGAGTACACCGACCCTGCAAACCGGCCCGTTTTCGAGAACATCCTGAAGCAACTATCCGGCGCCACTTATCTCTCGAACATCATTTTCGGTCTGGACCAGGCCGGTTTGCAGGAGGCCCATGAACTGCGTGGGCTTATTCGAGACCACGGCATTCGAAACTTCATTATCCAGTGGAACGACGGCCCGGGCTTTTCGGCTGTCTATGAAAGGCTCCATGAGGCCGGGTTCAATATCCATGAGCCCGGCAAGGGCCGTAACATGTTTCTGAGCTTCGGGATCGCCCTGGCCCTCGGCGCCAAGGCCGTCGGCCTGGTTGACGCGGACATCCGGACCTTCAGCTCGGTGCAGCTGGACCGTCTCTTCTATCCCGTGGTCAAGCTCAACTATGAATTTTCCAAGGCCTATTATGCCCGCATACGCGAACAGGCCCTCTACGGCCGCGTCAAGCGGCTTCTCCTCGATCCGCTGCTCATGACCCTGAAGCGAAAGTTCACCGACAGCAAAGATGAAAAGATGCTTCGGCTTATCGACTTTCTCCTGGGTTTCCACTATCAGCTGTCGGGCGAAGTGGCGTTTCACTCGGACCTCCTGAAAAAGATGCGCTTCGCCACCAACTGGGGTGTCGAGATCTTCACCCTGATCGAGGTGTATCGTAAGGCCACGTCCGCAGCCCAGGTCATGTTTACGGACAAGCCCTTTGATCACAAGCACCAGGACGTCTCTGAATCTGACCACACCAAGGGACTCAACCGCATGGCCGTGGACATCGTGACTACGCTCATGAACGCACTCGTGATCGAAGAGGGCCTGGAGATATCTGACACCTTCATAAGGGATCTTTCGATCACATATCAGGCCGTGGCCGAGGAACTCATCAAGAAATACTCGGACGACTCCGGTTTCAGCTACCTGAAATACGACCGGGAAGCGGAGGAGAACATAGTCAAGAACGTGTTCAGGAATTCCATTCTCCACGCCGGTGAACTCCTGACTTCGCCCACTATGCTTACCGAGCGTTTCCTGAGGCTGGTGAACACCCATCCGGAGTTCAAACCTTTCCTGGCGCAGGGGCTGGCCGATACCATACTCCAGGTGGAGGACAAGACCCGGCGAGCACTCTTCGAAATTCCCACCACGGTCTCCTGGGAGCGTGTGTCCAACAAGCTCCCCGACATATTCCTGGACCTGGTGGAGGCGGTGGAACAGGAAAAGCAGCGGCTCCAGTGAGACATGAAGACAAGAAAAGCACGGTCCGGAGACTCCGGGCGGATTTCGTCGTGTTCACCGACCTGGACGGCACCCTGCTGGACCACGACACATACGCGTGGGAACCCGCCGCCGACGCCCTTGCTCTCTGCCGGCGGCTCGGCGTTCCCGTGGTCCCGGTCTCGAGCAAGACACGGGCGGAAATGGAGGTCCTTAGAAAGGCTCTTCAGCTCGACTGGCCCTTCGTCTCGGAAAACGGCGGTGGGATTTACTTTCCACATGCGTGCCCTCAATCACCCCCGCCCGAGGCCGTGCCCGATGCCGGCGGTCATGTCTGGCACCTGGGTGTGCAGTATGATATTGTCGTAAGGGCCTTACGAGAGATCCGGGAAGAGCTGGGCCGTCCGGACATCAGGGGATTCTCCGACATGGACGTAGAGGAGATCGCCCTTCGCACCGGCCTTAAGAAGGACGAAGCGGAACGGGCCGGCCGGAGGGAATACGACGAACCCTTCGTGGTGGGTGAGCATTGCAGTACCGACATGGATCTCCTTTCACGCGCCGCGCGCAAGCGGGGCTTGAGGGTGACCGCAGGAGGCCGTTTTTTTCATATCTTCGGGGCCTGCGACAAGGGCGAGGCGGTCTCCCGGCTGTCCGGCTGGTTCAGGCTTAAACGCCCTGGATTACGTTCGGTGGGCTTGGGCGACAGCCCCAATGACATACCCATGCTAAGGCAGGTGGATGTGCCCGTACTGGTGCGATCTTCCCGCCCCTTGAGTGATTTTGCCGGGGCCGTCCCGGGCGTTCTGATAACCGGGGAACCGGGGCCCGCCGGATGGAACAAGGCGATACTGGACCTTCTTGACAATTATGTGGACTGATGAAGTGATTCACAGGGCTGAACGGAGGCATGTGCTGATATGTTCGAGAAAGAAGTCAACCCGGACGGTGTGGACAAAGCAGACCTTGTAGTATGCATACCATCCTATAAGGAGGCTGACTCCATCAGCTTTCCGGTCCAGCAGGCGAGCGAGGGACTGGTCAGGTATTTTCCCGAAATGCGCTCGGTAATCATTAATACGGACAACAACTCGCCCGACGGGACCAAGGAGGCCTTCCTTGACACGCCCACCAAGCGGTCAAAGATCTATCTCTCGACCCCTCCCGGCGTGAAAGGGAAAGGAAACAACTTCCGCAACCTGTTCGAGAAGGTCGTTGAGCTGGAAGCCAAGGCCGTCGTGGTGGTGGACGCCGATCTCAAAAGCATCACGCCCCAGTGGATCCGGCGCCTGGGAGAACCGCTCTTCAACGACTTCTCCTATGTGGCCCCTCTTTATGTACGCCACAAGTACGACGGGACCATAACGAACGGTATCGCCTATCCCCTGTCAAGGGCGCTTTACGGCCGCCGGGTACGCCAGCCCATAGGCGGGGACTTCGGGTTCAGCGGAGACCTGGCTCGCGTATACCTCGAGAACGAGGCCTGGGACGAGGCCACGGCCAACTTCGGCATCGACATCTGGATGACCACCATCGCCCTCAACCAGGGTGTCCAGATCTGCCAGTCCTTCATGGGGCGTCCCAAGATCCATCGGCCCAAGGATCCGGCTGGTTCCCTCGGCCCCATGTTCCGACAGGTAATAGGTACAATCTTCTCTCTCATGTCCCACTTCGAGGAAACCTGGCTCCGCGTAAAATACAGCAGGCCCACAGCCATTTACGGGTTCGGACTGGGGGAAGTTGAGATGCCCCCCAAGGTGGAGGTGGACGCCAAAAAGCTCTTCGAGAGCTTTCTCGCAGGCTTCAAGGAGTATGAGGAGGTATGGAAGGAGGCCCTCTTTGACGACGTCTTCAGGAAGCTCATGGAAATAAAGGGCATGAAGGAGCGGGTCTTTACCTTTCCCACCGATCTCTGGGCTCGAATCCTGTTCGACATGGGTGTGGCGTTCCGGGACCGGATCCGGGACCCCGACCTGCTCATGGAATCCCTGATACCCCTGTACTACGGGCGGACCTTTTCCTTTGTAAAGAAGACTAAGCGAATGTCCACACAGCAGGCCGAGGAGGCCATAGAAGAAGACTGCATCACCTTTGAGATGGCAAAGCCTTACCTGATCAGGCGCTGGCAGGGGGAGGCAGGTTAGTGTAAATGGAACAGCAACTACAGATTTGCAAAGCCTGACATGTGTTTAATGTGACGAACTGCATTTTCACTATTATCCAATGGCAGCATTTCTGAGTAGAAACCAAAAACATCAAGCAAATGTTCTCTTTCAGAGGGTAGACGGTCACCGGGCAAATAGTCCTTTGTCAAGATCGCCCGCCTGACCTGTTCTTCCACCGTTTCACTTAAATTGAACTTTTTTAACGATTTGAACTTTGACATAGCTGTCATATCGTTTCCAAATTGCAAAGGGGCATGAGCTGATTTCAATACTAATTTTTGATCGGTTCAATATCAACTATTGTACTGTAGTACGCAGCCATGCCTCCAGATGTTGAAATTAGATCTTCAGTCAACTGGTTCACTCCACCCCCCAGTTTTATCCAAGTGCCATGTGATACAACTATTGAATCTTGATGAACAGAGTCCGCTAAATTGATCTCCACCGCCAATTTGCCTACAGATGACTTAATTAATGCATGAGATTTATCTGGAATTCCCTTTTCTTCACCAACACACGGATTAATAAACGCTTTTTGTGTGTTGGGGTGCTGTTGCGTTAGAACAGTTGAGTTGATCCATCCATCGGATAATACTGTTAATAGATGACAGCCATTTTTAATTGATTTGAAACCTTCCAAATCATTAATGAATTCAAATTTGCCGGAAGGAGTCAAAAACTCCTTTCCCTCGAAGGCAACCATAGGCGCAACCGGGCACCTAACAGGAGAGTCCATCACTTGGTCCACTGACAATCCAACGCTCTCCATCGGCTCGAGAATACGCTTCAGCCACTCTCTTGCAGAGCCAGCCATTTGGTTTCCAAGACCCAGCCTTTCGGAGAGATCTTGAACAATTTTCAGGTCCGACCTGGTCTCACCTAACGGTTCAATGGCTTTATTTACCGGGCCTATCCAGTTATGCCCCCAACTGACAACAATGTCTTCTTCTTCAAGAAAAGTCGTGGTTGGAAGAAAAATATCAGCCAGTTCAGCTGTATCAGTCATAAATAAATCAACTACAACCACAAAATCAAGACTCTTTATAGCTTTAGCAACTTTATTAGAATTGGGGCATGAAATAACCGGGTTTGATCCATCTATCCAAATCATTTTTACGGGAGGTTCTTTTGATTCCAGGATCCCTTGCCCTAATAACGGCTCAGGAATTTCTCTTTTGTATTTGACTGAATCCGCTGCCAAGGCCTGCGGGTTGAAATGTCTTTTGGGTTGATATCCATGATT
>CAZEIA010000082.1:8158-14644 GCA_964512335.1 uncultured Desulfobacterales bacterium
GCCTCTTTGATGATCGGAACTAAATGTATACTTGATTTTACTGGATCTTTGCCCCAAATAATAATAGTCCTGCTATTTACAAACTCTTCGGGATCGTTCCCCAGGCGGGTTCCCATGTCTGCTTTTTGAGCAGCCATCACCGACCCTGAGCAAAGAGACCCGCTGGTGGTCGTGACTCCGCCCAGGAGGTTAAAAAACCGTCTGACAAGCTGTTTGGAAGAACCCCAAGAGGCGGTGCGGTGGAAATGCATGATTGACCCGTTCCCATATTCATTTTGAAAAAAGACAATTTTCTCTGCAATCGTATCGAGTGCCTCGTCCCAGCCAATCCTTTTCCAGCCCGAAGCGGTCCTCTTCTGTGGGTAGAGAACCCGCTCCTCACTGTACACCCGCTTCTTGAAGTCATATCCTTTTTTGCACAAAAAGCCTTTTGTGAACCCGTGATCAGGATTTCCTTCAAGCTGCACGAGATGGCCGTCTTTTACATTTGCTATGACCCCACAATTGTCGGGGCAGTCAACAGTGCACGTGGTTATTATTCTTTTCACTGTAAAATCCTTCCTTACGATGCTTGACCGGATTCCCTGATGGCCGGTTGATCCCACTTCGAATTGTCAGCGAATGCGCAACCCTGTTTTTTCGAAAGAAAGGGCTCACAAAGGTCTGACGTCTGACGTCAGAGCTTTAGTCCCCTATCTCACAAGCACAAGCCTGACATCCATTACATTAGTCTTAGTCGGACCTGTGATCAGGAGGTCCTCTGTGGCCGAGAAATATGTGTAGGCATCGTTGTCGTCAAGACAGGCCCGGGCATCCAGCCCCGCCATGCGGCCTTTTTCCACAGACCCGGGATCCACTACTGCTCCGGCCGCGTCCGTGGGGCCGTCGTTGCCGTCAGTGCCTCCGCTCAAGACGACGATCCTCGGTGGAAGCCCGTTCAGCTCCAGGGCCGCTGCCAGACCGAACTCCTGGTTTCTCCCGCCCAGCCCCTTGCCCCGTATGGTTACCGTGGTCTCCCCGCCGGAGATCACGCAGGCCGGAGGGGCCAGGGGCCTTCCGGTCTGCAGCATCTCCCGGCCGATGGCCGTGTGCACCTTGGCCACTTCCCGGGTCTCCCCCTCGATCATGGAGGACAGAATAAGGGATTGATAGCCCAAGGACCCGGCCTCTTCGGCGGCCTGCAGAAGCGCCTGAATGTTGCTCCCGATGATGAGATTCGTCACCCGGTCGAATGATGGATCCCCGTCCTTCGGGGTTTCGGGAATCACCCCGTCAATCCCTTGTTGCAGGTGGTCCCTGACCGCATCTGGTATGGTCCGGAACAGGCCGTATCGATCAAGAATGCGCCACGCATCCTGAAAAGTGCTCTTATCAGGGACAAACGGCCCTGAAGCGATTACGTCCATCCGGTCTCCCACCACGTCTGAAAGCATGAGGTTGACGGTGGTGGCGGGCGCAGCCGCCCTGGCCAACTGACCTCCCTTTACAGCGGAGATGTGTTTTCGCACAGCATTGATCTCGTCTATGCTCGCACCGCATTCCAGCAGACTCCGGGTGACGGCCTGTTTCTCTTCCAGCCGAACCGCCCCGGCCGGCTGTGGAAGAAGAGCAGATCCCCCGCCCGAGATCAGCGAGAACACGAGATCCTCCACCTCTGCACGCGCCAGTAGTTCCATAATCCGACGGGTCCCCTCAACACCGCTATTGTCCGGGACCGGATGATCCGCCTCCACGATCCCGGTCCTTTCAAGCGGCTCGGCAAAGCCGTATTTGACATTGATCAACCCTTCGGTGATCCTGTCCCCCAGGAGTTCCTCGAGGGCCCGGGCCATGGGGGCCGTGGCCTTTCCCCCGCCCACCACGAAGATCCGGCTGAACTCATCCAGGTCCAAGCGGTCCGCTGTTTTTTCATCTTCGCCCAGAAATAAAGAGTTACCCTCCCGCCGGACAAAGCGATTAACGGCATCAAAGGGGTCCACGCGCCGGACGGCGGCAAGGAAAATCGCCTTTGCGTCCCGTCGCAATTGCTTTAGTCCGTCCTTTTTCCCTTCTTTCATGGAGATGCCTCCTGTTGTTTCCCGAATAGTGCGGATTATGATCAATTTCAGGCTAAAACACAATATATGGTATTTTTTCTTGACATCACAACCTACTGGTTGTAGGAAAAGGCAGTTGCAGTCGAAAACTAAAAACTCCGGCCAACCCCAAGCCCGCTCCTGCAAAGGAGCAGGAGGAAAGCGTGGACCGCAGGCAGTTCGTCCGGCAAGGAACCCTCGCCCTGCTCTGGGGCCTGGCGGGCTTTTCATTCCCGTTCCGATCCACCGCCCTGGGTGGAACATTGCCCCGGATTGGACGGAAACCCCGCATCGCACTGATCATAGACGACATCGGATTCAGCCGCACCCGGGCCCGGGCGTTCCTGGACATCGGGGTGCCCATGACCTATGCAATACTTCCGCGCCTGCCGCTTTCCCGTGACCTGGCCGAGGAGATCCACCATGAGGGCAAAGAGATAATGCTCCACCAGCCCATGGAGCCCTTTGACGCCGGTATCGATCCTGGGCCGGGCGCCTTGTTTGTAAATGACGCACCTTATAAGATAACAGCCACCATAAAGGAAAACCTGACCGAGCTTCCCTTTGCGGCCGGGATGAACAATCACATGGGTTCCAGGTTCACTTCGTCTCCCGAAAAAATGGCCCAGGCCCTGCCGGTCGTTCGAGACGAGGGGCTTTTTTTCGTAGACAGCCTGACATCCGGCAGGTCCAAGGCGTATCCCACCGCCTGCAGCCTCCACATGCCCGCGGCCTGCCGCAACGTCTTCCTGGACAACGACCGCCATGAGACCCTGGTGTTTCGCCGGCTGGAACAACTCCTCGTCCACGCACAGCGGTACGGGCAGGCCATCGGAATCGGCCACCCCCACCCGGAAACATCCAGAGCTGTGGCCCGGTTCGTGTCTTCCTTCACTCCGGATGCCGTTGACTTTGTACACGTCTCTGAACTGCTTTGAATCCCGGGGGGATGCCCTTAAAGACCATGTCGAATTACGAAGCCCTCATACGGCAGAACCTGGCTGCGGCCTTTAAGGACGGCATTGACAGCCTTGCCGGGTGTCTTCCCGCCCGAAGAGAGGGACCCGCACTCGTATTTTCCGCCTTTGGGGAGGCCTGCCGGGTCTCGCCCAATGCCGTCCTCCTTGAGGAACGTCCCGAGACCGGCCCCCGGGGGCTGGTGGTGTCCATGTATGCCTCGGCCGCTCAGCCCGACACTGTAGAACTGGAGCCCATGGTCTCCTTCCGCGACTTCCAGGACAGCATGCCCTATCAGGGCGCCTTTACAGCAAATAGCGAGCGCCCGCTTGTTCCACATGTCCCTGCCATCCACACCGCAAGACAGACCATTCTAAGAATCTTCGGCGCCCCGGGAGAACTTCCGCCTGACACACCGGGAGATTTCTCCCTTCTCCTCTTCCCCTTGCCGAAAATAGCTCTTTGCTATATCTTTTACATGCCGGATGACGAGTTCCCGGCTTCAGCCACCTGTCTCTTCTCCAATAACTCCCGGCGGTTCATGCCCCTTGACGGACTGGCTGACACAGCGGAGTACACGACCAGGAAACTGCTTGATGTAATCCCCGAGGCTGCAACATGACCGAGACCGAACGTATTGTGGAATCCATCTCCCTTGAAAACGGCCTGACTCTGGACATACTGAATGCAGGCCGTGCTGTGGAGGGTTGGTGGCTGGTTCACCTCATTGCCCGCATCAAGATCTTTCTGACGCCGGGACTTCTGGACTCAGTGCCTGACGGCGACCGTCTTCTGGGCATCCTGAAGCAGGAGTACGGGGAGGACATAGAGTATCGCACGGACCTCAAGAAGCACTTTGTTTCAGAAAATGATCGTTACCGCGTTTTTCAGGAATTCAAGGACATCATAAACAGGGAAAAACTCCCCTACCTGTCACATCCGGACTTTGCCAAGCGTTTTGCACTCTCCCGCATTGCAGAACTCACGCGCGTGGCAGGGGGACTCTGTTGATAGGAAAATTCTATGAAACCGGCAGCCAGTCGGCTTTATTTTAAGCCATTTCCCGGATATTTCGCCACAGTCGCGCTCGGGATCAAGACCCCTGTTGCCCTGCTTTCCGAGATGGGTATCGAGGCCGGAGGCGATGCGCTCCCCCTGGAGCTGTGCCGTCGTCTGGGCGGATCTTTTTATCTGGCCCAGTGCGCGTCAAGGACTTAATCTTCGGCGGGAGCGTACCTTATCGAAGACTGCGTACTGCCCTCACCGCACTCAAATCACTAATGGGGAAATCCAGAAAGAACCCCAAGTGGAAATTGCCCTTCCATGCCCTTTCTATACCTTTGGTGTCCCCGGTCCAGCAGTACTTCTGCGCGCTGCTGAAAACCGGCGCCACGAAAAGGTCATCGTTGAGCCAAGACCGCTCCATTAGAGAGGCAAGCTCCTCCACAGTCGGCAAACGCCAGTCACCATATCCGGCGAATCGTTCCTCGTTCAGCTTCTTTACATACGCGCCGGCCTCCGACCAGTCCATCACACCTTGAGAGCCGCTCTTCTGCCACATGAGCCGGGTCCTGTCATCGGTGATTGTGCCGTCTTCATTATCCTTGAATTTATTGATGAAATCGCCGTTAGGATTGCAGAAATCGCCGTTGTACGTCCAGCAGGTGGAGTAGAAGTCATTCTCCATAAGGAGTGCCTTGACGCCCTCCTCGGACAGGTCCATAGGGCTGCTTCGCAGGGAGACCGGTTCGAGGGGCGGAGCCGGAGGCCTGGTTCCCGGCTCGAAGTCCTTCGGGCTCGTGTCAGGCACTGAGGCTACGGCTTGGGATTCATCACCCGACACGATTCTATCCTCTCGCTCCCTCTCTTCCACCTCGAAATCCAGGGTCTTTTGGTCCGGCTCAGCTGCAGGCGCAGGCCCTGCAACAGGCGGCGGCTCTTTCGCCGCTGGAACGGACGGCTCCTCAGCCGGCCGAACCGCCTGTTCTTCAGGAGCAGGCCGCTCTTCAACCCTTACATCGTCTATGCTCGGGGCCTGCTCCCCAATGACGATCTCTCCGGCTTCAGGTTTCTCGGGCTCGGGCCGCGAGGTAGTCTTTTCGGGTGTCTCCGGCCTCTCCGCCGGAGGCGTCGATTTGACTACGGGAGCTGGTGTGGAGGGGGGTGTTTTTGGTTCGACAGGTACGGGCTTCTCAGCCGGGGGGGACTCCTGAACGGGTGCGGGGGGGGGAGCCTCCTCCGGAACGTGTCGGGGTTTAACCCTCACTGCGGCCAGCACACGCTCGTCCGCTGAGCCTCCCGCCCTCGTCAGGGCCAGCGTGGCGGCCCGGCTGTCAAAAATACGGATGTAAGGGCTCTGGGGCTTGCCGTTCTCCATGGACCAGACACCAACCTTCTCGTCCACATAGGCCCCGAGTTCCATAATACTGACCACGCCGTCGTTATTTCCTCCCACCTCACGATCAGCCTCGCCCTGTATTCCTGCAATCACAGCCGCCCCGAAAACCCCATAGCGGGCACTTTCGTGATCATGTGAAAAGGCGCCCTCTCTCGCCGCGTAGAATACGGCGGAGACCCTGTCCCTTAGATACCGGTCCGGATAGATACCCCTCAGCAGGGGACCCTTTCTCCAGATCTCCCTACGGGCCGCATCCAGAATCAGAATTCGCCGCCCCGGTTCATCCGCAGCCAATAAGTCCTGCACGGCCTCCAGGGAAATCGACGTACTGGGAATGTTCCGAACCATGGCGTCGGCCGGCAGCAGGAAGCTTCGACCGCCTGGATCGGTCACGCCGTGGCCTGAGAAAAAAAACAGGATTACGTCGTCACGACCCAGTTTGGATCGAATTCGATCCAGTCCCGACAGGATGTTCTTGCGGGAGGGATAGCCGGGGTCTTTTGAGTTCATGTCATCGGTGAACGCCAGTACTTGATCGAACCCGCCGTGGCTCCTGAGGGCGGCCGCCAGGTCGCGCGCATCATTTCGGGCGTAAGGCACATCCGCCAGGTCCGGATCTTTATAGTCGCTTACCCCTATGCAAACAGCCCATCGCGTACCGGGTGAGTCGAAGGCGTCCGCTACTGCCTCGGCACCAGGGCCCGAAAGGCCTGCAACGGAAGCAAACAGGGCAAGAAGACATGCAAAAAAACATAATAACAGTACTCTCATCCATTTCTCCTAGTGAGGTCTCTCAAGGAAGACTCCGGCGGAAAACTTAACCGGAAATCCCTTGCCTGTCAATGGCCTTACAAGACGGTGCCAGGGGGCTGAGTTCAAATCGAAACCCCACGTCGGTTTCCCGCTTGGATGCTGAGGGCGATTTCGACACCCAAAGGGGCAAATCCCGACCTGCCGGCTCAGAGGACCTCTGATCACTGCCCTCAGGCCACCGGGTCGCCTGCAAGAATCGCGGCGGGTAGGGTGGTTACCATTCGTTCCGCCTCGATCCGGTCG
>CAZEIA010000083.1:0-14589 GCA_964512335.1 uncultured Desulfobacterales bacterium
CTGGTTGTGGCCGTCAAGGTGCAGCGCCCGGACATCCGAGGCGTAATCGAGACTGACCTTGACATTCTGGAGGCGTTCGCCCGGCAGGTTCATGAACGTATGGAAACTGTCCAGGTCTATGATCTCCCTAACATCGTCCGGGTGACCCGAGGGCTCCTGCTTCGCGAACTGGATTTTACGCGGGAAGCCAGGAACATGAAGATAGCCCGGTCGTTCCTGGAGGCGGACAAGGGGATCAGCATTCCCCGGGTCCACATTGACGACTGCACGGATAAACTCCTCATAATGGAGTTCATCTCGGGCAAACGTCTCAGAGAAGTGGACCCTCAGGAGCTCGAGCACCCGGAAACCATTGCCGGCAACGGACTGCGCTTCGCCATAAAGCAGATTCTTGAAGACGGTTTTTTTCACGCCGATCCCCATCCAGGCAATCTCCTCCTCACTGAAGGCAATATCCTCTGTCTTCTGGACTGGGGGATGGTGGGACGCCTCACCACCCAGAACCGATACCAGCTCGTTGACTTAATCCAGGCCGTTGTGAACAGGGACAGCCGCAGATTGAGCGACTGTCTGCTCGAACTGGCCACAGGCCATGAAGGGATTGATCGTTCAAGCCTGGAGCGGGACCTTTTGGACCTGCTCGACAACTTCTACTCAGTCCCCCTGAAGCAGCTGAACCTGGGGCATATCCTGCTGGGCATCGCATCCCTGCTGCGCACGCACCGCCTTCGTCTGCCTTCGGATTTCATTATCATGATAAAGTCCCTGGTCACGGCGGAAGGCACTGCACGGATGATCCACCCGGAGCTGGACGTGGTTGCCGAAGCAGAGAGCCACGTAAGACGGTTGGCGGCCCGCCGGCACAGCCCAAAGACATCCTGGCGAGAGTTTAAGGTCACCCTGGACCGCTTCAAGACCCTGGGCAGTGATTTTCCGCTCCTAATCTCCCGCATCCTGGATAAAATAGACCGCGGAGATATTCACATTCGCTTTGAGCATGAAAATTTGGGCTCACTGAGAAAGACCCTGGACAACAGCTCCAACCGTTTGACCCTGGGCATCATCATCGGCGCTATGATCATCGGCTCCTCCATGATAATCACCACAGGCATCGGCCCGTTTCTCTTCGGCTTTCCTTTACTGGGCGTACTGGGCTATTCGGTTTCCGGCATTCTCGGGCTCTGGCTGGTGTTCAACATCCTGAGAAGCCGTAAATATTGACCATGGGAGGGCTTGAATGATCATTCGATGCCACGGTGCTCGCGGCTCCATTCCGGTCTCAGGCAAAAACTACCTGAAGTACGGAGGGGACACCACGTGCATTGAGATACGCAGCAAGAACGACGCAATCATTGCAGTGGATGCAGGGTCCGGAATTCGCAGGCTGGGAAACAATCTTCTGATGGAGGGCCGTTTCGAGTATAATGTATTATTCACCCACTCCCACTGGGACCATATTCTGGGATTCCCTTTTTTCAAGCCCATTTACAGCGAACAGTCTACTATCCAACTCATGGGCTGTCCCACAACGCAGGGAGACATACAGAAGCTGCTCTCAAAGACCATGAGCGCACCGTATTTCCCCTATCCGTTCGAGAAGCTCAAGGCGGCTATTCTTTACGACAATGACTGCCGGGAGACGTTTTACATCGACACCATCGAGATCAAGTCCGTTCCACTCAGCCACCCGAATACCGGGATGGGGTTCCGGTTCACTGAAGACGGCCGCAGCTTTGTTTTCCTGACCGACAACGAACTGGGGTTTCGTCACCGGAGCGGAAGGACATTCGATGTCTACGCTGCGTTCTCACAGGACGCCGACCTTCTCCTCCATGACGCGGAGTTCACACCCGAAGAGTACGCACTCAAGGAGACCTGGGGGCACTCCTCTTATGCCGATGCCGTGGACCTCGCCCTGGCCGCCGGGGTACGTCACCTCGGGCTCTATCATCACAACCAGGACCGTGAAGACAAAGAGCAGGACGTCATCGTAGAAAGGTGCCGGGACATTATTCGCAGCAGGGGTTCGGACCTGCACTGCACCGCCGTCCGCCAAGAAGAGGAGTTCAACCTTTAACTGTAAGGAGGCCGGATATGGCCGGTAAATACTGGACGACAACCGAAGTCATCGAGATATTTCAGATGGAAACCCGGTTCCTCAACAGGCTAGAAGAAGAGGAAATCGTCTGTCCGGACAGCCTGGAAGATCCTTGCGAAAAGCGATTCTCAGAGGCCGATCTGGAAAGGCTGAGGCTGGCCAAGCTGCTTGTGGAAGACATGGGCGTCAACCTGGCCGGGGTGGAGATCATACTGCGCATGCGTCAGTGCATGTTCGACATGCGGGCCCAATTTGATCTTATTCTCGAAGACCTGGCCGGCAATGTCCGGCGGATGCTTCAGGAAAGAAGTCAGCGTTGAGAAGATACTTCTCCAGCACAGCTGTGGCCCTCATGCCCCGGCCGTTTAGATAACCGGCTCCCATCCAGACCTTTTACAGCCTCAGGTCCTTCCGAACGCCCTCCCGGTACTCCTCTTCCAGACGCCCTGCAGCCTCCAGGGCACCAGGATCGTCCGTCCGGGGCACCTTTACGCTCAGCTTGACCAGGAGGTCCCCTTCGGTCTTTTTCTTGGCGTTGTAGGCGCCTTTTCCCTTGAGCCGAAGGGTCTGGCCGCTCTGGCTCTTGGGCGGGACCTTGACGTTGACTGACCCGCCCGGGATCGGAATGGTAATGCTTGCGCCGGCCATTGCCTCCTGAACCGTCAAAGGGAGTTCCATATGGAGGTCGTCCCCTTCCCTCCGCAGGAGGGGATGCGGTTTGACATGAATAACCAGGTAGAGGTCTCCCGCCGGGCCACCTCCCCGCCCTGGTTCGCCCTTGCCGGCCACCCGCACGCGCGAACCCTCGCGAACGCCCTTTGGTATATTTACCCTGATCCGTTCGGTCCCGCGAACCTGACCGCTACCCCCGCACTGGGAGCACGAGGTTCCCACCTGGCCGTGTCCACGGCACTGAGGACATGCACGGGTAAACTGCATGGGCCCTTCCGCCACATTGAGCCGTCCCGATCCCCCGCACGCGGGACACGGTCTCATGGTCGAACCGGGCTCCTGGCCGCCACCCCCGCACCTGACACAACTCACCGGTTTCTCCATGGCAAGTTCGGTTTGAAACCCCTGTAGTGCACTGAGGAGGTCTATGGTCATCTCGTGCTCCAGGTCTCTTCCGCGGGACGGGTGCTCGCGCCCAAAATCCGCTCCCGCCCCGGATCCGCCCCCGAATCCAAAAAGATCGCCGAAGATGTCTTCATAGGCGCTGTACTGCCCGAAGCCTCCTGCGGACGCACCGGCCCCGGCCCAGCCTCTTCCGCCGTCCCGGCTGAATCCCTGGCCTGCGGACCGCCACTCCTTGTAATCCCGGGCCTGTTCCGCATTGAAACCAGACTGGAGGCCCTCTTCTCCGAACTCGTCGTACAGCTTTCGTTTGTCTTCATTACCCAAGGCCTCATATGCGCGGGAGACATCCTTGAATTTCTTCTCCGCATCCTGATTCCCCGGGTTGAGGTCGGGATGCCACTTTCGGGCCAGTTTACGATACGCTTTCTTGATCTCTTCCTGGGATGCGTCCTTTGATACGCCCAGGATCTTGTAGAAGTCGTCAGTCATAAACGCTTTCCATTGTCGGCCGAATATGGTTTTCCGGCCCGGAGTTGGGGTTGTTGTCTTATATTATTCAATATAACTACTTTTTATCTCTTGCCAAGCCGCCAAGATCACCAAGAATAATTACGAAAACCTTTCCCTCCGCCAGGCGGCCGATTCTTTCAAGGACCATTGCTTTCATGAGATTAAATTGCCTCCGTGTTCTGTCGGGACTGGAGTGCATGATTCATTCGGGAAAGCGGTGAAATCCCTTGTCAGGACGCCCTAAATCCTGTAAATAAACCAAACCGTTGATTTTGACAAGGAGGACTCGATGAAGGCACTGGTGACATACTATTCCGACACCGGAAACACAAAAATGATTGCGGAAGCTATTTTCCATGGAATCAAGGAAGCCACCAAGGACATTATTCCTCTGGCGGATGCAGGCTCCGTGGATGAGTATGACGTGGTTTTTTGCGGTTTTCCCGTGCATGCCCACAGCGTGCCTGCAAAGGTTGCCGCCTTCATCAAAGGCCTGCCGGAAGGGACGAAGATTGCGTTCTTTGCCACTCACGGCTCCCTGAGGGGCGGCGAATTGGCCATATCAGCCTTCTACGAAGCCACCAGACTTGCGTCCAGCCTTAACACGCTGGGCACTTTCGGGTGCAGAGGCAAGGTGAAAGGTTCCATTATCGAAGCCCTGATGAAAAAAATGGAGCACAAATCCTGGGCCCTGGAGGCCCAGAGTGCGGCAGGGCACCCGGACCAGGGGGACCTGGAGGACGCCCGGGACTTTGCAGACGCCATGATCACCAAAGTCCGAAGCATGTAGTCGAGTCATACCCTGATTTACCGTCGACAGGCGTCATTATTCCGACATCTGTTCTGTTCAATTGACCGCTCTTCCGGATTCGAGAAGAGAAAAGGGGGCTTCTTGCGAACATGTCCGAACGGCTACACCACACAGATACCCGGATTCCACAACGACAGCAACCGGTTATCGGTGTTATTCACCCCCCTGATGTACGAATCTCGGACAACAAAGGCTTTCAAGGCCTGCAATTTGGAACGACTTGGGGGGCTTCCGGTCCCGCCTTCAGATTCGGCACACCGCACTGCTCGTGGGCTCCGGCCTGTTGGGCAAAAACGCCGCAGGCCGAATACGGTCAAGGGATGAGGGTAATCTCCTCGTCCCAGACTCCAAAGGCAGGGCTTTCGCCCTGCCTTTTTTCTTGACCATGGCTTTGCCCGGGCGTTCCGGGGAAAACGTCAGCCGTTCACTGCGGCGGGAGGATCCACCTCCTGGGATACCGTATCTCCCAGGGCTTCGCCAAGGGCCTCGTCGATAAGATCGACAGGTACAAACCGGATGTCCTTCCGCACCTCATCGGGAAGCTCATCCAGATCCCGCTCGTTACGCCTGGGAAGAATAACCGCCTTGAGTCCGGCACGGTGCGCCGCCAGCACCTTCATTTTGATGCCGCCCACCGGAAGCACCCGGCCTCTAAGGGTAACCTCTCCCGTCATTCCCAGGTCCCCCCGCACCGGACGGCCGCTGAACAGGCTTGCCATGGCCAGGACCATGGGAAGCCCGGCCGAAGGACCGTCCTTTGGGATGGCGCCTGCCGGCACATGGACATGCACGTCCGTCTGTTCGAACACAGCCGGGTCCACGTTAAGCTGCACCGCCTTGGACCTCACATAACTCTGTGCTATGCGGGCGCTCTCGCGCATTACTTCCCCGAGCTGCCCTGTCAGCGTCAGCCGGCCCTTGCCCTTCATACCCGTGGCTTCGATGAAAAGGATATCGCCTCCCACGGCTGTCACTGCAAGCCCCGTGGCTATCCCCGGGATATCGATCTCCTCTGAAATCTCTGACTCGAAACGCTCCTTTTTCAGGTAATCCCTCACCAGTTCGGGGGTTACAACGTCATGGTTGAGTGATTGACCCGCGACCTTGACCGCGCACTTGCGGCAGACAGCCCCTATCTGGCGTTCCAGGTTTCGCACGCCTGCTTCCCGGGTGTAGTCCCGTATGATTTTCTGAATGGCCTCATCCGAGAAGGTGAGTTCATCCACTCCAAGGCCGTTGGCCCTAATTTGCCTGGGGACCAGGTACTTCCGGGCGATATGGAGCTTTTCCAACTCTGTATAGCCTTCCAAATGAAGGGTCTCCATTCGGTCCCTCAGGGGTGCCGGAATGGTCTCCAGCTGGTTGGCCGTGGTGATGAAGATCACGTCGCTCAGGTCGAAGTCCACATCAAGGTAATGGTCACGAAAGGCGTGATTCTGGGCCGGGTCCAGGACCTCGAGAAGCGCACTACTCGGATCGCCACGCCAGTCGGCGCCCACCTTGTCAACCTCATCGAGCATAAATACAGGGTTTCGTGTCCCGGCCCGTTTAAGCGCCTGAATGATTCTGCCCGGCATGGCTCCGATATAGGTGCGCCGATGTCCTCGAATCTCCGCCTCGTCCCGCATCCCGCCGAGGCTCATGCGGGTGAACTTCCGACCCAGGGCCCGGGCGATACTCTGGCCCAGGCTGGTCTTGCCCACACCCGGGGGGCCCACAAAACACAGGATGGCACCCTTAGCGTCAGGTACTCGCCCGTCGTCCATTGCGCCCTTATCCAGATCCAGGCCTCGATCCTGTATCAGCTTACGCACGGCAAGGTACTCAATAATGCGTTCCTTGACATCCTCGAGATCATAGTGATCTTCGTCCAAGACCTTCCGGGCGCCGTCAATGTCCATCCGGTCCTCACTGCTCTCGTGCCAGGGGAGATCAATAATCCAGTCCAGATATGTCCTGATCACAGAGTACTCCGGAGAATGTGAAGACATGGAGGCCATGCGCTTGAGCTCCCGCTCCGCCTCCTTTCGCACCTCGGAGGGCAAATCGGCGTCCTCCAGCTTCTGCCGGTACGCATCCGATTCAGAGGCTTCTGACTCGGCATCGCCCAATTCTTTCTGAATAGTCTTCAGCTGCTGCCGCAGGTAGAACTCCCTCTGGGCCTTGTCCATGGTCTGTTTGGTCTCGGATTCTATCTTCTTGCCCAGATTGAGCACCTCCTTCTCCCGGGTGAGATGCTTGATGAGCTTTCGCATCTTTTCGGTTGCAGACCCGGCCGCCAGGACGTCCTGGGCCTCCTGCACGTCAAGCCCTGCATTTCCGGCCACCACATAAATCAGGTTAAGGGGATCGGTGATCTGGTCCAGAAACGCAGTGATCTCGTCAGGGAGATTCGGGGAAAGCTTGACCACTTCTTTGGCCAGTTCCCCCAGGCTCCGTTGAAGCGCGTCCAGTTCCACACCTTTGTACACCCGGTCAGGCATTGGCTCCACCTCGGCACGCATGTAAGGCTCGGTCTCAAGCCACCGTATGACCTTGAACCGTTCCAGGCCGTGTGCCAGGACCTGCAGGGTGTTGTCGGATGTCTTGACCACCTTGTCCAACTTGGCAACGGTCCCGATCTCGTACGTCTGACCGGGCTCGGGTTTTTCAACGGAGGAATCAGGCATGCCCACCAGGCCCACAATCTTGTCGCCGCCCAGGGCATCCTCAATCAGCTTTACGGATCCTGGAATTCCCACCAGCAGAGGCATCACTGAGAGCGGATATGCCACCATGTTCCGCAGGGGCAGGATGGGAAGCTCTCCGGGGATATCAAATGCCTTATTTGAATGGCGTTGCTCTTCCATCTGGTTTACGCCTCCTTTGTCATATGTTTTGACAAGACCCAATTTTTCCGCCTGGCCTTGCCGGAATCCAACTGTTTTATGCATATTGACTTACACGTTATTAAAAATAAGACCGTTTGCCTCAATGTAAAGGGCCTCCGCCGCGGTATCGTGTAATAGCCGGCATATCATTGGGCGGCCTTAGAGCACCGGACGAATGCCAAATGCAGGCCTTTGTCCGTGAATCTCAGGGAAGGGGCCATGTTCGTTTACAGAGACGGAACCAGCTTGAGAGGATCACCTTGAGATATTGAATCGGCAAAACAAATAGGGTAAAATCCATCTCTCGAAGCCCACCGTGGAATCGATCCTCTTCCCGGGGCACGGGCAGGGCCTCGATCCCTCACTTACACCGGCACAGCCGACATGGATATTAAATGATAAGCTTCGAAGAGATTAAAAAAATCAAAGGGGGCGGTTGAGTTAGAGAAATGTCTCAAAAGGACTATTTCCGCATCCTGGGAATCACCCGCAATTCAGGCCCTGAAGAGATCAAGAGGGCCTACCGGGAAAAGGCTTTCCGCTATCATCCGGACACGTCCGGAGGCGGGCAGGAAGCAGCTGAACGTTTTCGCGAGATTCGCGAAGCCTACGACGTGCTGAGCGACAGGAATACCCGCACCCGGCACAAACGGGAACTCGATTCGCACAACATCCCGGTCCGCCGTTCTTATCATCAACCCCGGACTAACCATGATTCCGGCACAGATTACTTCGCGCGGTTGACCCGCGAGTGGTTCCCGGGGAGGTGCGCCCCCCGGCAGACTCGACTCCAGAGTGCCGGGTACCTTGACCGGTTCCTGAACCGGTGCGTGCTCGGGGAACACGGCGTGTACGACTTTTCCCTAACCGCCGCCGAGGCCAGAAACGGCACAGAGCGAAACCTCCGTATTGACATGCCGTACAAAGCCGTCCGTATTACCGTTGAAATTCCTCCCGGAATTGAGGAAGGCGCGCTCCTGGAGGTGGTGGGGCCCCGCACGCGAAGACTGGGAATTCAGATCTTTCTGCGCGCCAGGATCCTCGACTGATTTGGGCTCACAGCGACTTCGGGCGGATTAGGGCCTCTTCCTCTTCGGGCGTGGATGGCGGGTCCATCACTTCACGGATCAACAGGAAGGGCTATTGCAAGAGTTGCCACGTGCCGTCGGGGTTTCGGTAGGCCTTGGCATGCACGGTTTCACGTCGTCCGTCTACGTACCCGTCTATCTCAACATCCCTGTATAAGCGCCCATCGTGCGTGTATGCCGGTTCCGGAGTGGCCATATATCGGTTGCCTGTGTCCGGGTTAACCCATTCAGTGGTCCGTCCGGACGGAGCCGTTTCGAGTGTACGGTTCAGACGCCTTTGATCGTACTTGTCCCACTCATTCCCGATAAGATATCCCAGCACCGCGCCGATACCGGCCCCTATGAGGGCGCTCTTCCTCCGGTCTTCCTCCGGGCCGAATTGACTGCCCACAGCGGCCCCCCCCAGTCCCCCGATAACCGCGCCCTGCTGGGCCTTTCCGCCACCACAACCGGAAAACCCCGCCGTCATAAACAGGACGGTGAGCACGACAGCTATGTGCTGGTTAAGCCTTGTTTTCATGGTTTACCTCCATCTCAATGTGTCCCTATCTTACCTGTATATGTTAAGGACACCGGCGATCTCTGTCAAACAAAACCGACTAACAACAAAACCGACTTACCTGGGGATCTCTCTGAGTAAGGTCAGGCCGAAACGCACGGGACTCTTCCCATGTGCCGAAAGACCATGTCTGATCCGTGCTCACACGGGAATGGCTTTCAGACACCGGCATATTAAAACATCTTTTCCGGGGGTCTTCGTTCAGGCACATAGGGCCTGTCAAACGCTCCCTCGTTCCACTCCCTGGAAACGTAAAGGTTGCAGTAGCAGGAGCCGTAATCCTTCACATCGGCCTCCCGGTACACGCACGGACAGATTATGTCCTTGTCCTTTTCGCGGTCTCCGGTGGCGAGACGGCAGGGGCAGCACATGTAACCGTAACGCTCCCTGTTCAGGAGAAGCGCCTCGAGCAACTCCATTACCCGCACCCTGTCCTCGTTGAAAAAGTAACCCTTGGGTTCCTGGACCTTTCGCAACATATCGTAAAACTCTTCCGCCCTGGCGTTCATCCGGCTCCCAAAGCCTCCTTGATCTCGTCTTCCTTGTAGCCCACGATGACCGTGTCGCCTATGATAGTCGTGGGAAAGGAGCAACGGGGATTGATTTTGCGAACGGCCTCGAGAACGGCCTGGCGCTCCTCGCCTTCCAGGAGATCCACGTCCGTGAAGTCGAAACTCACCTCACAATCGTTAAGGAGCTTCTTGGTGGCCTTGCAATGACTGCAGGTACTCAGGGAGTACATCCTGACCTGAGGCTGCTGACTATCCATATGAATCCTCCTTGCAGGGACTTTCGCACAAAAAAAGTTTACGGGTTTCAGATCGATCTTGCGCCTTTTTTCCGGCAGGCGTAAAAGGGACGCCTAATGCCTAAGCCTTATCCTGGTCGATGTTTTTCAGGGCCTCTGCAGCGATATCTCGAATGCAATACAAAGGAAGCAGGCCGCCGAGGTCTTCAGTAATCTCTGTATTGTCCCCCATGAGCCGCGCCAGGGCGGGCCTTGCCCCTTCAAGGCACAGAAGCCCGGACGCATGAGCTGAGAGCCCCCTTAAAATCGGGTCCCCTGCTTCAAGGAAAGACACCAGATCAGGCCCGGCCGCCCTCAAGAGTCCGGGCCGGGTCCCGGCCAGTCGTGCAATACCCCAAAGAAGGCCTTTCTGCAGGGGCTCGTGCTCCAGGTAGTTGGCCTCCTTTCGGGTGTAGGAAGACAGAATCGCCGTGAACTCCCCTGCCAGGCCCTCGTGCCTGCACAGGGCCTCTCCCATGGCCTCGGGTACGCCCCAACCGATGCCGCCGGACTCGTCGTTCAGGTTCCATATCATGCGCCTGAGAACCACGCGTGCCTCTTCCATGTTCTTCGCGGCCAAATCGGCAACAACAGAGCCCATTACACGGACCGCGGTCCAGTGCACTCGGGGTTCCATGCGGTGAAGCGCCCCGAAGAGCGGGCTCACCAAGGCCCTGGCCGGTATATGGGCAAGCATATCAAGGGCCTCTGTCTCGTCACCCGTCTCCAAAGCCCTGAAAACTAGCCTCTTGAGATCCCGACCTCCGAGCCTCTCACCTGTTATCATGCTACCCGTCGCCCTCCCAGGCGATACAGTCCCTGGGGCAGTTGGCGATAACTTCCTCAACTGCCTCCTCCGAAAAGGAGGTAATATCAGCAACCTCAATGCGGCCGGTAGCAGGGTTCCTGTAAAACACTTCTGGGCAAAGCTCCAGGCACGCCTCGCAGTCCGAGCATCGGCTCGGGTTTAACGACGGCCTTCGTCTTGCTGCACCGACATGGATTGCCGCTTCTTCCATTCAAGATACTCGCCATAGGTGAATCCCTCGGCCAGGGTCGGCGCAGGCGGGTGACCATGCTTCCGGCACAACCTGCACCTGTCCTCACTGCAACCCTGGCATTGGAAACAGTCAGGGCATCTGGTCATCTTCACCGCGCAAGATAAACGGTCCTCAGCGGTGCCGAGACTCCCGGTCCCCTGTATCATAAGGCATTCTCCTCGCCTGTTTCCACAATATCGGTCAGCCGACTGCCGCCGACCTAAAACGCTTCTTCCACTTTCCAGACCTCCCAGACACGGCCCACCAGATCCGGCCCGGGCTTCAGCGTGGCCCTGCCCGGCCGCCATCCTGAAGGTGTGGCCTCGGTCCCACCCGTCTTGCGTACATGCTGGAATGCCTGGATCTGGCGGACGAGTTCGTCCACGTTTCGTCCCACGGGCGGGGGCAAAATCTCCACTGCCTGCACAACACCGTCCGGGTCGATGATGAAACGACCGCGCATTTCCACCCCTGCATTCTCATCGTATACGCCGTAGACTTTGCCCACTTTGCCTCCGCCGTCAGAGAGCATGGGAAAGGGTGCGCCGCCTTCGACCATCTTGGAGAGTTCGTTGTCCTGCCACATCTTGTGTACAAAGTGACTGTCCACGCTCACTGAGAGGACCTCTACGTCCAGCTTCTGAAGCTCGGGGTATTTCGCCGCAACTGCGGAGATCTCCGTTGCTCAGACAAAAGTGAAATCTCCAGGGTAAAAGCAAAGGACAACCCATTTGCCGAGATAATCGGAAAGTGACACCTGTCCGAAACCGCCGCCCTGGTATGCAGGACTTTCGAAATCCGGGGCCTTCTGGCCCACCTTCACCGCGCTCATAATCTTCTCCTCTTTTTTTGCAGGGATGTCATCAGCCGAGGCCTTGGCCCCTGGTTCAGGTTCACCCACCATCCCGCCGGTGGGTCGTGCACAACCTACTTTGAGCTCCTTCATATTGCTTTCCTCCTTTTCTTAAGGCAGGGCGCGGGCTATTTCCATGGCAAGCGACCGGCATTCATCAAGTTCATCCTCATCAGGAACGTAATGACTGCGAACGCCGCCCCCTTTCATGTCAAACTTCATGGCCTCGAGCTCGCCCTCGACGACCTTGACGGCCTCACCGCTCCAACCGTAGGAACCAAAAGCCCCGCCGATCTTGTTTTTGGGCTTCAGCCCCTTCATGTATGTAAGAAAATCACTGACCGTGGGGAAAATACCGTTGTTGAGGGTGGGTGAACCTACTATGACGGCGCCTGCATCAAGCACCTCGGTCATGACATCACTCCTGTGACAGGCCCGAAGGTGCATGGGCTTGGCATCCACCCCTTCCGCGATCAAGGTGTCCGCAATGGTCTCGGCCATCAGCTGGGTGCTGTTCCACATTGTGTCGTATGCGATCACGGCCTTACGTCTGGGCTCCATCCGGCTCCACTCCACATAAGCCTTTATAATCCTGGACGGATCCTTTCGCCATATGACACCGTGGTCCGGACAGACCATATCCAGTTCAAGACCCATATCCGTCACCTTGTCCACCAGTTTGAGAATGAGTGGGGAGTAGGGCATCAGTATATTGGCGAAGTATTTTTTGGCATGCGGCATTATGGCATCCCCGATCTCGTCATCGAACCGCTCCGGGCCTGCATAATGCTGGCCGAAGGCGTCGCTGGAGAAAAGGATTCTGTCCCCCTTCAAATAGGTGAACATGCTGTCCGGCCAATGGAGCATGCGGGTCTCCATAAACGTGAGTGTGCGACCGCCGATTGAGATCTCCTGCAGATTGTCCACCGGCTGGTAGTTCCACTTGGAGCCAAAATGGAGGGACAGGTTCTTGTGTCCCATCTTGGAGCAGTAAAGCGGCTTGTCCTCGCCGATACGGTGCATGATTCTGGGCAGTCCCCCGGAGTGGTCCATTTCCGTGTGGTTACTGACCATGATGTCGATCTTCTTGGGATCCACGATCCGGGCGATCTTGTTGATCATATCGTCTGCGAACTGGGCCTTCACCGTATCGATCAGGGTGACCTTTTCGTCCAGGATAAGGAAGGCGTTATAGGTGGTACCCTCGTAGATGGAGTATCCATGAAAGTCCCGGTTGTTCCAGTCCACCGCCCCGACCCAGTAAATGTCCTTGGCGATCTCGATCGGAAGCATTGCATTCTCCTTTCATTCATTTATTGCCGACAATTTATCACTGATTCTTCTCGCTCGCTTTTACATCTCTTTCAGCATAATATGGCCACCGGCCCGAATCAAGAGCAATACAATCAACGGGCTGATTTCACTATTCATTTACCTCTAAAAGCCCATTGCAGTCTTTTGCACTCCGCCACACGCCTTCGCATGAGACGAACGGCTGGAGAATTTTCAAGGTAAAACAGGTTTATATGTGCTCCGGGGGTTGCGCTTTGACTTTGCTGCTTAAACGAGGCTGAAACAACCCCGTCATTACTCGAAGGCGTCCCGGCGGAAATAAAGTTCTCCATTCAGCAACCCGCCGAACGGGCAGGCGGATTAGACAGGACCCGAAGGCATATCCCCCGGGTCCTGTCAACACGCCCGGAAGCATTCCGGGTTATGCGGCATCCAGCTTCTGACGATCCGCCATGTCCATGAGCACGCGCTCACGGGTCTTGTCCAGCCCCAGGGCCTTACGCTTGGCGTCAATGTGCGCGATCATGAGCCGCGCCATCTCATAGGGGTCCTTGGCAAAGCCCCACTTGCCGAATCCCTGTTCCTCGAGCCCGCCGAACAGGTATTCGTGGAACCTGGTCCCTTCCACTATGGGAAAGGTAACTCCGAAGACAGTGTAGACACCCGATGCCACGAAGTAGTGGCCTATGGAGATGGCCTTTTCACTCATCCACTCGGGTGCGGCCCCGGCAACCGGCAGCTCGGCGATACTGTCGCCCAGCCCGCCCACACGGACCATCTCGGCGCAGGCCATGAGAATTCGGCTGTTATCCACGCAGGATCCCAACCCCAGGACCGGGGGCATGCCCACCGTCTCGCAGACCTCGCTCAGTCCGGGTCCCGCAAGGTGAGCCGCTTCGGGCGTGTACAGGCCGGCCTTGGCCAGCGCGATCTGAGAGCATCCGGTCTGGACAACCAGCACGTCATTCCTGATCAACTCCTTGACCAATTCCACATGCACCCAATCCTGCTTGACCCGAGGGTTGGTACAGCCAACCACGCCGGCCACCCCGCGAATCCTGCCGTTGATGATGTTGTCGTTGAGAGGAGTGTAAGACGACCGGAACGTGCCTCCCAGCATGTAGTTGATATACTCGTGGGAGAACCCGTGGATACCCATGTTGCGGATATTGGGAATCTCCACTGCAGCGGTCCGGTTCTTGAAACGCACAATGGCGTTTTCCACGATGGCATCCGTGCAGTCTCTTGGCGTATGATCGTGGAACTCAATGTGCTCCACGCCCTCGATGTGGCACCGGGGGTTCGTGGTGAACAGCTTGGTGCCGTAACACCCCGCCACCTTTGCCAGCCCCTGCTTGATGCACTGGACATCCACGCCCATGGCGTCCACCGCACCGGTTACAAGGATGGTTTCCGTGGACATGAAGTTCCCAGCATGGGGGATGCCGTGGCGGGACAGCATCTCCGCCCCGGAGCAGCACATGCCCACCAGGTTGATCCCCTCTGCGCCCGCTTCCTTGGCCGCCTGGATCAGGCCGGGATCGTTCACCGAGTCCAGCATTGATTCGAACAGGTTGGGCTCGTGTCCGTGAATGATTATGTT
>CAZEIA010000084.1:0-14561 GCA_964512335.1 uncultured Desulfobacterales bacterium
GTCGGGTGGGAAGAATAATCCAAATCGGGATCGAAATCGAAACGACATCGGACCAGGAAACGAAAATCTCGATGTTAATCACATAATAACTATCAATTAAAGTCATAACAGGCATTATGAACGACATACAAAACCTCAGAAACATCGGCATAAGCGCCCATATCGACTCGGGCAAGACTACGCTCACGGAGCGGATCCTGTTCTACACGAAGCGGATCCATGCGGTTCACGAGGTCCGTGGCAAGGACGGCGTAGGCGCGACCATGGACTCCATGGAGCTCGAAAAGGAGCGGGGGATAACCATATCCTCGGCCGCCACCCACTGCGAGTGGAAGGGCTACCGGATAAACATCATCGACACGCCGGGTCACGTGGATTTTACCATTGAGGTGGAACGGGCCCTGCGGGTCCTGGACGGGTCCGTTCTGGTCCTGTGCGCCGTGGGCGGGGTCCAGTCCCAGTCCATCACCGTGGACCGGCAGATGAAGAGATATCGCGTTCCGCGCATCGCATTCATCAACAAGTGCGACCGGTCCGGGGCCGATCCTTTCCGCGTAACACGGCAGCTCCGGGAAAAGCTCGGTCACAACGCGGTGCTCATGCAGCTCCCCGTGGGCCTCGAAAGTGAATTCGAGGGCGTCGTGGATCTGGTGAAAATGAAAGTCATCCGGTTCGGGGGCGAGTACGGCGAGGATATTCAGGAGGCGGAGATCCCGCCTGGAATGGCGGCTGATGCTGAGGCCGCCCGCGAGCGGCTCCTGGATGCCGCGTCCTTGTTCTCGGACGAGCTCACAGAGGCCATCCTGGAGGATCGCGTAACCGAGGACGTGCTCAGCGAAGCTGTTCGACGGGGGACCCTCAGCCGGGACCTGACCCCGGTTTTTGTGGGCTCCGCCTACAAAAACAAGGGCATCCAGCCCCTGCTTGACGGCGTGGCCGCCTACCTGCCTTCACCCCTGGACGTGGAAAACACGGCCCTGGACCTGGACAGGGAAGAGGCCTTGTTCCCTCTGGTGCCGGATCCTGAGGCACCGCTCGCGGCCCTGGCGTTCAAACTGGAGGTGAGCCCGTACGGACAGCTCACCTACCTGAGGATATATCAGGGCAGCCTTTCCAAGGGGGCGGACCTGGTCAACACCCGGGACCGGAAAAAGGTCAAGGTGGGCAGGCTGGTCCGCATGCACGCGGACAAGATGGAGGAGATCACCCGGGCCGTGGGGGGCGACATAGTGGCCCTGTTCGGCGTGGACTGCTTCAGCGGGGATACCTTTACGGACGGCCGTCTGAATTGCTCCATGACGTCAATATACGTACCCGAACCGGTCATATCGCTCACGGTCAAGGCCCGGGACTCCAAGTCCGAGGACCGTATCGCAAAGGCCCTGGGCAGGTTCATTCGGGAAGACCCCACCTTTCGAACATACGTGGACGGGGAAACCGGAGAGACCCTGATCTCCGGCATGGGCGAGCTTCACCTGGAGATCTACCTGGAGCGCATGCGCCGGGAGTTCGGGGCGGAAGTGGAATCCGGCGTTCCCCAGGTGGCCTACAGGGAGGCCATATCCCGGCGGGCGGAGTTCAACTACACCCACAAGAAACAGACCGGCGGCGCCGGTCAGTACGGCCGTGTGGCCGGCTACATGGAACCGTCGGAAGAGGGCGAATACGAGTTCGTCAACCAGGTAAAAGGCGGGGCCATTCCCACGGAATACATCCCCGCGGTGGACAGCGGTTTCAGGGGGTGCCTTGCCAAGGGGCCATTGCTGGACATGCCCGTGCTGGGGATGCGAGTGGTGGTTAACGACGGCCAGGACCACCCGGTGGACTCATCTGAAAAGGCTTTTTCCACGGCAGCGGTGGGCGCCTTCCGCCAGGCCTACCCCAAGGCTGCGCCCATCATACTGGAGCCTGTAATGAAGGTTTCGGTGGAGTGCCCCTCCGAATTCCAGGGCGGGGTTCTGGGATCCATCAACCAGCGCCGCGGCGTGATCACGAGTGCAACCGAAGACGGCGTGTTCACCACTGTGGATGCAGAGGTTCCTTTGGCCGAGATGTTCGGCTATGCAACGGTGCTCCGTTCGTTGACCCAGGGAAAAGCTGAGTTCACCATGGAGTTTTCCAAGTACGCCAGGGTGCCGGAATCCATTGCCGAGGAACTCAAGCGTAAGGCGGCAGAAAAAGGGAAGGGAGGAAAGAAATGATTGTCGATTTCTCCAAAACCAGTCCGTTGCGTATCCTGGATTACTCGTCCCGAAAAGGGCTGGGACGGGGCAACCTCGGTGTTCTTACGGCCCGGGCTGGAGTGGGTAAGACCGCCTGCCTGATTCATATCGCCTTTGATCGGCTGTTTGCGCGGAAAAAGCTGGCACATATTTCCCTCCTGGACGTGCCGGAAAAGGTCACGTCCTACTACAATGTCATCTTCTACGACCTGATCAAGGCCCTGGACATCGAGGACGAAAGCGAGCTCCGGGCGCTCATGGAGCAGAACCGGATGATCCTGGCCTATGTCAATCGCAGCTTCCGGATAGACCGCCTCAGGGAAAACCTGGACAACCTGTCGGAGCATACGGGGTTCAGGCCGGACACCCTCATAGTGGACGGGCTGAATTTTGCCCGGTCGGACAGGGAGATCCTGGAGGCCTTTAAGGTGCTGGCAGGTGATTTCAATGTTGACGTATGGTTCTCCGCAGTGAGTCACCGGCACATGACCGAGACTAACGAGCGCGGGATACCCAGCCCTGTGAGCGACATAGACGACCTCTTCGACATCATACTCCAGCTGTTGCCCGAGGCAGGCGGTATCAAGCTGAATCTTCTCAAGGACCATGAATCGTACGGTTCCCCCCTTGCAGGCATTCGCATGGACCCGGGCACCTTTCTCGCAGTGAACGAAGGCGGTTAAGGGCAGGCAAATTCGGCAGGCGGCTCCGGCCGCCCGGAAGGCGCTTCGGTTATGGCTGGGAAAGATTTCGTTCACACCCTCAGGGTTATGTTCTCATGGCGAATGCTGGTTATGTTCGCATTCGGCATCGCCTCGGGTTTTCCTTTCTACATCGTCAAGGACGTCCTTAAGGCGTGGATGACCGACGCCAACATCGATCTCACGACCATCGGCCTGTTTTCCGCCGTGACCATGCCTTACACCCTCAAGTTTATCTGGTCCCCGGTGATGGACCGGTTTGTCCCCCCGTTTCTCGGGAGGCGCAGGGGATGGATCCTGATGGCCCAAGTGGGTTTGATAGGCACCATCTCCCTGCTGGGACAGTTCGATCCGGCCCACTCACTTCAGTGGATCGCCTTGGTGGCCCTTTGCGTGGCCTTTTTCGGCGCCAGCCAGGACATCGCCCTCGATGCCTTCAGAAGGGAATACCTGAGCAACGAGGAACTCGGTTTCGGCACCGGTGTGTGGATGAACGCGTGGCGGCTGGGCATGTACGTCTCGGTCGGGGTTTCATTTCTTGCGGCGGACGCCGACATAGCATGGTCCACTATTCATGTCCTGCTTTCCCTGATGATGCTGGCGGGTATCGTGACCGTCCTGCTGGTCCCTGAACCCCGGGTTGACGCGCCTTATCCTGCATCCTTGCGGGAGTCCGTGGTGGAACCTTTTCTGGAGTTTTTCAAGAGGCGCGACGCCCTCTTGATCCTGCTCTTCATACTCCTCTACAAGATCGGCGACAACATGGCCGGCGCCCTGAACATCCCGTTCATCCTGATGCAGGGGTTTACCAAGACCGAGTATTTCGTTATCGTGAAGGGGATCGGCATGGCATGCCTCTTCGGCGGGGTCCTCATCGGCGGAGCCGCCATGGTGCGTCTGGGTATTGCTCGATCATTGTGGGTCTTCGGGGTTCTTCAAGCCGTGTCAACGGTTTTCTTCGCCTCGCTCGTCTGGGTGGATCACGGGACTTTTTTCTGGGAGACGTACAGGACCATGCTTCTCTCCGCAATCGTGGGCTTCGAGTTCTTTTCGACCGGGATGGGCCAGGCCGCATATGCCACCTACATGGCCGTTCAGACCAACAAGCGCTTCACCGCAACCCAGTATGCCCTGCTCACGAGTCTCATGGCGGTCCCCGGGACGGTTGCGGCGTCGATCACCGGCTTCATGGCCAAGGGCCTCGGCTGGAGCGGTTTTTACATCACTTGCTCACTTGCCGCCTTGCCGGGAATGCTGCTGTTGTTTAAAATCGCTCCGTGGAACAGCACCAATGACGAACTGGACGTGGCTCATCAGGCCCAAAAGGAGGCCTGAAACAAGGAGATGATCGATCGGCATGACGTGTGATTGCTGTAATAAAGACGAATTTCAACTGGTCCGAAAGTGAACCGGAGTATATCTGGTCTGCAGGTCGTGCGGACGACTTCGCCGTCTGAGGCGTGAAGACATCGACGAAGAGATCGAGGAAATGCTGGCGGGCATTCGTTGCGATATGATTTAGTTTCAGCTCGGAAAGAGCTTTTTTCAAGAACAGGTCTCTGGTGAAGGGACCTTTGGGGGAGACATGAACAAGCCTGGCCGAAACGATCCTTGTCCGTGCGGGAGCGGCAAGAAATACAAGAAGTGCTGCCTGGGCAAATTCCCTCCTCCCGTCCCGGATTACGAGGAGACCTACAGGCGGGAGTATGGGATCCGCCTCAAGAAGGAAAAGGACATTGAGGCGCTTCGCGAGGCGGGCCTCATAGCAGTGGCAACGCTGGACCTGGTTGAACGGAGCATTCATCCGGGGATGAGTACTGAAGAGATAAACACCCTGGTCCACGATTTCACCATACAGAAGGGGGCCACGCCCGCCCCGCTCAACTACCGGGGATATCCCAAGAGCGTGTGCGTTTCAGTGAACGAGGTGATATGTCACGGGATTCCCGGGGGACGCATCCTCCAGGACGGCGATATCGTCAACGTTGACGTTACCCCCATCCTGAACGGATACTATGCTGACACAAGCAAGACCTTTTTCGTAGGGACCCCTGGACCGGATGCTGAAAAGGTTGTTCGCGTGGCCCGGGAGTGCCTGAAGGCCGGGATCGCCACAATCAGGCATGGCACGAGAATAGGGGATATAGGGTGGGCCATTCAGTCACTGGCCGAGGCCGAGGGTTGCTCGGTGGTCCGGGAGTTTGTGGGCCACGGGGTGGGGTTCGACTTCCATGAACCGCCGCAGATTCCCCACTACGGCCGAAAAGGCCGGGGAATCCGCCTGGTCCCTGGGATGGTCTTCACGGTTGAGCCCATGATCAACCTCGGAGGCAGGGACCTCCACGTGCTGGATGACGACTGGACCGCTGTGACCGACGACGGTTCCCTGTCCGCCCAGTTCGAGCAGACCCTGCTGGTTACGGAGGATGGGGTTGAGAGTTTGACGCCCTATGAAATATAGCTGTTGAGCTGTTGAGCTGTTAAGCTGTTAAGCCGAAAGATAAAAGCAAATTAGGTGTTAAGGGAAAAAGGAAAAAGGAAAAAGGAAAAAGGGAAAAGGAAAAAGGGAAAAGGGAAAAGGGAAAAGGAAAAAGGAAAAAGGAAAAAGGGAAAAGGAAAAAGGAACCAAGAACCAAGAACCAAGAACTAAGAACTAAGAACTAAGAACCACGAACCACGAACCACGAACTACGAACCACGAACTACGAACCACGGCCCTTTTCACAGGCACAGTAATATGGAGCAACTGCCTTTGCTTTCCGAATTCACTGAAAAGGCCTATTCGCTTGGTTTTGCGGCGGTGGGGTTTTCACGCCCGGCTCGTCCTCGAAACATGGACGCCTTCCTCCGCTGGCTTGGGGAGGGACGTCACGGAGAAATGGCCTGGCTCGCGCGGAACCTGGATGTGCGGGAGGACCCGCAACGCCTCCTTTCGGGTTGCAGGACCATAATAAGCCTTGCCCTGCCCTATGCATGGCAAAAGCCCGCCACCCCTGAAGGCCTCACTGTCTCCCGATACGCCCGGCCCGATGCCGAGGACTACCACCTGGAACTCAAACGCCTTTGCGGCGAACTCGGCAAATGGATTCAATTCAAGTTTCCCGGCAGCAGCTCGCGGACCTGTGTGGATTCAGCGCCTGTCCTGGAGAGGGACATCGCTTGTTCGGCGGGGCTGGGATTCATAGGAAAGAACAACATGCTCATTGTCCCGGGAACAGGCTCCGGCGTGTTTCTCGCGGAGATACTGACTACGGCGGACATTTTGTTTCCGGCCGCAAGCCCGTTAGAGAGCCTTTGCGGGGACTGTACCCGCTGCATGGACGCCTGCCCCACAGGTGCGCTGGAAGCCCCCTACCTGGTGGACGCCTCGAAATGCCTGTCCTACCTGACCATAGAGTGGAAAGGGAAGGTGGACGAGGAAACCGCGGAAAAGATGGGCAGCTGCTTCCTGGGGTGTGATCGCTGTCAGGAGGCGTGTCCGCTGAACCCGGCTGAAGATTCCACCCGCGTGGCGCTGCCCTCCGCCCGCGAGTTCTTCCGCATGGATGAGCAGGCCTTTATGGAGCGCTTCGGCCGTACGGCCCTTTCCCGCCCGGGTCTTGGGAAGATCCGGTCGAATCTGGGGGCCATGGTCCGTACAGCGGTTACTCCGGGCGCATTGCGCTGAGCCCGAGGTTAAAGGCCTCCTTCAGTGTCTCGGGGTTTTCCCGGACCGCGTTCTTGTCTTCGAGCCTGCGAAAGAAAACACCCCCCTCATAGGACATGTCCAGGGCGTCGTAGAAATACCTGGCCTGGAGCTCCACGCACTGGAAAAGGTTCTTGCCCCGCGTGGCCCCTGCGGCGATGAGATACCCCCTGCCGCTCTCGTAATTCTTCCACTCCTCAAAGGGTTTGTTGAGCTTGCGTTTGGACCAGAGGGCCTGGGCCCGGTCCACCACGGCCTTGGCCTGGGAGGTGAGCCCGTAGAAAAAGATCGGGGATGCCAGGAATATTACCTGGGCCTCCTCAATGCGCGGGTATACGTCCTGCATGTCGTCCTGAACAACGCACGCGCCCGTGTCGTCGCAACCTCCACACTCCAGACACCCTGACATATTCAGCCTGCGCGCGTAAACGGTGTCAATCTCCGCCCCTGTTGATCGGGCCCCTTCCAGGGCCTGGTCCAGGAGCTGGTCGGTGTTTCCTCCCTTTCGCGGGCTGCCGTAGATACCCAGTACTTTCATGTTGAACTCCCTTGAAATGGTGACGGTGACGGTGTCTGTTAAAAGGGCCTGAAGGGCCGTGTTCGTGGTTCATAGTTCTTAGTTCATAGTTCATAGTTCATAGTTCTTAGTTCGTGGTTCTTGGTTCGTAGTTCTTGGTTCGTAGTTCTTAATTCCTTTTCCCTTTCTCCTTTCTCCTTTCTCCTTTCTCCTTTTTCCCTTTTCCTTTTCCCTTTTCCTTTCTCCTTTCTCCTTTTTCCCTTTTCCTTTTCCCTGGTTCCTTTTTCCCTTAACAGCTCAACAGCTAATAATGTCTCTCCAGGAACGTCCTAATCGCCTCGGGATAACCCGGGGTCAGGCTGGAGCTGCTGTGATCCGAGCCGCGGCCCACAAAGAGCTCGGCACGGCCCGCCGGAAAGGCGTCCCTGAGCTCCCGGGCGTAATCCAATGGAAAGGCCTCATCGAATTCACCGTGGATAAGGAGTACGGGAATGTCCAGGTCGGGGGCCAGGCGTACAGGATCCACGTCGTCCATCCGGCCCCTGTAAAACAGGTTCATCCAGGTCACCACTGCCGGGGCGAAGGCCTTGCCCAGAACTGGGATGTGATGTCCGTAAAGGTTGACAAGGGCCTTGCGGGTTCGAGCGTAGCAGCCCTCCAGGAAGAGCAGGCGGACCATGTCCGGCCTGTTGTGGGCGGCAATGATCGCACCGGCCGCCCCGGCCGAGTGGCCGTACAGGTGCAGCGGTTCGCCGGCCCAGTCCATCACCGACCCTATGTCTTCGGCAAAACGAAAGGCGTTCATAAAACGGTACGGTGTGGATTCACCGTGGTCCCTGGCGCTATGGATGAGGGTCGTGTAACCGAGCTTGCCGAAAAGTCGGGCGCGTCCCACCATGCGGTCCCGGTTTCTGCTCCAGCCGTGGGCCAGCAGGACGGTGCCCCTTTGGACCCCCTCGGGCTCCACGCGCCAGACTTCTAAAGAGCCGCCGTCGGCCGCGGGGATGCGTGTGTCGGTTACGCGGCCCCAGTCCGGCGGCTCCAGTACGGGCCTTCGTGGAAACCGGTGCACTCCGTAAGTCATCATCAGGGAAAGGGACAGGTAGGCTGCGGCGCCTCCAACAATGAGTCCTGCAAACGGCATTTTTCTCTCTTGTCTTTTCGTGCGGTTTTGTTTATGAAAAAAGGCGCATACTCGCGCGGACAAACCTTTTCCATGCCGACGCCCGTCTCGTCCGGAAACGGTTTACGGGCAAACGCTGACTTGGAAACGGCAGAGATCAGACCATGGAACAGGTCCTACTCTTGAACCTGAGCTATGAGCCCCTCAAGGTCATAGACTGGAGAAAGGCCATAACCCTGCTTTGCCTCGGTAAAGTGGAGGTGATCGAGGAGTACGGACGGGATATCCGTTCGGTCAGTGTCACCATCCGGCTCCCCTCGGTGGTCCGCCTCCTCAGGCTGGTCAAGCGGCCGAAGAGTCCCGTACGCTTTTCCCGCCAGAACATATACGCCCGGGACCGGCACCGCTGCCAGTACTGCGGGCGCCGGTTCCCCACTGAAGAACTTACCTACGACCACGTGCTTCCACGATCACGGGGGGGCAGGACCGAGTGGAAGAACATAGTCACATGCTGTGTGACCTGCAACCGGAAAAAGGGGGGAAAGACGCCCGAAGAGGCGGGTATGAGCCTTGTTCGAAAGCCGTCCCGTCCGGCCTGGGTCCCTGCGGTGCGAATCACCATTGGCGTCAAGCAGATCCCGTCCGCCTGGCGGGACTACCTGTACTGGAACGTGGAACTGGTCCAATAGCCTTCGGTCTAAAGCCGGCTTGAACGCAATTACGGAAAACTTTTCCCCCGCACCTCCCTCACAGGGCCGCAGCGATTTTAGCGGCGGTTTTTGCCAGGGCATCCGGGTCCCCCTCCCGCGCCTCCCAATGGCTTACCGGCAGGGCCGGGCCCTCAGCCGCCCTTGGAATAAGGTGCAGGTGGTAGTGCATTACGACCTGGTTCACGCCGCGGCCGTTCAACTGCAGCACCGCGATGCCGGCGGGGGACAGGGCCTTTTGAATGGCCCCGGCGATCTTCCGTCCGGCCAGGTGTACCGCGGTAAGGTCCTCGCCGCTGATTTCAAAGAGGTTCTCGGCGTGCCGTTTTGGTATGACGAGGGTGTGGCCTTCGGACACCGGGCTTATGTCTTCAAAGGCGATAACCTTTTCGTCTTCATAAACCTTGTGGCACGGCAGTTGGCCTTGGGCGATCTTGCAGAAGATGCAGTCTTCCATGGTCCGCCTCCTTCTCTCTTTTCCATCCGGAAATGCTCCTCGAATAATAGCCCCGGTGCCGGGCAATGTCGAGGGTATTTATCGCCGGATCGCGGCGGAGTTGACGGCATTTTAAATGCACCGGTGAGTTGCGTTTGACACCCGGGCGGACGAAGACTATTGTCGGGATAAATACTGATTTCTGATGAAACGGTGCTGATACATGCTCCAGAGACTTTTCGAAACCTTTGCTTTTTTCAAGGCCTTTATTCGTGAAATAGTCTGGTTTCTCGTTCCGGTCACCTTCCCAATCCTCCTCCTGGAGACCCTTGTCGCAGCGAGGATCATGGAAAGTGAGGCTGCGGGCCTGGTGTTCTGGCTTCCCTTTGGGATCAATTTCCTGTTCCGCCCCGTGTACACCGGTGGGCTGATCTGGCTCATTTCGGGCCTTGCGGCCGGTCAGGAGCGCTCATTCGGGGAGTGCCTTGCGACGGGATTGCGCTTCTGGATCGACCTCCTGGCCGTTTACATCATCAGTACGGTGATCATTTTCACCGGGCTTCTGGCTCTGATTATCCCCGGCTTGATTTTTTTTGCCAGGATGTCACTTGCCGAGTTCGGGGTCGTACTCGAAAAAATGAGTCCCGGGCAGGCACTCCTCAGGAGCAATAAGCGGGTCAGGGGTTTCACCGCGGAGATTATTTCATATACCATCATACTCACATTTCTGCTCGTGGGCGCGGATATCATATTCACCTACGTGCTCTCGGTCTTTTCTTTGCAGGGGCTCGGGGCGCGCATGATCACATCCATGGTGTTCATGGTGCTCTCCTCCACCCTGACCATAATGTTTTACAGGTTTTACGATCTGGCTTTGAAAAAAGAAGAAGAGATATAGCTGTTGAGCTGTTAAGGGAAAAAGGAACCAGGAAAAAGGAAAAAGGAAGAAGGAAGAAGGAAGAAGGGAAAAGGGAAAAGGGAAAAGGGAAAAAGGGAAAAGGGAAAAGGAAAAAGGGAAAAGGAATTAAGAACCAAGAACCAAGAACTACGAACCAAGAACTACGAATCAAGAACCAAGAACTACGAACTAAGAACCAAGAACTAAGAACCAAGAACTACGAACCACGAACCACGGATCTTTTCACGGACACCCTCACAGCCCTCAGGGGGATGGAAATGCCGGAATCCTTTGATTCGCTCCTTAGAGACACGGTAGGCTGCGCCAGGGATATGTGGCTCAACGGGTGGGCCGAGAACGGCGCCGGCAACCTGAGCGTCCGCATGGACCCTGAGATGATAAAAGGGGTCGAGGGCCGCAGTGAGGGCTCCGGGTGGTTTGATACGGGCGGGAAGGCCCCTCGACTCGGGGGAGCGGCTTTTCTCATGAGTGCGAGGGGCAGCCTGTTTAGGCGTCTTCATGATCGGCCCTCCGAGGGGTGCGGAGTTATCCGGCTGGACGACGGGGGGGAGCGATACCGAATCGTGTGGGGGTTTGAACGTGAGGGTGCGCCTTCTTCCGAGATACAATCGCACATGGCCGTTCAAGCGGTAGGGGCCCGGTCGGATACATCCGCTGTGGTGCACGTGCATGCCCCCAACATTATTGCCTTGGCCTGCTCCATGACCGCGGATACCGTTTCCCTGACAAGGCTTCTGTGGTCCCTGCATTCCGAGTGTATCGCCCTTTTTCCGGAAGGCATAGAGGTCGCCCCCTGGTGTCTTCCAGGTTCGGCGGCCCTTTCTGCAGCCACGGCCCGCGGCTTTTTGAAGAGGCGTCTGATGGTGTGGCCTTTTCACGGTGTGGTTGCCGCCGGCCGGTCCCTGGACGAGGCAATGGGCCTGATCGAGATTGTTGAGAAGGTATCCGAGATCTATCTGAAGGCTGCCACCGCGGGCGGTCCGAATGCGTGGTTGACTGAAGAAGATCTGCGGGCCGCCGCCGAACACTTCGGTGTGGCGCCGGACGAAGACATCCTTTGCTCACCTTACCCCCGCATCGAGACGGTCGGGGGGAGAAAAAGAACCAAAAGGAGTGCTCGGTAATGAAGAAATCTTTGGGCCCAAGGACACTGCTTTATCCCGCTCCCGCCCTAATCGTGGGCACGTACGACAAGATCGGGAATTCGAACGCCATGACCGCGGCCTGGGCCGGCATCTGTTGTTCCAAACCGCCCTGCGTGGGCGTTTCACTCAGGAAAGCGACCTACACCTACGGGCACATCATGGAGCGTAAGGCCTTTACCTTGAATATCCCTTCCGAGGATATGGTTCAGAAGGTGGACTACCTGGGCATGGCCTCGGGCCGTGACGAGGATAAGCTGGCGGCGGTCGGCCTTACAGCCGTCCAGAGTGATGTCGTAAACGCCCCCTATGTGGGAGAGTGCCCGGTGGTGCTGGAGTGCCGTCTGTTCAAGACCGTGGAACTAGGCCTTCACACGCAGTTCGTCGGGGAGATCATTGACATCAAGGCCGATGAGGGTGTGCTCGGAGAAGGCGGCATCCCGGACATCGGCAAGGTCCGGCCGGTGGTATTCGCCCCGGAGAGCCGGGAGTACTACGGGCTGGGGGAATTTCTGGGGCATGCGTTTTCCATTGGAAAAAGGGAGTGAGCAGGACTCGGAAAAAAGCAGAAAAAGGCCGGCGGGACGGCCCCAAAATCGCCCTTGTGACCGGCGGGGGGAGGGGGATCGGCTCCGCCGTGGCCCTGGCCCTTGCAGGGGACGGGTTCGATATATGGCTCAACTACCGGAGGGATCACGAGGCTGCAGAGCTCACGGCCCGTCGGGTGCGGGACACCGGCAGGAGCTGCGTCCTCCTACCGTTTGACGTTACCGATCCGGCCGGGGCTCAGGAGCAGCTCGACCCGCTTCTCGATCAGGTGACTCCCTTTGCACTGGTCAACAACGCGGGACTGACCCGGGACGCCCTCATGGTCTGGATGAGTGTCGAGGAGTGGAAAGACGTCCTGGCCGTGAACCTTGATGGGTTTTTCCACGTGACAAAGCTCGTGCTGCGGCCCATGCTCGGCAGGCGGGAAGGGCGGATCATAAACATCACCTCCACGTCCGGGCTCATGGGTCTGCCCGGTCAAGTGAACTATTCAGCGGCCAAGGCCGGGCTCATAGGAGCCACCCGGACTCTGGCCCGGGAAGTGGCCGGCCGTAACATCCTGGTCAACGCCGTGGCCCCCGGGTTTATTGAGACCGGGATGACCGGGGACCTGCCCATGGAGACCATCCTTCCAATGATTCCCGCAGGAAGGCTCGGGAAGCCGGAAGAGGCGGCCGAGGCGGTGCGGTTCCTCTGCTCAGACGCTGCATCCTATATTACCGGTCAGGTCCTGTCCGTGAACGGCGGGATGTACATGGGCTGACACGTGATGGCTGAACAACGCAAAATTCCAGGGAATTTAGTCCTATGCATCGTGTAGCCATCACGGGGATCGGTATTGTCTCCTGCCTTGGGTGCGACCCCGTCAGTGTCGGGGCGGCGCTGCGGGCCGGGAAATCCGGCATCATAGTGGACGAAAGGCGCAGGGAGCTGGGCTTCAGAAGTCCTCTTACCGGGATGGTCAGGGGGTTTGACCCTTCTACCCGTCTTTCCAGAAAACAGCGCAAGAGCATGCCCGATTTCGCCCAGCAGGCCCATGCGGCGGTACTGGACGCCCTGGAAGTTTCCGGACTGTCGCCCGAGGATATAGCGAATCCTGAGACAGGGCTGATTTTCGGGTGCGATTCAAGTTGCACGGCGAACGTTGAACAGGTCGAGAGGCTCACTCGCTACGGGAACACCGCATCCATCGGAAGCGGACTCACGTTTCAGTGCATAACATCCACTATAACCATCAACCTCAACACCATTCTCAAGACCCGTGGGGCCTGCTGGACCGTCAGTGCGGCCTGCGCCAGCGGCGGACACGCCGTGGGGCAGGCCGCCGACCTGATCGCCCTTGGAAAGCAGGACCGTGTCATTTGCGGAGGGGCACAGGAAATCAACTGGGAGTCCATGTGCAGCTTCGACGGGCTGGGGGCCTTCTCCCTCAGGGTGGATGAACCCGAAGCCGCATGCCGGCCGTTCGACCGGCACCGCGACGGGCTGGTCCCCGGCGGCGGGGCGGCGGTGCTGATCCTGGAGCGCTGCGACCAGGCCCTTGAACGGGGTGCTCGAGTGCTGGGGGAGATAAAGGCCTATGCCTTTTCGTCGGACGGGGAGCACATATCGGTGCCCGGCGGGGACGGCATCCTGAGGGCCATGCAGGGGGCCTTGAAAACGGCCGGGTTGACGCCGGGCGACATTGACTACCTCTGTGCACACGCCACTTCCACTCCGGCCGGGGACCGGGCCGAAGCGGAGAGCATCAGAGCCCTTTTCGGCGATCATACGCCGCCGGTCTCTTCCATAAAGTCCATGACCGGACACGAGCTCTGGATGTCGGGCGCCTCCCAGGCGGTCTACTGCTCCATCATGGCCGATCAGGGCTTCATCGCCCCCAACATCAACTTCGAGGAGCCGGATGAAAGCTCCCGGGGTCTCAATATACTGAGAGAGACCCTGGAAAGACCTCCGCGAGTGGCCCTATGCAACGCCGCCGGCTTCGGAGGAACGAATTCCTGCTTGATATTGGAGTTCCGTGACTCTAGGATACCTTGATTTTCTGCAAGTCAGGCCGGAGGAAAGAGAAACGTGGAAAGAAGGCGGGTGGTCATCACCGGCATGGGTGCCGTCTCTCCCTTTGGGATGGGGGTGGGCACCATGGCCGACTCCATTGTCGGGGGAAAGAGCGGGGTTCGCCGTGTGCCGGAGCTGGAGCTTTACCAGGGCCTGGGAAGCCTCGTGGCGGCCCCGGTTGAGGGTATCGACCCGAAGATAATACCCAGAAGACACCGGCGTACCATGTCCCCCATGTCGGTTTACGCCACACTTGCAACCGAGGAGGCACTGCTTCAGGCCCGGCTGGAAAAAGGCCACTGCACCGGCGGAGATATGGGGGTTGCGATCGGCTCCAGTGTGGGCAGCACTATAAGCACCCAGCAGTCCTACTCGGATTTTTTTAATTTCAACAGTCTGGAGAAGATGCGCTCTACCGGTTTTTTCAAGATCATGAATCACTCCTGTGCGGCCAATGTGAGCCACGCCCTGGGGATTACCGGGCGGGTCCTTGCCGCGTCCT
>CAZEIA010000085.1:0-14287 GCA_964512335.1 uncultured Desulfobacterales bacterium
GTCAAGTGAGGTTTGCCGTCGGCCCCGGATCGCCGGTTTGGTTTGATCGAATAAGTCTGAAGCTTCACCGTGAAGGGCCTGAAGAGCACTAAGAGAGTAAAAGTCAAAGATAAGCGGTAACCGACATTATCGAAGAAGCCAATGGACTCCTTGAGCCATCCCGGAAAATGATCCTTAAGGCCGGAGTTCCTTTCACCGAGAGGGTTCTGGAGGCGTCGCCCTGCCCGATGCTGGTGGTTCGTTGATACAGAGGGCGCCGCTTGAGTGTCCAGAGCGAAAGGTATATTTTTTCCTGTATTCGGCTTGTGGTCAGTCCGACATTCCTTTAAGGGAAATTTCATCCACCCAGATCGTCCCTTCCCCGTCTTCGAATGACAGGGCCATGCCCATGGCCCTGGAAGGATCGAACCGGTCCTTGTCGCTCCCTTCCCAGGCCGGCCGGGCCAGCCGCTCCCAGGGAATGTCCACGCGCCGCCAATCACCGGGCTCCGGTTCCAGGCGGAACTCGAAGTGGGCCAGCGAGTCCGGCGAGGTGCCCTGGTAGGCTACCACCGCAAAGGACACGCCCTGCCTGATTGTACGGACAAAGAGCTGCAAACCGCTGCCGCCGGTCCAGTCCCGGGGGCTCTCAAAGACGAGGCTGCACGTGCCCCAACTCTCCGCAGCCACGTGGTATGTGATCCGGAGGGACGCCTTGCCGCTGTGTGCGACTTCCCGATCCAAGGTGAAATCGAGACTCGTTGGTTTCTCGTGGTCAAGGAATGCGCTCCATGCCGAAACGTCCCTTTCGAACCCGTCGATCAGGCCGGAGGAGCCTGAGTCCATGCTTGCTGCCGAAAACCGTGGCCGGGCGTTTTCCCTGGGTTCAGTCTCAGGAATGGAGGGGGCTCGGTCCCCGGGTTCCGCCGCATCTCCGGTCCTCGGCGAGGGAGGCCCGCTTGCCAGCCAGCGGTTCACGTAGGCGTTTAGCAAGGGGACAAACTCTTTTGTGGCTTTGCGGTTACCCTCCGGAGAAGGGTGATCATCCCCGTTGGTAGGGAAGTGGAGTGTATTTCGCCTTTCCCTGACCACGTGTTCAATTTCTCCCCGGTTGACCCGGTGGTGATTATTGGTTCCGGTGAGAACGTTATAAAAATCAAAGACCCCCACGTTGCTTCCAGTGTATCCCTGGAGCCAGTCCTTGACGAGCCAGGTATTAAAGGCCCTGGCATTGGCTGCGTAAGTTGAGTCCTGCACCGGCGGTGCTGTGACTGCGATAAAGAGCTTGTCCGGTCGGTCGGCAAAAAAGCGGAGAAGATCCGTGTACACGGCCTTGGCATGGCCCACGGTCAGGCCGGTCTCCTTCCTTGGCGGATCCGAGGGGCGGCCCTGAAGGTTCGAGTTGGGAAAGCACGATTTAAAAACTACCACCTCGTTTTCCCCGTTCGGATCGGCTGCCATACGCCTGTAAGGGCTGTGGGTGTCCCTCTCTCGAAAAAGCGCCTGCAGTATGCTCCGGCTGCGGGGTCCAAGGAACCACTCCGGCCAGTCCACGATATCGGTCCGGTCTCCGATGGAGCCCGGACCCCAACCGTAATTTGTGTCGCTCACAACGTATCCATTCCGGGCAAGGGCCTTTCCAAGGCCGCCGTGACCGTCTGCAAGCCAGTTCTCGCCGCAGGAGTGGTGTATGAAGACCAGCTTGACCATCCGGTTGGGCGGTCCTGAATCCAGAGACCAGGCCTGTGAAAAACACATGACGAAACCGAGGGCGAGCAGCATTGTCACCCTCACCGCTTGCCGCCAACGAACAGCGCTGCTTCCATTTTTCCTGGATTGCATGGCCCCTCTCCTTTTGGGAAACCTTTTTCTGAGTATCCTACCGGTGAAATCCCGCAAAATAAAAAAGGACTTACTGCAAAGTGCCGTAAGTCCCTTAATTGAGCTGTGGTGCCGAGACCCAGAATTGAACTGGGGACACGGGGATTTTCAGTCCCCTGCTCTACCGACTGAGCTATCTCGGCACGAAACGGCCCGACTATAGCCCTCTTCAGGGGTAAGGTCAAGATGAAATCGAATGTCAGGAGGTCTTCTCGGACTCTTCTTCCTCAAGTTCAAGGTCAAGATCCAGTTCGAGATCGTCCATGTCCAGGGAGAATTCTTCTTCTTCTTCGTGCTCACGGGGCAACGCGGATTCTTCCTCGACCGGCAAATCACCGAGATCCATGGTGAGATCATAGTCTTCTTCGGACGCATCCGCACCCTTACTGACCGGTTCGAGAGGGTTCTCTTCCTCATTAAAGGAGATACCATCAATATCGATGGTTTCTTCTAGAGAGGAACCATCAGCCTCCTCTATGGCCGCCTTCATTTGTGGGGATCCGATTTCCAGTTCCCCTGTTTCATTCACCTTGAGGTCGTCAAGGTTCAGGACGACTTCCTCTTCTTCGTCTTCAAGAGCAATGGATTCCAACCCAATGTCGGGTGCCGGTTCCTCTTCCGTCGGGGAGGAATCTTCAGGAGTGATATGTCCAGCGAGTTCATCTTCATCCAGATTCAACTCATCCAGGTCCAAAGAGAGGTCTTCTTCGGAGTCGATGGCGGAGTCCTCAACGGCCAAGGGCTCCTCCGCAGGAGTTGCTTCTGTGGCCAACTCATCAAAGTCAAAAGAGAGTTCTTCTTCCTCGGCTGCTTCGACTTCATCCGTGGATGTCAGCTCCAGATCACTTTCACCTACCAAGGGCTCTTCTACTTCTTCCAGGTCCAGGCTCAGGTCGTCAAGCGATTCTTGGGGTTCGGCTTCTTCCTCGAGTTCCTCATCCAGTTCAAACTCCGGGAGTTCTTCCGCCACAACTGATTCTTCTTCCTCAACATCAACAGAGGACCATTCTTCATCCATGCTGATTCCCAGGTCGTCCTCCAGGGATGCAACATCTTCCTCCTCTTGAAGGAATGGGGACATTTCTTCCTGAATGTCTATTTCCTCTTCACCTCCCGGAGATGGTCGAATTCCCGGAGTGGTGATATCGATATCCATGGCCGGCTCATCGGCTTCTCCGGTGAGAGCACCGAGAAGAAAAGGAGCTGAAGGTTCAAAATGAGGCAAATTCAGCTTGTTTCTTTCTTCACTGATGTCCTTCTTGCATTTTGGGCAGGCCTGGTTATGGTCGAAACTGACGTACCCGCACTTTGGACATTTCATTTGGCGCTCCTAAAATAAAAGGATCATCAACCGGGGATCAAAGGATTTGCCAAGGGAAAACCTCTTACCATATCAAATCATCGCCGGTATACTTAACATGAATAAGACTTGGCGTCAAGGATTTGCATTGGGGCAACAATTGCTTCTGACTTCGATTCGAGCATGCGAGGAACAGGAGGGCGGATTATCCCTGGAATCATCGGCAATGGCGAATTGCTTCCCGGGCCAGGCGATCACATCGCTCGTTTTCTTCGTGCCCGTCGTGTCCACGGACCCATTTCCACTCGATCTTGTGGGGTCGGCTGAGTTCCAGGAGCCGCTCCCAGAGGTCACGGTTCAGCACGGGTTTCTTCTGCGCATTGACCCAGTTTCGTCGAATCCACCCGGGAAGCCATTGTGTCATTCCTTTGACTACATAATCAGAGTCAGTGATGATGAGGACCCGGCGGGGATCCTCCAGCAGGCTGAGGGCCTCTATGACAGCACGCATCTCCATCCGGTTGTTTGTGGTCATGCGCTCACACCCCGAGATTTCGCGGACCCGGTCCCCATTCTTGACTATGGCCCCATAGCCGCCGGGCCCGGGGTTGCCGCTGCACGCTCCGTCCGTGTAAATCTCAATGCACTTGTCCGATTCCTTTTTCATGGACGCTCTTATTCTCTCCGATTTCCTGCCCCGGGCTCATCCGTGCTTGTTTTGGTCTGATTCGCCGGCCTCTTCATGATCCGCCCACGGATACGAATGGTAAGGTCGGGTTTCTTGGGGTGGGTGGTCTGGAGTCTCAGCGATCCCATATAAGTTCCGGCCTTTTCGGGGATCGTGGAGACGGTTACACGGAAAAGCTTTCCTGGTAAGACTTCTTCTATGTTGTAGGTCAACTTTTCATCCAGATCAAAGGAAAGCACCTCCAGCTGAATTGTGGCTTCATCACGACTCTCGATTTCCACGGTCTTGGCGATAACCGAGTCCGAGGGGCCGGCGAAGTATAGGTATGGAGTCGAGACGGCGATTGGGACCTGAACATCAGCCTTCACCGTTATGACCTGGATTTTTTTCAGGAGGTCATTCGAGTAAACCCTGGCGCTTTTGCTCAGGGGGCCTGGATACCCCGCAGTATTAAGTCTCAAGGTTATTTTTCCCTCTTCTCCTGAAGGGATGACCCGATCAAAGACGGGTGCGGCACAACCTCAACCCGGAACCACTTTCATGATCTCAAGCGGTTGGTTCCCCTTGTTTACGACTATGAAATCATGCTCCACAACGGTCCCCTCGTCGACCTTTCCAAAGTCGAAGGATGTCTCTTCAAGGACCATTCGTGGAGCCGAGATCGTTTGCCCCCGGCAGGGCAGGGCCGTCGCCACCAGGGTCACCGTAATGAGTGAGAGGAGGAACTTGTTCATGTCACAATCCCAATTCGTCCTTCAGGCGATACGTCAAGATATCCAGCCGAACTGTGAAGTCGATGTTCTCCACCATGCAACCTTCAGGTACGTGTATTTGCGTTCGGGAAAAATTGAGAATTGCATGGACCCCGGCGTCGATAAGGTTATTCGCAACGGCTTGGGCCTCGCCCCCGGGGGTTGCAATCAATCCTATCCGGATGGCCTTGTCCCTCGCCGTTTTCTCCAGCTCCCTGGTATCTTGAATGCGGAGACCCGAACCAAGTGTCTGCCCGATCTTTTGTTGATCCGAGTCGAAAACTGCAACAAAATTGAATCCACGTGCAGGGAAGTTCTGGTAGTTAACGAGGGCTGTGCCCAGGTTCCCAATGCCCACCAGGCCCATGTTCCAGGTCCGGTTCACCGCAAGGATTTTTTTGACCTGGTTCATCAGTTCTCGAACATCGTAACCCACTCCTCGGACCCCGAATTCGCCGAAGTATCCCAGATCCTTTCGTACCTGGGCTGGGTTTACCTGGCACAGCCAGGCCATTTTTTCCGAGGAAACCATACGGTAGCCGTCGAACTCCAGGAGTTCGAGTTGGCGGTAATACAGTGAGAGCCTCTTTATCGTGGCCTTGGGGATTTTGGCCGGTTTTCCCATAGGTGAACCCTTTACGCGAGCAGTATATTTCCTTTGACGGTCCTGGTGAAGCAACCGAAACACGGTCGTCTCAACATAACACATGTCTTCAGCCGATCACAACAGAATTGTCGTGGCAATTCCCTCACATATGGGTTACAATCCCTCCACCGAAAGGCGATGAGAAGGTCCGATGCAATCGGCCTCAGTCCCTTTGGCGGTGTGGTGAAAACAAGGTTGAGTCCGGCGAAACACGTTGAGGAGTTGCATGGCGGAAATCACGGAAAAGGACGATGCCTCGAAGGCCGTGAAAGGCTCCGAGCACGTTTCCGAGGAGCGTTACAGGGCTTTCATCGAGGGCATCAACGATGGCGTATACGAGGTTGATGTCCACGGTAATTTTATCTATTTTAATTCGGCCCTCTGCAGGGCCTTCGGATACCCCCGTGAAGATATCCAGTGGCAGAACTTCAGACGCTTCATGGACGAAGACCACGCCCGCCAAGCCCTGGACATGTTCAAAAAAATTTACGATACCTGCGAATCGGTCTCGGATATCTCCTGGGAGATCGTAGACAAGGATGGCCGGACCCGCATCATAGAACTGTCGGCGAGCCTCATAACCAACAAGGACGGCGGGAAGGTAGGATTTCGGGGAATAGCCCGGGACGTCACGGAAAAGGTGCGCTCCAGGGTGGCGCTGCAGGAATCCGAGTACCAGCTCCAGTGCCTTTATGAAGAGAGCAGGAAGTCGGCTCAGCGATACAGGACGCTCTTGGATTTCATACCGTATCCCATGGTTATATTCACCCTGGACGGCATAGTGAGCTACCTCAATCCGGCGTTTACCAGGGTGTTCGGTTGGACATTGAGTGAGCTTCAGGGGAAGCAGATCCCTTATGTGCCGCCCGAACTCCAGCACGAGAACCAGGAGAACATCCAAAGGCTTCTTAGGGAGAGAATCATTCCTCGGCACGAGACCAAGCGTCTTACAAAGGACGGCCGCATTATCGACATAGTGATGCGCGGGGCCATCTTTGCAGGGGACGGGGAGGAACCCGAAGGAGAACTCGTCTTTCTGAGGGATGTGACTCGCGAAAAGCGTATGAGCAGGAACAATGAAGCCCTTTTGCGAATCAGCACGGCTCTTCCCGCCTATCCCGACCTTGAAGATCTCCTGGATTACATCAGTGCAGAAATTAGACGCCTTCTCGAGGTTCAGGGAGCCCTGGTGATTCTTCTCGACGAGGAAAAGAAAGAGCTCTTCTTTCTGGGTGTGGCCCATGAAGACTCCTCCACCCTAGAACGGGCCAAAAAGATCCGGTACCCGGCTGACAAGGGGGTTTCCGGTCACGTTATCCGCACCGGCGAGCCAGTCATCGTGCCGGACACATCACAGGATCCTCACTTTTACTCGGTCGTAGACACACAAATCGGACACCCGACCCGGAATATGCTCGATGTTCCTTTGAGGAGTGGAGACCGCACCATAGGAGTTCTGTGCGCCATCAACAAGAAGGCCGGAGCTTTCGATCAAACGGACGTGGAGCTGCTCAACATGATCGCCAGCACGGTGGCCTTGTCCATTGAAAACGCCCGCTTCTCGGACGAACTCAAGGCCGCCTACCGCGAAGTTATCAGCCTGAACCGCGCCAAAGACCGGGTGATAAACCACCTGTCCCACGAGCTTAAGACCCCTCTTTCCGTGCTCTCGGCGTCGTTGAATATCCTTTCAAAGCCTCTTTCAGGCTTGCCCGAGGATCGCTGGAGACCCACCGTAGAACGCGCACAGCGGAATCTTCAGCGGCTTCTCGAGATACAGTATCAGGTGGAGGACATCATGAGGGGTGCTGATTACAAGACATACACCATGTTGTCCTCAATGCTGGATCAGTGTGCCGATGAATTGGAGGCCTTGGTGGCCGAAGAGGTCGGCGAGGGAACGGTGGTTGAGCGTTTGAGGAGGCGGATCGAGGAGGTGTATCGTCCCAAGGAGACGTCCCTGGAGGAATTCAGGCTGGATAACTTTGTGGAAGATCGCCTGGATCACCTGTCTCCTGAGTTTTCGCACCGGCGTGTAGATGTTGAACGCCGACTGGAGAAGGGTCCGCTGGTTTGCCTGCCCGGGGAAGTGCTTCGCAAGGTCGTGGACGGGCTGGTTAAGAATGCGGTGGAAAACACGCCGGACGGAGGAAAAATTTCGGTATCGGTGCGAGGTAAAGGCGATGGCTGCGAACTCGTGGTGCAAGATTACGGCGTTGGTATCACCGAAGAGAATCAAAGACGTATTTTCGAGGGGTTCTTCTCCACCCAGGACACCATGGACTACTCCTCCAAGAGACCATTTGATTTCAACGCGGGAGGTAAGGGTGCTGATTTGCTGCGAATGAAAATTTTTTCCGAACAATATCACTTCAAAATTGAAATGACTTCAACCCGTTGCCCCTATATTCCCGGCGATAAGGACGTCTGCCCGGGCGACACCGAGGACTGTCCTGCTTGCAGCGAGGCTGCCGATTGCATGGGCTCAGGGGGAACCACCTTCACCATTTATTTCCCTCCAGTTCCCGAGAAGGGCTGCCGAATGGATGAAGTGCTTGAAAATCGTTGAAACGTGAAAGGGCTTTGATTTCTCACCAGGGCGCCAAGTCGCCAGGAAAACCTTTTTGTTTTTGATACATTTCAGATCTGTGCGGCTTTGCGGCAAGAAAATATTTTACCGCCGTGTTCAGAGGGAACGTCCAAGGACCGGTATCAATCGACGCCGGAAATCCGTGTAGTCGAGAACCTTTCCCATCGGGCTTTCAGGTTGATCTGAAGACGCAGGTCTGATAGAAAGATCGAGCCTCTCGAAGAGTTGCGAGGATTAAGAGCGTTATGGACAGGGGCACTACAGAAGAAGCGTTTTTCCGGAAGGTTGAGGAGGAGCCCTATGCGCGGAAGCTGGGACTGCGTCTCGTAGCAGTCGAGCCGGGCCGCGCGGTGGTGGAAATGATTCCCGGAGTGGATTGCAGAAACATTTTGGGAATGACCCATGGAGGCGCAGTCTTTTCTCTCGTAGACGAGGCCTTTCAGGTTTCATGCAACTCCCACGGCACGGTTGCTGTGGCCCTGAACGTCACCATGACTTATCATAGAGCCCCGGGACCGGAGTCCACTCTTCGGGCTGAATCCAGGGAAATCCATCGAAGCCGTAAAACGGGTACCTACTCCATTCAGGTGACGGACGATCAGGGGAACCTTATTGCCTCCTGCCAGGCCCTGGCCTACAGAAAACAAGAACCCCTCCCTTTTCTTTCCACGAAAGAAACTGCGGGGGACTGAGCCTTTTCCTGTTCGTTATGCCTGGAAGAGGCGACGGACAGACCCCATGCGCATTCGCAGGCCTGTACGATCGGCTGGAATGGCGGAGATCAGGCGGGACATCATGGCGAAGGAACCAAAGCCGAAGACTCTCGTGTTTACCCGGGACCTTATCAGAGAACGGGTCAGGGAGATTGCAAAGACCATTTCCGAGCAGTTTGCAGGAAAGGAACCCGTTTTTATCGGGATACTCAACGGGGCGGTTTTCTTTTTCGGGGACCTGGTTCGTGAGTTGACAATTCCGTGCCGAATCGATTTTATAAGGGCGGCCAGCTATGGATCGGGTAAGGAGTCGAGCGGGAAAATTCGATTTACCAAGGATATAGAGATAGACATCGCCGGAGAGCCCGTTATTGTTGTTGAGGACATAATAGATACCGGTCTAACCTTGAAACGCATCATTAAGCAGGTGGAGGAAAAAGGCCCCGATTCCATTCATGTATGTGTGCTGATCGACAAAAGGGAGCGCAGGGAAGAGGATGTGCCCGTCGATTATTCGGGGTTCCGGGTGGAGAAGGGATTTCTAGTCGGTTACGGTCTGGACTGCAATGAGCGGTTCCGGCATTTGTCGGATATATATTCGCTTGACTGAAGGACATCTCAAACAGGAGGTCGTCCATGATCGTTCAGTGTGAGGAGTGTCATTCCAGGTTCAATCTCGACGAATCCCTCTTGAAGGAGGGAGGAACCAAGGTCCGCTGTTCTCTGTGCCGGAACGTTTTTCTGGCTTACCCCCCAAAGGATGCGTCTTTGGAGGAGGAGGTACTCCGGCCAGAGCAGGATGGGCCTGAAGAGACCGTGATTCTGGACTCTCCTCCAGACCTGGACGAAATGCCTGCTGCAACGGGAACCTCGGAGCCAGCCTTATCAACAGAGGCGGGCCCGGATGAACCCTTGGAGGAGCCGGACCACGGCTTTGACATAGCTTTCAACGAGGATTCGGTCGAAGAATTTCAAAATTCAAGGGATCTGGAAAAATTTGAGGCCTTTTCCTCGGAGGATGTTTCAGATCTTGGTGACGCGCCGGCTGACATGGAGGAGGCTTTTGAGCGGGCTTCCCGAATCGAAGAAGAAATCACACGGGAGGATGCCGAGAAAAAGGATCAGGGTGCGGAAGCGGCTGAGGAATCAGATTTTTCTGCGGTTCCGGCGGCAAGAAGAGGCTCCCGGTCTATCCTTTTAATCTTACTGCTCGCACTCCTCCTCCTGATAGGCGCCGGCTATGCAGCCCTCCATTTCTTGCCCCCGGGATGGATTCACGAGGGCGTCCCCTTTATGAAGCCGCGTGCGGAAAGGACCCCGGTGGATGCGGGTGTTAGAAGACTCTCTTTTGAAGGGGTCAAGGGGTCGTTTGTCCTCACCGAGGGAGGAAAGCAGCGGTTCGTAATAAGGGGGGACATCGTGAACAACTACTCAGAGCCCCGAAGTTTCATCAGTGTAAAAGCCTCCATCCTCGATGGGCAGGGCAGAAGTGTCAAGTCTCAAACCGTGTATGCCGGGAATTCCTTCACCCAGGGGGAACTTGTGGGCAGGCCCATAGAGTTTATGGAGGAGCGTTTGAACCGTCGTGGAGGGGAAGAAGGGCGTAACGTAGCGGTCCCTACCGGTGGTAAAGTGCCTTTCATGGTTGTATTTCAGAACTTACCCGAAGACATAAGCGAATTTACGGTTGAAGGCGTCAGTTCGTCTCCCGCGGGTCGGAACTAGGCGTCTCCGGAACCGGCGATCGGCCTTTCTCCGCGGTTTCCTGAGACCTGCCGGCTGATACGGCGATAGTAAGGCCCTTTTGCCTCGGGGCTTTTCAACCGCTCATAGATCATGTCCGACCGGCGGTGATAATCTTTGGCGTGGCCGGAGAATCCATGGCCGTCGAAGGTTCCGGATATCCAAATTTCCAATATGTGACTCTCATAACGTTCGACAACATCGGATTTCTGCATGCGGGCATTGGGGCGGGGCGCGTGAAGACATACAAAAAGGCGGCGTTTATTGTCAACCCTAATGCGGGGTCGGGCAGCGCGGCAAAGACCTGGCGCAGGATTCAGGGCTTGGCGGCCCGGGTAACAGGATCATATGAGGCCGAAGTCACTACGGGACCGGGAGACGCGACCCGGCTTGCAGGCGAGGCGGCCGGGTCCGGGTTTGATCTCGTTGTTTGCGTCGGTGGCGACGGGACCTTGAATGAGATTGTAAACGGACTCCTTTCCTATTCCATTGGGCCCGGGAGGATGGTTCTGGGATACATCCCATGCGGCACGGGCTGCGACTTTTCCAGGACCCTGGGCATTCCGGCGAATCCACGACAGGCCATGGAGTTGATTGCATGCGGGGCCACCCGTATGGTTGATGCCGGTCGAATTACGTTTCGCGGAAGCGAGGGAGCCACGGAACAACGGTTTTTTCACAATATGATCAGCTTCGGCCTGGGCGGAGAGGTGGATTCAAGGGTCAACCGGGGGGCAAAAGCCCTGGGCGGTTTCCTCACCTTTATTCAAGCCACACTGGTTTCTATTTTTCTCTTTCGCAAGAAGAGGATCAGTTTCCGATTGGACTACGGGCCCGTGGTGGAGACAATGGCCTGGAACATTGCAGTGGCCAATGGACAGTACCAGGGAGGGGGTATGTGGGTTGCGCCTCATGCCCGTCCGGATGACGGCCTGTTTCACCTCACGGCGATAGGCGACCTGGCCTTGTGGGAGGTCTTTTTTAACCTGCCCAGGCTTTACAATGGAACACTGATGAGCCATTCAAAGATCAGTTCTTTTTCAGGGAGATACATCGAGGCGTGGTCCCCTGAACGGGTACTCCTGGACATGGACGGGGAGCAACCGGGAAGTCTCCCGCTGGTGGCGGAAGTGATTCCCTCAACCCTCCGGCTGGCTGCCGTCCCCCCTCCCTGATTGGTTTAAACCTTATAAGCTGTTTGCTGTAAAGTTTATGGGCTTGTCAGCCGATATAAGCTGAAAGGATCCAGAAGTTCCTGAACCACCAGTCATTGATTACAAGAACGAATACCGGGCTTTATTTGACGAGCTGTGGACTGCGAACAGTGAATACGGATTTTCGGCCGAACCATCGGTCATATGCGTGTGGTATAATAGCGCTTACCTTATGCTCAATCACATTGACTGAATGAGGACGGTGACGGGCTTGCACATTGTCCCATCTCTGGTGAAAGGACTTTCCATGGGTTACCGTTACCCTGCCTGTTCGGTGGCGTCCGGAAGTTTTGTTACGGCCCACCGGAGAAAAGAGATCCTGGAGGCCTACCTGGGCTCCTGCGTGGGTGTTGCAATATATGATCGGTACGCGGAAGTTGGCGGACTTGCACATTTTCTCCTGCCTGAGCCGACGGGAATGGACTGCTTCTGGCAGCCCGAGACTTACGCTGCTACCGGACTTCCACTGTTTCTGGACGCTCTGGAGCAGGAAGGCGCCTCTTTGAAGCGCATGGAGGTGGTGATGGCCGGCGGAGCACTCGTGGGGGTCCTTTCCGAGTGCGATCTTGAACTGGACATAGGCGGACGAACCGCGGATGTGGTGGAGAGTGTCCTGAGAAGGAAAGGCTTACCCATCAGGACGCAGGAAACAGGGGGTTTCTTTACCTGCAGGCTCGGCCTGAACCTGGACACTTTCCAGTACAGGATAGCCCCGTTCGGTCCGGACCGGGCTGGTGACGCGTCCAAAGAATACGTTTCTCTTTCTCCCGAACGACTGAAAAAATCCCTTCAGGAGGTTTCCCCTATTCCCCAGATAGCACTGAAGATCATTCGAATGATAAGGCACCAGAGCTATGACATGGAGGAAGTGGCGGAGGAGACCCGCAGGGACCAGGTCATCAGTGCCAAGGTGATCCGGCTGTGCAATTCAGCCCGATTCGGTATCAAGACAGATGCGATAGACAGGGCTCTGGTACTGATTGGAGAAAAAAGGCTGATGCAGTTTATCCTGACCGCGGCCCTGGACGATTTTTTCCCGGAGCGGGATGTGGGGTATTCCATATGTAAGGGGGGGCTGTACAAACACGCCCTTGGCACCGCCATGACAGCGGAGGCCCTGGCTAATTTTACGGGACTTGTTCCTCCGGATATCGCCTATACCGCAGGGCTGCTTCACGACATCGGTAAAGTTATCCTGGACCAGTATGTCTCCCCTGTTGCACCGCTTTTCTACCGTCGAACCCAAGTGAACGGCATGAGCCTGATTGATGTGGAGAAAGAGACATTCGGGATGTCCCATGACGAGGCCGGAGGGCTTCTTGCCGACCAGTGGGCCCTTTCCGAAAGCCTGGCCGACGCCATACGACATCATCACCAGCCGGAGAATTCCAAGGTGAACCCGCATCTCACCCACCATGTCTACCTGGCGGATTTACTCATGTCACGTTTTGTGGTGGGCCATGAATTGGAACGGATCTGTACAAAAGACCTTGGCCCGAGGCTGGAGAGGCTGGGGATACGCCCGGATCAACTTCCGGTAATCGTGGATAGAATACCCAGGCAGGTGCTGTTTGACGGGGAGGAACGGGGAGAAGAGAGCGGGGGCAAGGCTTTAGAGACGGGAACACCAAAGATCGATGAATCGCAAAAAGTGGTGCGGCTCAAATGGACCGCATAGTCCCTGAAAGTGCGGAAGGGGCGTCCTGCGATATGATTACCGGGAAAAGCCGAGACTGAAAAGCCTCTGGACCGCTTTCAATGCAAGCGGATCGTCGATCCCCATGACTTCTCTTTCATCCCGCGCGACAACAAAGCCGGTCTTCAGTCCGTCCTCTGCAAGGAGTTCAACGAGGTCCGTGATGAAGTACTCCTGGATCTTGCCGGGCCGGCCTTGTTGTTCTTTCGTCACCACATGGGGACGTTCCTGGAGGCGTTCCAGATAACGCTGCAGTATCTCTACTCGTGCTGCATATATGCCGGCGTTGCAAATTTGAAGCGCCTCCTGTTTGGAAGGTGAAAACCTGTGCCAATATGTCCACTCGACGATTCGCCTTACAAAAGGCCCCTCTGTGTCCAGGAGGCCGTATTTTTTTCTGTCCTCGGGCGTAAAGCCCAGTACGACGAAGGGATGATTTTCGAGGCGATAAAGCAAGGATTCATATGTTTCGCGGGTTACCAGGGGCACGTCTCCCATGGTGATGATCACGCCCTCCTCCAATACGGTCTCCAGAAAGGGGCGTGCTGCGAGGAGTGCTCCGCCGGTCCCGTTGGTAACTGGTTGATCACAGTAGGAGACGCCCAGGTTTTCGGTCGCCTGCAGTATTTCATCTTTCCGGTGATGGACCACCAGGGCCTTGGGACCGCTCGGAAGCTGCTCCAGAATGTGGAGCAGCATGGGCCTGTATCCCCGGTAGGGCGTTGAGCCCGGGATAAGGGGTAGAAGGGTCTTGTTTCCGTTGTACCCTGTCATGCGGCTTCCCTTACCCGCCGCGAGGATGATTGAAGCCGCTCTTACGCCGGTAGACAAATCAGTTCTCCTTCAAACATGCCGCTCTCCCGCCTGTGGCGGGTTGAGGAAGGGTTGGTGAAACGTTTTAGATTGACCGGGAACCTCGGCCTTGATATGCTGTAAATTACTGCACACTTGGTTGCTACGCGTTGCGGGGTCCCGTAGGGCTCACCCTTTGACTACGCCAAGCGGTCTCAGCCGTGCGACTATGTGTGCCAGGCCTGCCTGGTGAACCGCATCAACGACCAGGGAAACGTCTTTATACGCTTCGG
>CAZEIA010000086.1:0-13146 GCA_964512335.1 uncultured Desulfobacterales bacterium
GGTGGCCGAGGCGGCCAAGGTGATCGAGAACACTCAGCGGGACCTGAACATCGCCCTCATGAACGAGTTGGCCATGATCTTTCAACGCATGGGGATCGACACGAACGACGTACTCGAGGCGGCCGGCACAAAGTGGAACTTCCTGCCGTTTCGGCCGGGGCTGGTGGGCGGGCACTGCATCGGGGTGGATCCCTACTACCTGACCTTTAAGGCCGAATCCCTGGGGTATCACCCGGAGATGATCCTTTCGGGCCGCAGGATCAACGACGGCATGGCCAAGTATGTGGCGGAGCGTTTGGTGAAGCTTCTTATCCGGGCGGAGAAGCAGGTGCGTGGGGCCAGGATTGCTGTTTTGGGCCTGACGTTCAAGGAGGATGTGCCGGACATACGCAACACCAAGGTGGTGGACATTTTGAAGGAGCTTGCGGATTACGGCATTGACGCTCGTGTGCACGATCCTGTGGCGGACAGGGCCGAGGCCCTGGACCACTACGGGATAGAGGTACAGCCCATGGAGGCGCTCGCAGAGTGTGACGGGGTGATAGTGGCTGTGGGACACCAGATGTACAATGACATGGGACTCGCCGGGATCGTACACATGTGCCGGGACGAAGGCCCAGCCATCGTCCTCGACGTGAAGGCCCTGTTCACCGCGGCCGAGGCCGCGAGCCTGGGCATCCGCTATGAGCGATTGTAGGGAATAGGGGACGTACATCATTTTATCACTTGCCTGTTTGGCGTGGATATTGTAAAAGTAAGACATGCCACGAAAATCGAGAATAGACGCCCCAGGCGCACTGCATCATGTGGTAGCACGTGGAATCGACCGTAAGAATATTTTCCTTGGCGATGCCGACCGGGATGATTTTCTCAATCGGTTAGGCAGTATTTTGGCTGATACCGTTACAAAGTGTTATGCCTGGGCATTGATTCCCAACCACTTTCACCTGTTGCTCAGGACCGGCAATGCCCCTTTGTCCTCGGTGATGCGCCGTTTACTGACGGGATATGCCGTCAGCTTCAACCACCGTCACCAACGCTGCGGCCATCTTTTCCAAAACCGCTACAAATCCATTCTGTGTGAAGAAGCCCCTTACTTTCTGGAATTGGTTCGTTATATCCACCTGAACCCCTTGAGGGCTGACCTGGTTGACAGCTATGAGGAGCTGTGCGGATATCCATATGGCGGGCATAGTGTGATTTTGGGCAAAACGGAGGTAGAATGGCATGATGTGGACTATATACTTGCTATATTTAATAACCATAGGACCATGGCCAGAGAAAGATATAGCCACTTTGTGACGGCAGGAATTGAACAGGGCAAACGGCCTGATTTGATGGGCGGTGGACTTTTGCGAAGCCAGGGAGGATGGACTGGTGTGAAGGCATTGCAGAAGGAAGGGGTTTACCAGAAAGGTGATGAGCGGATTCTGGGGCAGGGGGATTTTGTAGCCCAGGTCCTTGCCGATGCCGAGGAGAAGCTGGAAAGAAAGTATCGACTTGCCGCCGGCGGTTATACGTTGAATCGCCTGATAGAACGAGTTGCAGAAGTGTTAAGCCTGGATCCGAGGGAAGTGACAGCGCCTGGAAAGGACCGTCGAAAGGTTGAGGCCAGAAGTCTGTTGTGTTACTGGGCCACTGTGGAACTGGGTATCAGCCAAACAGAGCTTGCCCAAAAGATCCCCCTCAACCAGCCTGCGATTAGCAACGCTGTGAAAAGGGGTGCGTCTCTGGTGCGAGAGCGAGAATACTCCGTCGAGGCTGAAAAGTAATAATATGATGTACGTCCCCTAAAAGGAGCGGGGGCGGCCCTGGTAGGGGATGGAGAATTTGAGCATGACCCGGTTGACTTTGTAGTCGCCCAGGTTGGTATCGGAGCTGCGATCCTGGTGCGTGTAATTGAGGCTGGCGGTCAGCCTTTCCAGTATGCGGTACGACATTGAGACGTTCCCGTACCAGGTCTTGTCTTTGCTGCGGTTGTTGAGGTCCAAATATTCATTCTCGTAATAACCAAGACCCAGCGAGACACTTATGTTCTCCGCCGCCTGAAAACCGTAGGTGGCCCTGATACGCCTGAATTTGCTGGAGCCGAGGTTTTGTGCTTCTGCATACTGCTCCCTGAAACCCCAGCTTCCTTGAAGTGACAGGGTGCCGTTTTCAAACTGTTTGCTGAGCCCCACGTTCCCACTTGGCCCGTCCGAGGAATCACCTCTTTCGGGGACCTGCCTGTACCAGCCGAAGCCCGCTGATGCGGAGAGGGTCTCAGTCAACTGGTGAGAGACGCCTATGCTCATGTTGTGGACGTCGTAGTCGGTGTCGTTGGGGGAATCAAAGTCCCGGGTGTAAAAGGAGTAGGTCAGATTCCAGATTGTCTCGGGCCTCATGCGGAAATAATAAGCGGCGTTGGTGCCCCATCCTTCATAGTCGGAAGTGCTGCCTGGATCGTTTACATCGATTTGGTCATCGAATCGGGCCATGGTGTAATTGAGGCTCAAATCCACTCCGTGCTGCGGCACGAACCAGTATCGAACACCTGCATAGGGATTGTGAATCATGCTGTCTTGCAGTTCTTCTGAACTGTTCTCCAGCAGGTTGTTCCGATACCCCCAGTAGAAGTCATCCTCCTCTCCGAAACGGTAGGCCAGCTCCCCGCGGAAGAGGTTGCGATAGTAACGGTTGCGGGTATTGCGGCTGCTGTAAACCTCGCTTGAGGTCTCAATGTCTTCGGTCGGCCCGAACTCAAGAGGGTCCTCTGAAACCTTGAAGGACTCGTCCAGTGTGAGAAACAGGCGATCGGACAAGGGAATGTCCCTTGCGCCGGACAAGTTGATGTCACCTCGAATTTCTCCCGATCCGCCACGCTCCTGGTAGTAGGCATACCCGATAGAGAAATCCAGGCCTACATCCAGGTCCTCGGTGCGAATGCCCAGGTTGAAGTCCTGCGACACGAGAGTGATAAAGTCGTCTGTCTGGTCCTGGTCTTGCAGGTAGATGTTGTCGTCATACTCTTCGGAGAGATTGAAAGAGGTGTCCCAGTAAAACTCAGCGCCCTGCGCCGCACCAGCGCCGATCAAAGAGACAACAAGAAGGAGAGACATGGCCGGCAGCAGGATGTGTACCTTAAAATTGAAACCCAAGGCATTCCTTTTCATGGTCCCCCTTTATCATCATCTGAATCAGGCGTTTGGCATTTCAATTCTTTTTTTGCCGGTTCGACAATAAGCTAATGCCCTGTACAGCTAAGGTGAGGGGCTGCACAAGAGCCACGGCAAGGAGCCTTCTAAGGCACGAAGATTGTGTCCTCAGGCTGCAGCAGGATGTTTTGGGACAAGTCCTTTCCGGAAATAATTTCGTTGTAGTTGATACGAAAGGTCTGTTCCTGGTCGTCGACTTTTCGAATGAGGCGGATGTTCCTTTTGTCCGCCCACCTGTCCAGCCCGTTGGCCACTGAAAGGGCCTGCAGGAAGGTCATGGACTTTTTGAGGGGATACTCCCCTGGGGAGTTCACTTTTCCCAGCAGGTAGACCCGCCGGCTGTTGCTTTGAAGCAGGATCACGGTTACCGCGGGCTCGCTCACGAACTTGGAGTATTCTTCCTGAATGGTTTCTTGAAGCTCCATCAAGGTCTTGTTTTCTGCCTGAATATCGTTGATCATAGGCAGAGTGATCATGCCGTCCATGCGCACATGGGCCTGCCTTGTCAGGTCTGGTTCTTTCCACACATTGATTTCCAGGACATCGCTGGATCCGATGATGTAGGATTCCTTTTCCGCGAAGGCCACCTGTGTTTCCGGTAGCGCGGAGACGGGCGGGACATCAGCCATGGTACAAGAGAACAGCAACAAAGCAGACCCTAGAAAAAACATGCCTTTCATGAATGTTTTCATTGTCACCTCCCCGTGGTGTTAGCTGATAAGCTGTTGAGCTGTTAAGCCGAAAAATTGTTAGGCCACCAGTCGTTACTGTTTGTGGGCGGGGGTGACCAGCCCGTGGCCGTGTTCTTTTAAGGCTGAATCTATTCAATATTTTTCCGTTCGTCAAGAGATGAGTTTCAAAACCGGTTTGACAACCGGGAAGCTTATGAGTAGTGTTTTTCTATAACTTAACAATAGGGGAAAAAATGACACGAAATGGAATGAACGGTCTCAGGTCTCTTTTGATTTTGCTTGCAGTTATCTGTCTGGTCCTACCGGTGGCCACAGGCTGTGCGAGCAAGGAAGAGAAGGCAAAAAGCCACCTCCAAAAGGCGGAAAAATACCTGGACGAGGAGCAATGGAACAAGGCCTTGCTGGAATTGCGAAGCGCGCTTCAGCTCGAGCCGGAGAACTCCGAGGCCTACTATAACCTGGGTAGGGTCTACCTTCATCAGCAGAAAGGCAGAGAGGCCTTTCAGGCCTTTCGGAGCGCCGTTTCCATCAACCCGGATCATCTCGAGGCCCAGTTGAGACTGGGACAGATATATCTCCTGGGCAGGGAAATAGGCGAGGCAAGGCAAAGGGCCCAACTGGTACTGGACCGGGAGCCTGAAAACGTGGAGGCCCTTCAACTGTTATCCGGCGTTCAGGTCCAGGAAAGGGACGCTGAGGCTGCCATAGGTACACTGAAAAAGGCTGCCGGCATAAGACCCGAAGACCCTGGAATTCAGCTCTCTCTTGCACGGCTCTATGTCTTAACAAGACAACGGGACCTGGCCAAAGAGGCATATACAAAGGTGATGGAATCGGCGCCAAATGAGAGGGTGGCCTATGTGGAATTATCCCGCATCCTCAAGGCCGAAGGCGATGAGGAACAGGCGGAGACCCTGCTTCGTCGGATGGTGGAGCAGTCGGACGCCAAGCACCTCGATCTGGCGGTGCTTGCAGGTTTTTATGAGAGTCAGGGGAGGACGGAACTCGCCGAGGAGACTTACCTGGAGGCTGTAAAAGTAGCCCCAAGGGAAGATGTGTCGTCACACGTGCGCCTTAGTGGTTTTTACAGAAAGAACGGTGATTATGAAAAGGCCGTGAATCAAATGGAGAAGGCGCTGAGTGTTCAAGGCGACACGAACCTCAAGCTGGCCCTGGCCGAACTCCACTACGAGTTTCGCGAGATACCCAAGGCCGATGAAATCGTGAACGGGATCCTGGCCGAGGACGAAGGACACCTGGGCGCAAACTATCTGAAAGGCAAGATAAACATCTCGAACCGGGATTTCACCAAGGCCATAGAACGACTTGATTATGTTCTGAGGGAAAATCCTGAGGCCCATCAGGCCCATTACTACAAGGGCCTGGCACTGATTGCAACGGGCAGGCCGGATCTGGGAGAGACCCATGTGGCAAAGGCCGTTGAGGGAAACCCGCGTCATCTGATGGCAAGGCTTTTGCTGGCAGAGGTATACCTGGGCAGGCGTGATGCTGCATTGGCAAGGGAGCAGATAGAGGCCGCGCTAAAACTGGCCCCTGAGAGCATACAGGCCTTTATGCTAAAGGGAGCCTTGAATGTATTGGAAAGGGATCCAGAGGGGGCTGAAGAGGTTTACAGCAAGGTCCTCCAACTCAACCCCGTGTATGCTCCCGCCTATGTGAAACTGGGACTCCTCTACAATCTCACAGGGAGACCGGAAGAGGCCAAGGACCTGTTTGAAAAGGCATTGGACATCAATCCCCTGCAGACGGACGCCCTGGGACTGCTGGTGGCCAATTACATAAGGGAGAAGGATTACGATAAGGCCCTCGAGATGACAGGAGCCCACAAGGAGAGTGTGGCAGGCAACAACGCTATGCTGGCCTTTGTGGATTACCTGGAGGCCCGGGTCTACCTTGCCAGGGGTGGCTCCGTCCGGGAGGCCGAGGAGCGGCTTAGCTCCGCCATAGAACTCAACCCGGCCATGGTGGGTGTGTATCCGCTTTTGGCGGGCCTTTACGCAAACCAGGGGAAGGTGGACGAGGCCAGGGCCCAGTACGAGTCACTGCTTGAGCAAAACCCCAATGCCCTTTCCGCTTACATGGCCCTGGGCGCCATTGCCGAGCAGCAGGGCAAGGGAGACGAGGCGGAGGGCTACTATCGGAAGGCCCTGGACGTCAATAATGACTTTGCCCCGGCTGCCAACAACCTGGCCTGGCGCATTATTGATTCAGGTGGCAACATCGACGAGGCCCTCAAGTTCGCACAGATAGCCAAGAGGCACGCGCCCGGCAGTGCCGCCGTCATGGATACCCTGGGTTGGGCATACTACCAAAAGGAGCGGTATCCCAGCGCCGTGTCAGAACTGGAAGACGCGGTGGAACTGGCTCCGGAGCACCCGGTTATTCACTACCACCTGGGCATGGCCTTGTACAAAAACGATCAACATGATCAGGCAAAGTTCCACCTGGAAAAGGCCCTGGAGATTAACGCTGAATTTGACGGAGCAGAGCAAGCCAGGTCATTGCTCCAGGAAATGGCTGCGCAATAAGGAATGACGGGTAATACAGGGTATGAAACGTTTTCCATTCCGCCTGGCATTCCTTTGCCTTCTGATCCCTCCCTTGGGCTATGTTTTGAGCTTGAGCGGCCTGGAATCTTACATTCAAAGGACTCAAGAAGAGGTCATTGAAAGCCTGATTATTCAGAATCAGGAAGCCCTCCTGGGGGGGCGATGGACTGTCAGAGAGGAGATTCAGCGCAATCTGGCCCGGTATTTTTCTGAAAATACTTTGTACAAGTTGGGTGTGCAAGCCAGGGTTGTTGTGAAGACCAAAGAACAGCAGGTCCTCTACCCGATCCAGTTTCACGAGGACATGTTGGGAGCCACTGACCTCCCCGGGCCGTTCCTGAGAGTAGAGGAAGAACTCAACTACACGGAGACAGCTGCAGAGAATTTTCGTGTCCTGAACGAGGGCCTGGACCTGCTTGTGGCCCTGGATATCGGGCACAGCAGCCTGCTTGCCAATATTGTCCTTTTCTTCTGGCTCGTCCTTTCTGGAGGAGCGCTTTACTTGGGGGCGAGAAAAAGCGCCAAAGACTCCGCAGAGGAGGAGGCTGAACAAAAGGCACGACTGGAGGCCCTGGCCGGTCAACTAAATGATGCCCGTTCCATGATCCAGGCGGCCGGCGAAAAAGAGGCCGAATACCAGTCGCGAATCAATACCTTGAGCCGGGAGCGGGACGGGTTGAGTCAGGATGTGGAAGGCCTGCTTGATGAAATGGAAGGTTTGGAGCACGGAGTAAAGCACCAGCAGGTCCTGCGGGAAGAAACCGAGCTGAAGGTTCTCGAACTGCAGGAAGAGATGGATCGGCTCAGGAGCAAAATTCAAAAGCCGAAAAAGGCGGACAAGGAAATTGATAAACTGAGAAAGCGCTTTCGCGCTCTTTATAAAAACCTGTCCTTTACAGCGCGTTCCCTGGAAGGGATAATCGACATGCCCTTGGACTTCCAGATCAAGGCTGAGGAGGTCTTAAAGGCCCTGAACGAAGATTCCGAATCAGTGTTGATAAAGAGAAAAGTGTTTGGTAAAGGCGGAAAATCGAATATATTGGAGGTCCAGTTCGCCTATTCCGGCCGACTTTATTTTTTACGTGACGATGACATTATATTGATTCTTGCCATCGGAAATAAAAACACCCAGACCAAGGACCTGGCCTATTTGGAGTCGCACCGTAACCCCTGATCCGGCAATCAGCAAACCAAGGGTCCCACATGCCTTCAAAATACTCCATTCTTGTGGTAGAGGATGACCCGGACGTGCTGGCGGTCATTCTCAAACACCTCAAATACCACCAGTACAATGCAGTCACCGCTTCGGACGGCATGGAAGGGCTCAAGCTGCTGGACGGTGAGCAATTCGATCTGGTAATCACAGACATCGTGATGCCATATGTAAGCGGGATCGGCATTGTCTCAAGGGCCAAATCCAAAGACAAAAATACCCCTGTCATTGCTATTACCGGGTTTGGAAAAGAGCCTGAGCTGCTTGCAAACGAGAGCAAGGCCGACCTGGTCCTCTCAAAGCCCGTCAAAATGTCCGTCCTTATGGAGCACGTAAGGCGTCTTTTGGGAGATGCACCGTGATCGGCGGGCCTTGTCAATCATGAATGGACCTGCACATTATTTCCCCACAGGGGTGTGATATGTTCATATTGCAAATCCTGTCCGGACAGATGACTGGTAAGACGTTCCAGGTAAGTGGCCGTACGGCTACGGTTGGGCGGGCCAAGTCGAACGACATACAACTGCCGGATCGTGCAATGTCAAGGATTCACTTGAAGGTCGACGCCCGGGACAAGGGATGGGTCGTGCAGGACCTGTGGAGCCGGAATGGCACACTGCTGAATGGAAAGGCCCTGGAGCGTGGGCAGGAAAGCTTTGTAGAACAGGGAGACCGTATAAGCATAGGGATGACATCGTTTTGTCTCACAGTACCCGAGGACCTCGGTGACCAGGAAACCATCTGCGTGGATGTGGACCGAGTCAGCCCTTCCCTGAGCGGCCTCAAGTCGTTTTACGAGGATCGACCCGGGACATATGTCAAAAACGTGGAACTGATTCACGGCCTTTCCGACTTACTCATGGGCTCCCTTAATCTGCGGGATATTTTTCAAAGTCTGACGGAATACCTCTTTGATGTGTTCAAGCGTATAGAGCGGGTGGCCATATTACAAAAGGACCCTGAGAACGGACAGCTCATTGAACTCATTGCCAAGACACGAGCCGGCATTCCTGTTGATGATCACGGCTACAGCCGGTCGATCGCGGAAGAAGTGTTTCAGAGTGGAGAGCCGCAGTTGGCTCTTGAGTTTGACGAGCAGGAAAAATCAGACCTTTCCAACAGCCAGCAGGCCATTCGATCCTATATGTGTGTCCCCCTGATCAGCCGCTCTGAGGTCCAGGGCATTATATACGTGGATTCCCTGGAGGATTCTCACAGCTTTCGTCAGGAGGACCTTTTTCTTTTGAGCGCCCTTAGCAGTTCTGCGGCCATGGCAATGGAAAATGCTACCCTGGTGGCCAACCTGGAAAAGAAGGTGGACGCCAAGGCCCGTGAACTTCAGGAAGTGGGCAGCCAGCTTCACCAGAGTGAAATCAGGTACAAGGCCGTGTTCAACAACATGAAGAGCGGGGCCATGGTCCTGAGAAAGACCGAAGATGGTGAGGACTTCCAGATCCTGGAACTAAACGAGGCTGCACTGAGGATAGAAGGGGTTGGTCAAAAAGGGAAGATTCTGGGAAGCCAGTTGTCAAAAGCCTTTCCCTTTGCAGGGCCGTGTGGGCTCATGAAGGTCCTTCATCGCGTCCGACGCAGCGGAAAGCCTGAGTCAGTAATCTTCACCATCCCCAAAGATACAGGCATACAGGGCTACCGGGATTGCTATTTGTATCGGCTCGGTACCGGGGAAGTGGTGGTTTTATATGAGGACATCACTGAGAAAGTGATGCGGGAGAAAGAGCAAAAAGAGCTTCAGATACAACTTTATAATTCTCAGAAGATGGAGTCGATGGGTCTTATAGCGGGGGGCGTGGCGCACAACTTCCGTAATATTCTTCAGGCTGTTTATGGTAACAGCGAGTATCTGGAAATGCTCTACAAGGATCAACCCGAGATTAAAAAGATTACCGAGAGCATTGCCGAGTCAGTGGAAAAGGGTACGGACCTGATAAATGAACTGTTGCTCTTTTCAAAACGCAGCCACGAAACCGACTTTAGAGATTTCATTGATCTTGGCGATGTTATTAAAAAGACATGCAATATCATATCCAGGCTGATGGATCAGAAAATCACCGTTGAAACGAGTCTTGCACCGGACGTAATAGTGAAAGGAAGTTCTTCACTTTTGAGCCAGGTGTTCATGAACCTCCTCACCAATGCCAGGGACGCCATAGACGGAGAAGGCCGTATTCTGGTTGAGACCCTGCTGAAGGGGGACAAAGTTATCTGCCGCGTTTCGGACACAGGCACTGGAATGGATCAAGAGACATTGAACCGCCTGTTTGACCCCTTTTTCACTCGTAAAGAAGTCGGCAAGGGCACCGGCCTGGGACTTTCCACAAGCCGGGGGATTATCGGTCAGCACGGCGGAGAAATTACGGTGACCTCGTCACGGGGAGAGGGGTCCACTTTTGAAATCACACTGCCTGCTGCAAACGGCACAGAGTGCGCCGATAACGGACTGATTCCGCCTAGTGTGCTCGGGAACAAAGAGAAGATCCTCATTGTGGATGATGACGAAGCAGTTCTAAAAAGCATGTCTCTGCTGGTTGAACGTTTAGGTTATAGGCCCATCAAGGTAAGCCGGGCTACCGAGGCCCTTAAGCATTATCCGACCTGGAGCCCTGACCTGGTCCTGATAGATCGAAACATGCCGGAAATGGATGGGCTGTCCTGCGTTCAGGCAATGATCAGGCTTGATCCCGACGCCAGGGTTGTGATCATATCCGGTTATCATGATGTGGGTCCCGACGGAATTGATGAGGACGTTCGGGGCTTGATTCGTGGATACCTCACCAAGCCCTGCCAGATTCACGAACTGGCCAAGACTATTTCACAAGCGCTGGCTGCCTAAAAACCCGAACAGGAAATATTGATGAGCCTTGAAGTCCTAGTGGTGGACAACGACACGAACCCCGAAAACAACCCGTGGACATCGCGCGTTAATGAAGCCGGCTACCATGTCTCCGGAATAGTGCGGTCCGAAGACCCCCTTTCAATGTACGAAGGAAACCATCCTTCCCTTGCCGTTCTGGCGCCACTAAATAGCATCACAGCCATGCTCGAGGCCCTTCACAAGCTCAAGATAGTTCACCCAGGCCTGCCTGTTGTAGTTATTAGTGATGATAAAGGGCTTTTTTCCTCGGCCATGTGCGGGCCCTTTGAAAGGGTTGCATGCCTGCACCCAAGGGATTTGCGAAAAGGATTTGCCGACGTCCTTCAATCATCTGCTAAAACGTGCAATTTGGGCCGGGACGGTGTTCACCCTGTAATTATAGGCCGGAGCCAGGCGATTCAAAAGATCCGGGAGAAGATCCGGGCGGTATCCGACAAGCCGGTGACCGTTCTGATAACAGGGGAGAGTGGAACCGGCAAGGAACTCATCGCCCGCTCTCTTCACTGCCATTCCAGCCGCTCGGACAAGCCACTGGTCAAGGTGAACTGCGGCGCCCTTCCTGACACGCTTTTGGAGAGCGAGGTGTTCGGATATCAGCGAGGCGCTTTCACAGGGGCACATTCCGACAAACCGGGCCGTATGGAAACGGCAAATCATGGGACTCTTTTTATTGACGAGATAGGGGCTCTGCCCCTGCCTATGCAGGTCAAATTTCTTCAAGTTCTCGAAGAGAAGGTGTTTTCCCGTCTGGGAGATGTAAGGGACCAGGCCATTGAGACGCGAGTGATCGCAGCCACAAATGTGGATATTCTGGCTGAGGTGCGCGAAGGCCGGTTCAGAAAAGATCTTTACTTCAGGCTGGCGGTCATCCACATTCAGGTCCCTCCTCTCAGGGACCGCAGCGAGGACATCCCCCTTCTTGTTCACTATTTTCTTCACAAGTACTCTTTTGAACTGGGGCGCGGTGTCCTTGATGTGCCTGCGGAAGCGGTCGATCGCCTCAGCCGGTACTCCTGGCCGGGAAACGTGCGTGAGCTTGAAAACCTCATGCGGCGGGCCGTGGTCATGCAGGATTGGGGGTTCTTGAACGATTGCGTGGCAGCAGATCCGGGCATTGAGGGGGCAGATCCTTTGACTCCCCAGGGTTCGGAGGAGCCTTTTCCAGCCTGGAGCGACAAGGCCATTGAATCCCACCTGGCGCAGGAAGGCGCCTCGTTAAAGACCCTGGTCAAGGCCTACACCGACGGACTGGAACGAGAAGCCATTGAAAATGCCCTGGAGCAGGTGCGCTGGAATCGGCGACAGGCCGCAGAACTTCTGGGCGTGAGTTACAAGACCCTCTTAAACCGTATCAACGCCCTGGGGTCGTAGCTGCACCTGGTCCGACCTCCCGCCCATTCTTTTCCCATTCCCTCCTTCCCTGTTTCCTCCCGACTGCAGCGTCTCGCATAATTCCCTATGTAATTGCAAACCAAATTATGGCAGGAAGTTACACGCCCAGTGGAGCCCCTTAACACGCATCCTCAGAAACGGGCTCCGCTTAAAACCCCATGTAAAACAGTAAGAGCTTAATTGTCTGATATTATTAAATAAAAATCTATCCATGTTTATATCTTCAGGCCCATTTTCTGGCACACACCTTGCTCTTCCGGAACTTCAGCCTTCAAGTGAAAATAGCTGATAGCTGAGAGGAGATACAATGCAGAAGTTGGCAGCGCTGTTGGACCAGGGCGGAAGGCGTTCAGGGCGTGATAGAAGAGAGTTTGTTTATTCCGGACACATTCCCGAGCGACGATCCGGTATAGACCGAAGAACCGTTAAAGACCGAAGGAGCGGGCTGGACCGGCGAGATGAAAGCCCTTCCAAGGTCGTCGACATGGCCGAATGGAAGGACCGACGATCGTCCAGCGACAGAAGGAATCTGCCGCCCCCCTATAGGCCACCTCAATATCTTGAGGAATCCGTGTAAAATGATACCCAGATATCAAATAGGATACACGGAAAAGTGGAATCAGTTTACACGCATTTGTAAAAAGTTTTTCATTCCCTTTGACGGACAGCACGGCCTGAGCGTAACAACCTGAAAATAGGACATAAAAATTTCTAATGAGGTTCGTGTTAAATCAAGGCTTTTGGCATACCCCTTGCTCTATAGCTTGACACTGACACGCTGACTGTATTCGAACTTTTCTTGGAGACGGTTAATGAAAAATTTAAAGCTCATTATCTTGACGGTCGCTATGTTTTTGTTTTTTTGGCCCGGTGTGGCCTCGGCGACTACCAAAACAATAATCGATGAAACGTTAGTTCTTAAAGGAGACAGCCGGAATGGCAATACTTATGGGTGGGTAGATGTAATACCGGGTTCCAATAGTGTTTTCGACCTCTATAAGATGGAAGTGGATTTTTCAGAAGGAAAGCTTAACCTGGGCATCTTCACTAACTACCCCGGAGGGGAACACACTGTATCGGGCTCTTTGAAGACCTATCCGGCCGATCTTTTTATTGACATAGGTTTGACCGGCACCTTTAAATACGGCGTTGCGCTTTCAGATCACTGGTTCGGTGATGACTTAGTCGGAGG
>CAZEIA010000086.1:13156-14272 GCA_964512335.1 uncultured Desulfobacterales bacterium
GGGTACTGCGGCTGGTAGCCTTTACTACAATATCGACTATAAGACTTCTTCCCAGTATTTTGAACACCACTCTGTCCCAAACTACTACGGAGAGTCCTGGAATAACCCATGGGATTCCACCACCGATTCTAACAACCCTGGTTCTGTCCCGATAACTATAAGTAACGGTACTCTTATTAGCGATGCAACAAATGGTTTCTCCTGGTCTCCTCTTGGAGGCAGTAATCCCGCTTACAAAGTATCTCTCTCGCTCAGTCTGAACGATTTGGGTATCCTGAATCCTACAAACATAGGTTTATTCGTAAGTTCAGCCACTTGCGGGAATGATATCATGGCAGGCTCTGTACACTACCCCGCGCCTGAACCTGCCACCATGCTCCTTTTAGGTGCCGGTCTGTTAGGTTTGGCTGGGCTGAGCAGGAAGAGGTTTTTAAATCGTAGATAACCTTGGTGGCACTATTTGAGTTTATTTAAAATTTTGTTAATGTTGAAAATAAAGGAGGTGATGATTGGCATTAATTTGTTAATTACGTTTGTTAACCAGTAATTAATTTCTATTATAAGGAGAATAATAATGAGAAAATGTAATTTATTAGTTGGGTTTTTACTAGCTATTTCGCTTTTCCTTTTTCCAGTCTCCTCTTCAGCCTATTTAAATGATTGGTATTTTGATATTGGAGACCTCACTGATGCATTTTTGATCCAGGAGCTACTAAATGTTAGCGGTTCGGCATATGTTAATAATACCCCCGTTTCTCCTGGCGTCTTAAACTTCCAGGAGTGGGGTGCTCTAAGTGCAGCGTCACATGATGCTAATCAATTTTTTATGCTTGACAGCACTCTTTATAATCTGACAGCATTGTTTTATGCTACAGGTCTTGCTGATGCAAATACTGGTCTTGCAAGTTTTTCATCTGGTTATATGGATGTGTATTTGAACGTTGCAGGGTCATATGGCGGAACTGGCGGAATTTTTGGCGCTAACCTTGGCACGTCAATTGCCTCATTCCAATTGCAAGGCGGTTCGGGGTTCGTCGACACAGAGGGTCTACCTAATGGCTTGCAAACCACTATATGGGAGTCTACTTGGTTAGAAGAGGGATATTGGTTTGATTC
>CAZEIA010000087.1:0-14130 GCA_964512335.1 uncultured Desulfobacterales bacterium
TTTGTCATGCCCAAGGTGGTGGGGATCTTCGAAGGCATGGACATGATGCTCCCCTGGTCCACGAGGACCCTGATCTGGGCGACGGATGCCCTCAGGCAGTGGTGGTGGGCCCTTCTTGCCGGCGGAGTGCCGCTCCTGGTGGGCGCCGCCTCCTGGCTGCGGACGGATGCCGGAAGACACACCTGGGACGGTATCCGGCTGCGGGTGCCCGTGGCCGGCAAGGTACACCGCAAGGCGGTGATCGCCCGGTTCACCCAGACGCTGGCCATCCTTCTTCAAAGCGGCATCCCGCTGGTCAAGGCCCTGGAGATCGCGCGGCACGCGGCCGGGAACCGGGTGGTGGAGGGGGCCCTGGAGAATGCTACCAGGCGCGTGGGCGAAGGGCAGGACTTTGCGGGTCCGCTTCGTGAGACGGGGCTGTTTCCACCCCTGGTGGTGCAACTGGTGCGGGCCGGGGAGCGAAGCGGGGACCTGGAGGGAATGCTTGTCAAGGCGGCGGAGCGCTATGAGGAGGATGTAGAGGTCTCTCTCGGTTCCCTCAGCTCTCTCCTGGAGCCGGCGATCATACTGGCCATGGGTCTGGTGGTGGCCTTCATGGTGATGGCGATCCTGCTCCCCATCTTCGACATGACCCAGGGGATCGGGTGAGATGTTTCGCGCAGAGACGCAAAGGGGCGGATGAACACCGCAAGCGAAGGGACCATTCCTTCTGAAGGAGAAAATGGATGATCAAGAACAGGCAGGCGGCTTTCACGCTTCTCGAAATCCTGATTGTCATCACCATTCTGGGGATCCTCGCCAGTCTCATTGCCGTGCGGGTCATGGACCGGCCCGGAGAGGCGCGGACCCTCAAGGCCCGCATGGATATTCAGACCATGGAAAACGCGCTCAAGCTCTACAAGCTGGACAACGCCGCCTACCCATCCACGGACCAGGGCCTCAAGGCCCTGGTGGAGAAACCCGTGGTGGGCCGGGTTCCGAAGACCTGGCGCGAAGGGGGATACCTGGAAAAAGGAGTGGTGCCCAAGGACCCGTGGGGGAACCCATATTACTACATGAGTCCGGGGGTGCGCCTGGAGGCCTACGATCTCTGGACATACGGTGCGGACGGGGATGAGGGCGGCGAAGGGGAAGACGCAGATGTGGGCAACTGGATGGTGGAAGGGCAGCAGTAGCGGGTTCACCTTACTGGAGCTCCTGATTGTGACGACGATTCTGGCGGTGTTCTGGTCGGCCACGGGGCTGCGGATTCACAGGGCTTCGGGTGACGGCGACCTGGGGCTCGCGGGCCGGCGGCTTGCAGGGGAGGTGCGCGAGCTTCGCGGGCAGGCCGCGGCCTCCCACCGGGAGCACGTGCTGCATCTGGACCTGGAGGCCGGCCGCTACTGGGGAGAGGCCCGGGCGGACGGGGAGTTCAGTACCCCCGTCCACGGAATGCCGGGCAAGGGCTCCGAGGCCCCGGAAGGCGCTGGGGCGATCCCTCCCGGCGTCTCCGTCGCGGAAGTGGCCGTGTGGGGCCGGGGCTTGGTGACCCGGGGCCGGGCCGAGATCCGCTTTCGAGGGAACGGGTGCGTGGAGCACGCGTACATCCGCCTGCGGAACCTCGGCAAGAGATCGCTTACCCTGGAGATCCATCCTGTGACAGGACGTGTGGAGGTGCATGAAGGCCGTGGGGACGGGCAGACGGGCTGAGGCCGGGTTCAGCCTCATCGAACTGGTACTGGCCATGGGGCTCCTGGCCGTGGCCTTGACGGCGGTCTACGGGCTTCAGGCCGCCAACCTGGACCTCCATACCGAGGCCCGCTTTGTGACCAGGGCCGCACAGCTTGCCCGGGCACAACTGGCCCAGGCCCGGGCCCGCCTCGACTCGGCCGGAGAGGCCGAGAGCGGCCGGTTCGACGAGGAAGACGGGGTGACACCGGACTGGGGGTGGGAGCGCAGGATCGAAGAGGTGCCGGATCGCCCCGGTCTCTACCGGATTCGGGTGCGGGTCTTTCTGGAAAGCCCGTCCGGCACAGGAGGGCGGGATGTGGTGGTGGAGTCCCTGGCCTATGGGAGGCCGGATTGAAGGGGTTCACCCTGTTGGAGGTGCTGATTTCCCTGGGCATTACGGTCCTGCTCACCGCAGCGATCTATGCCGCCTACAGCGGCAGCCTGGAGGCGATCGATGTTGTTCGGGACCAGGAAGTCGTGTACCAGACGGCCCGGGTGGTGCTGGATCTCATGGCAAAAGACCTGGAATCGGCCGTCGTCGAAGGCCCCAGCGGAGTGACCGCGGAGGGCCTTTTCGGCATGGTGGGGGCCACAAGCCAGGCCGGGGGGCGACCGGCGGATCGCGTGGACTTCACCTCATTCTCCTGTCTCGCATGGGGCGAGGGAACCCCGAAGACTGACCTCTGCGAGGTGGGGTACGGCCTGGAAGGGGACGAGAGGACCGGTGAGTGGGTCCTGTTTCGACGCGAACAGATCCTTCCGAACGGTGAACTGGATGCAGGGGGCGAGACGGTGCTGATTTCCGAGGACGTGAGAGGCCTGGAGATTCGGTACGAGGATGAGAACGGCGAAGAGCATGAGGAATGGGACAGCCGATCGGGCCTCCACGAGGGGCGTCTTCCCCGTGTGATCCGCCTGAGGCTGGCCGTGCAGGGGGTGTCGGGGGGAGAGGCCGTGTTTTCCACCCGGATTCATCCGGCACTGGCCGCCGAAGGAGACATCGATTGAGGCCCGGTTTTCCAGGGCAGCGTGGCTCCGTGCTGGTGCTGGCGCTTCTGGTGATCGCCACCCTGACCGGACTGAGCGTGGCGTTCTCCGGCTCCGCGCGTACCGAGGTGAGCCTGGCGGCCCTTTCCCTGGACGCCCTTCGGGCCGAAGCCCTGGCCCGCGCCGGCGTGGAGGCGGCCCTTCAGGAGATTGCAGCGGACGAGGATATGGAAATGGACCACTGGGAAGAGGAATGGGGCCTGTTCAACGGTACGGGCCTTCCCCTGGACCTGCCTGACGAGGCCTCCCTGTCCGGGGGCGTGGCGGACGAGGCCGGAAAGCTCAACCTGAACCTGCTCCTGGCCGCATCCGGGGACATCGATGAGCCCTGGGCCCATCGGGTGGAGAGGCTCTTCGACATCCTGGGGCTGGACCGGGTGGCGTACGAGTCGCTCCTGGACTGGCTCGATTCGGACGACATTCAACGCCTCTACGGAGCCGAGGCCTTTTACTATCAAGGGCTGAAGACGCCCTATGCCTGCGCCAACGGCCCGCTTACGAGCATTGGCCAGGTGCGGCTGGTGCGCGGGTTCGAGGCATTGGACGCGGCGGACGAAGAAGTGCACCGCGCTTTGGCGGAGGCGGCGACCGTTTACACGGACGGAAAGGTGAACGTGAACACGGCATCGGTGGAGGTCCTTCAGAGCCTGGATGCCGAGCTGGACCGGGGCCTGGCCGAGGCCATCGCGGACCGCCGGGCGGACAAGCCGTTCCGGTCGGTCGCCGAGGTCATGGACGTCCGGGGCATGGAGACGGCGGTCTTTGAACGGATACAGGGCCTTCTGACCGTGAAGACCTCGGTGCTCGGGGCCCTGTTCGAAGGCCGGTGGGGCGAGGCCGCGTGCCGCATTCACGTGGTGGCCGAACGGACCGGGGACGGTCTTCGACGGATCTACTGGAAGGTGGAGTGAGTTGAACAACCTGCTCAAGAGCGTATTCGGGGCCGGGTCCGTCGTGGGGATTCAGGCCGGTTCCGGTTTTCTGGGGGTGGTGAGGGTCCAGAACACGATCCGCGGCCCCCGGGTGACCCATGCCGCGGTCCGGGATCTGGGCGAGGCGGAGGACCCCGCGGACGCACTGGCCGGGATCCTCGCGGAGGAGGACGGCCTCCGCGCGGAGTCCGTCGTGTCGTGCCTTCCCTCCTCGGCCGCGGAACTCCGTGATGTGGAAGCCGCCCTGGACCACCCCGGAAAGCTGGGGAGAATCATCAAGTATCAGATCGAGGAGATGGTGTCGGACCCCATCGAGGAGACGGTGGTGGATTTTATCCCTTCGGGAACGAACGGAAGCGTGCTGACCGCAGCCGTGCGAAAGCCGATCCTTTCAGCCCACTTGGAGTGGCTGTCCCGGGCCGGGCTGGAGCCGGACCGCGTCACGCTGGACGACCTGGCCCTCTTTGCCCTGTTCCGGCGAACCCGGACAGGGGAAGCACCCCCCCGGGCGGCGGCCCTGGTTCGCCTGGGACCGGAACGCGGTGGTGTGCAGATCGTCCGAGACGGCTTTCTCAGCCTCTTTCGGTCCCTTCCGGCATGTTCGGAGGGTGAGACGGCGCTGGCCGAGGCCCTGCGCCTGGACCGCCTGCTCCATCCCGAGGACGGGGTGGATGCGGTCTGGCTGACCGGCCCGGGGGCCGTGGAGCCGGGGTGCGCGGAGAGGCTGGAAGATCGCTTGGGAGTCCCGGTCTCCATCTGGATGCCCTTGAAGGAGTCCCGGGACAGTGCCGGAGTCATGACCGCGGATCTCCAGGCGCGGCTGAGCGTTCCCCTGGGACTTGCCCTGGGCGCCTCGGATCCGGTGACCCGGCGGTTCAACCTTCGACGTGAGGAGTTCGTACGGAGAACCCGCGCCCCGGACAGGAGGCTTCTTGCCGGGGCAGCGGCCGCGCTGCTGATTCTGGGCATCCTGATCCCGGTTCACCTGCATCAGCAGACCCGGGCCCTTGAGGCCCGGCACGAGAGGCTTCGTGGGGAGATGAAAGGGACGCTCCTGAAGACCTTTCCCGGAACCCCCCTGGTCATCAAGGGGAAGGAGGCCGCTCAGATGGAACAGAAGATCCGGGAGGAGCGGGCACAATACGGCTGGCTGGAACATTTCGCATCCAGGCGTACCGTCCTGGACATGCTGGCCGTACTTACAACCGCTCTCTCCGCCCGCAAGGATGTCACCGTTGACAACATCTCCATGGACGGCGGAACTGTCCACTTGGACGGCCGGGCCCCGTCCTTTCAGGCGGTGGACGCCGTCAAGGAACGGTTTGAACGGGAGCCCCGGTTCAGGGAGGTGAAGCTGTTGAGCGCCAAGTCGGAGAAGGGTCAGGGGGCCGTTCGGTTCAGCTTTGTCCTGGAAGAGGCGGAATGAAGAACCTCCGGCGTGGAAAATGGCTGCTCCTGGCCGCCGGCCTGCTCCTCCTGTCGGGGGTCTATTACAGTCTCCTCATCTCTCCCGCGCTCTCCTCTCACCGGAGGCTCGAGCAGACCCTGGTCAAGCGGGAGAAGGACATGGAGGTCATGCAACGACTTCGCGCGGAATGGGAGGCCTTCGTTGCGGCGCGGGAGCAGGCCGAGATACTCCTGGCGGAGCGGGGTGACGCTTTCAGCCTCCTCTCGTTCATGGAGGCCGTGACGCGAAAGGCGGGGTTGGAGGGTCGGATCTCCCACATGAAGCCTCTCTCCTTCTCCGAGGAGGCCGAAAGCCCCCAGAAACCTGTGGGGATCGAGATCCAGCTCGACGGCCTTCGAATGAACGACTTGGTCCGGCTGCTGCACGAGACCGAATATTCCGGCAAGCTGCTTCGGGTCCGGCGCATCAAGATCACGGCCGGCTCCAACGATACTGCGCGGGACCTGAAGGTGACCCTGCAGGTGCAGACCTTCACCCGGGGGGCGTCATGACCGGACGTACGGCGCCCGCCCCGGAAGGATGGAAAGGAAAGGACTATGAACCACCTCGTTTTATGGGCCCTGCTGCTGATGCTGATCAGTCCCTTGACCTCGCGGGCCGCCGAAGACCCGAACCGGTACACCATCGGCCCCGGGGATCTCCTGGAGATCTCGGTGTGGAAGGACGAGAGCCTCACCCGCCAGATCGTGGTACCCCCGGACGGGATGATCTCCTTTCCCCTGATCGGGGAAGTCGATGGGAACGGCCGGACCGTTACACAGCTCAAGGACGATATCGAACGCCGGCTCACCGACTTTATTCCGGACGTGACCCTGACGGTGATGCTGCTCGAAGCGGCCAGCCTGCGGGCCTACGTGATCGGCAAGGTGAACAAACCCGGCGTGTTCCCCATCACCGAGGACACCAGTGTCCTCCAGGTCCTGGCCATGGCGGGCGGGCTCAACCCCTTTGCCTCGGAGGGCGACATCCTGATCCTGCGGCGGAAGGGGGAGGAGATCGTCAAGCTCCAATTCGATTACGGACGAATTCGAGCGGGGAAAAACCTGGAGCAGAACATTCGGCTCGAACGGGGAGACGTGGTGGTGGTGCCTTGAATTTTTTTACCAGACCGACCGGGGGAGCGTGCACGCGGCCATGGATGATGCAGAACGCTTTCAAATCCCTGGTTCGAGCCGGCCTGGCGCTCCTGATGCCCCTCCTGACGCCTGCGACGGCGACGGCGGGGACGGTGTTGACCCCCGTGGTTTCGGTCCGGGCGGAGTACGACGACAATATCCGGTTCGCCGTTCAGGACCCTGTGGGCGACGTGGTTTCGAGCCTGCGGGCCGGACTGGATGCGACCCACACCACCGAACGACTGGAGACGAATGCGGGTATTAGCCTCAGGGCGCTCCGATACGCGGAGGATTCGGATCTGGATCGCGAGGAAGGACGAGTCGAGGCCGGCCTGTCCTATGCCTTTACCGAGCGCTGGTCGGCCGGGGGGAGTGCGTCCTACTCCCTGGACTCCGCTCTGGAGTCCGAACTACAAGAGACCGGCCTGGTGACGGAGCAGTCGGAACGGGGGCGCCTTTCGGCGGGAGGGCGGCTGAACTACCGCCTCACCGAACTCCAGGATCTGGGGCTGTCGGTCTCCGTCAGGAGTACAGAATACGACAGCGATCGCTTCGTGAACTACGACACATCGAGGGTCACCCTGACGTGGTACCGGGCGTTTCAGAACCAGCGGGACGGCCTGACCGTTCAGCCCTATTGGAGCGGCCAGTCAAGCAACACGAGCGATGCGGCCACTTGGGGGCTCATGGTCGGCTGGACCCGCATGTGGACCGAGCGGTGGCGTCTGAACGCCTTTCTGGGCGTACGGAAAACAACGACGAAGACCTCGTTTCTCCGGCAGGGGTGGGTCTTTGATCCGGCCCTGCTCCCCGAACTCCCCTTTCGTCTGGAGGAGGAGACCGTGACGGAGGAGGCTTCCAGCTGGGGGGGGTTGGCCGATCTGAGTGTGGAGTGGACTGGAGAAACCTGGTCCGCCACCGCCTCTTACAATCGGGACCTGAGTTACGACAGCCTGGGGGAACCCATCGAGCAGGACCGGCTCAGCCTCTCCGTCACCGCGCGGTGGGATGAACGCTTGAGTGCGTCCTGCACCGGGTCGGTCTCCCTCACCCGGCGGGAGACACAGATCGACGATGTGGGATCCCGGTCCTTTTCCCTGGCCCCCGCCGTCTCCTATCGGTTGACGGAGGATCATTGGCTCAATGCGGGAGTGGCTTATGACGCCTACGAAGACGAAAAGGTGGCGGAGAGCAGGCGGGACCGGAAGCGCATCTGGATCAGCCTGGAATGGCGATTTCCCCGGTCAATGTGAAGGAGTTCTCACCAGGCCGATCGAAAGCGAGTGGTCGAAGCCATGCCGTGTCCGGCAACCGGGCCGGAGTTTTGAACGGGGATCATTTTTTTTCAGCCGAAAGGACAGCATTGATTTATGAACCAGGAAACCATCGATATTCGTATTATCAAGGGTATGATCCGCAGGAGGTACAAGGGCTTTCTGGCCCTCTTCTTCGTTCTCTTCCTGACCGGGTCAGCCATCGCCGTGCTCCTGCCGCCTACGTTCCAATCCGAATCCACGATCCTGATTGAAAACCAGCTCATCCCCACGGAGTATGTACAGTCCACCATCACGGGGTATGTAGAGCAGCGGATCGAGGTGATCACCCAGCAGGTAATGAGCAGCAGCCGGTTGCAGGAGATCATCAATCGGTTCGACCTCTACCGGGACATGCGGGAGCGGTACACCGTCTCGGAGATCATCGAGCGGATGCGGAAGGACATTCGACTTAATATGATCAGCGCCGAGGTGCGGGACACACGGACCGGCCAGCCGACCGAGGCCACCATAGCCTTTCGGGTGGCCTACGAGGGGAAGGACCCGTCCGTGGTGCAGCGGGTCGCCACAACCCTCGCTTCCCTCTACCTGGAACTCAACCTGGAAAACCGAGAGCAGCGGGCCACCTCGACCACGAGCTTCCTGGAGCAGGAACTGGAGTCCCTTCGCGCCCGGATGGAGGAGGTCCAGGGCGCCATCAGCGAGTTCAAGAAGGACCACCTGGACGAGCTTCCGGAGAACAGCTCCATCAATCTGCAGGCCGTCAACCGGCTCACCCGGGACCTGGACAGCACCACCATGCGCATCAATCAGCTTGAAGAGCGCCTGATCCTTCTCGACGGCCAGATCACGAATGTGGACCCCATGAACCCCATGGTCACGAGGGAAGGGAAACTCGTCAAGAGCCCGGCGGAGCGGCTCAAGACCATGCGCCTCGAATTGCTGGAAATCAAAAGCCGGCTCTCGGACAAGCACCCGGACGTCAAGAGGCTCAACCGGGAAATTCTGGAACTGGAAAAGGAAGTGGGCCCGGTGGACGACACCAGGGAAATGATCCGGAGACTGGAAGACCTTTCCGGGCAACTGGCCGCCATGAAGGGCCAACAGGGGCCGGAAAACCCTGACATGGAACGCCTCAAACGGGAAGCGGCCGCACTGGCCGAGGAGATCCAGCAAAGCGAGGCCCGTTCCGCCGGCCTGACCCTGTTCGAGGAGAAACCGGACAACCCCGCCTACGTCAACCTTAAGACCCAGATCGCCACCACAAAAGCGGAGATCGCTTCCCTGAAAGAGGAGCGGCGTACCCTTCAGGAAGATATCGCCACATATCAGGCCCGGATCGCCAGGGCCCCTCTGGTGGAGAAGACCTACAGCGGCATGCTTCGGGACTTGCAGAGCACCCACCAGAAATTCGCCGAAATGACGAGCAAGCTCATGGAGGCACGGGTGGCCCGGGGCATGGAGGAAAGCCAGCGCGGGGAGCGCTTCACCGTGATCGATCCGGCCATGCTGCCCGAAAAGCCCCACAAACCGAATCGCATCGCCATTGCGCTGATCAGCCTGATCCTAGCCCTGGGCGGTGGCTTCGGTTGGGCCGCCGGCCGCGAGGCCCTGGACGCCTCGGTCAAGTCGGCCGGTGAGGCGGCCTCCCTGGCAGGCGTGCCGGTCCTATCGGAGATCGCGCGCATGGAAAGCTCTCAGGAGCGCCGCCGCCGGTGGATCAGGTACGGGATCCTGGTGGTGTCAGTCCTGGCGATCATCGGGGCGGGCATCTACCTGTTTCACGAGTTCGTCATGCCCCTGGAGGTATTCTGGGCCAAGGTCCAGCGCCGACTCCTGACGATGCAGTTCTTGTGAGACGAATCAAGCGCTTCGGGGGTTTTAATTCCCGAGGCCCTGCCGCTGTCGTTTCTTCTCGCCCCGGTGCGTCCGGGGGTGATGAACGATTTTTGAGAACCCACCACGGAAAGGACGGCATGTGTATGAGCAAGCTGCAAAAGGCCATGGACAAGGCCCGGGCATACCGGAGCGGGGCGGATCCGGCCGTCATGAACGGCGGGATCACCCCTTCCGCTTTGGAAAACGGCGCCCTTTCACCCGATCGGCACGAAGAAGTCAACCCCTCCTACTCCCAGACCCGCCGCGTTCCCGTTAACCCGTCGGTGCTGAGGAGGAACAAGGTCTTTTCCTGTTTTCCGGGGCACCCCATGGCCGACAATCTCAAGATCCTGCAGACCCAGGTCCTGAGCCGGCTGGACGCCCTGGGCGGCAACACCATCATGCTGACGAGCGCCAATCGCTCGGAAGGAAAGACGCTCACGGCCGTGAATCTCGCCGTGGGGATGGCCCGGGAGCTGAACCGCACCGTCCTTCTGGCGGACGCCAACCTGAGACACCCGGGCGTCTTGAATGTCCTTGGCTTAAAGCCCTCGGCCGGGCTTGCGGACTATCTCCTGAAGGAGGCCGAGATACCCGAACTGCTTATCCACCCGGGGATTCAAAAACTGGTGGTCCTTCCGTCAGGCCGGCCTCTAACGCACTCCGCCGAACTTCTGGGGTCCCCTCGCATGGAGGCCCTGGTCCGGGAGATGCGGGAGCGCTACCCGGAGCGGCTGATCCTGTTCGACACGCCGTCGATCCTTTCCGGCGCCGACGCCCTGGCTTTTTCGAGGTTCGTGGACGGCATTCTCTTGGTGGTGGAGGCGGAGAAGACCCCGCGGGATGAGTTGCGCCGCGTCGCCGAACTCCTGGAGGGGAAACCCGTTCTGGGGACCGTGCTCAACAAGGCGCGGCACTGATTGTCACCTGGATGGAGAATTCGAGAGGCAGATCCATGAAAACGGCAATACAGATACGACAACTGCTTGTGATAACGTTCTTGACCTTCATTCCCTTCATGACCCACGCCGGGGCCGGGCTGCTGGTGCCGGAGGGCACCTTCGATGCAGAAAGCGTGATGGAAGGGGAGGTGGTGGAGCACACCTTCACCGTTGTTAACCCGGGAACGCGCTCCGTGGCCATACGGAAGGTCAAACCGGACTGCGGTTGCACCACGGCCCAATTCGATCCTGTGGCGGCCCCGGGAAAACAGGCGAATATCACTCTCCAACTGGACACATCCGGGTATGCCGGGGAGATCGCCATACACACGCGGGTCATCACCGACGATCCGGATCAGCCTATGATCATTCTGACCATGAAGGCCCGGGTCTGGACGCCCATATCGGTATCCCAAAAGTACGTGGTCTTCAAGGGAACGGCCGGTGAGGCACTCACGGAGACCATCGAGATCGAGGCCGGCATGGACAAACCACTTACCCTGGAGACCGAGGCCTTTGACCTGGAGGGGAAGGTGACGTACCGCATTGAGGAAGTGGAACCGGGCCGACGGTTTCGAGTCGACGTGAGCAACCTGCCCGGCCCTCCGGGTCAGTACCATGGCTCTCTTCACCTGAAGACGAATTACAGTGAAATGCCTGGGATCGAGATCCGCATTCGCGCGCGGTTCCGGAAGCCTGATTGAGAGGAGGGGGGGCAGGCACGGGATCGGGCGTGGTCTGAAAGTCAGGCAGGACACCGTTTTGCACAGGGAGCTTCCGGATGCTGGCGATGGCCGTGAATCCCCCCCGAGGGCGCATCGGACAGGTCAAAGCGGCCGGCCGGGGTGATCGTGAGAGGTGTTTCTTGTCCGGTGGGATATTAGTGGTTGATGCAGAAGCCCTGCGGCTCTGTCCGTCGATAGGGTGTTGTCATGGTCTTGTTTTTCTCCGGATCCCCCACGTGGCAACCAGCCCGGATCCCAGGAGCCATGCGGCCCCGGGGAGCGGCACAGGGTCCGGGTTGATCTCCATGGAGACCGCCGATCCGCCCACGACCTTCTTCTGGATAAAGGCCGTGGTCCCTTGCTGGCTAGAGGTCTGGAGCGTGTTGTTGAAGCTCACCATAGCCATAGTGATGTTCTTGCCCGTGAGGTTCACATCCCAGGAAAGGGAAAAGGGACTCGAGCCCGGCGTGGAGGTGAAAAGATCGCTCGTAAAATCCGTGGCCGTCCCGTTGGTTCCCCTGAGGTCGGTCACGGTGAGATAACCGCTGATGTGGGCCTGGGTGCCTTCGCCCCCGGAGCCGGTCAGAGTGTAGTCTCCGATCTCTCGCATGCGGATCCCGTCGATAAACATCCCTGGTTTGGCCGTGACCTTAAATTGGAGCGTGGCCGATGTGGTGTCCGCGGCAAGATTTTCGGAATGGGATGAGTAGGCGGGGGGGAAAAAGAGGAGCCGGTCCCCGGCCACCATCGGGGCGCCGAACAGGGCCCCCGGGTCGGTAATGGACGTCTCGTTTATGTTCGTGAAATCCACAGACGACCCCGTGCGGTTTCCATAGTAAATTGTGTCTGCGGCGGCGGTAGAGACCCCGAACAGGAGCAGAAAGACGATTCCCCACAGTGCCGGCCAGATGTTTGGGCGTGGTGCCTTCATAATTGTGTCCCTTTTTACAATTGGTAATCTGTTCCCGCCATCCGCGGGAAAAGAAAAAAGCCCGAATCGCGGGATCCGTTGCCGGATCGGGATTCGGGCTTTCTGGTCCCTGGAAGCAGGTCAGCAAAGTACCCCGATGCTAATGCTAATAATGTTATGATACCAGTTTTCGGGTCTCCTGTCAAAGGGGTTGTACAAGGGGTTGTACATGACTGTTTGGGCGAAATTGCGTGAATCGCACCCAGACACGGCCTTGCTTCGATGCGCCCGGAGACCGAGGGCCCCGAAGGCGCCCTGAGAGATATGGTCATGTCCATGAGAAGCGGCTCCATCCTGAAATGAAGAAACCCCGCAGCCACAGCCCGTGTTCGTGGGATGGCGGGGGTTTCGGGGGGGCAGGCCGCTCCTGCAGCCGGGGCCGCACAAAGGGTCCTGCAGCGGTTTGGGCTTGCCTCACAAAATAGTCCCCCACGGTTAGGCCGTGATGGGAACGGATTGAAATTTTGACTAGGATACCGTGAAAAAAGCCAAGCCGACCCGGCAGGCGGGGATGAAAAGGGATGGTGCGCTCACTGCTTCGCAGGTGGAGCGGTTAATCGGGGGGCCAGTGCCAGAGCCTTCTCTGCGTTTTGAAAGAGCGGAAGCCACCGTTCGTCAACCGGCATCCGGGTGTAGTACCGCAGGAAGCCGATGAACGACTTCAGGGCGGCCACATACTCGCGGCAGACCTCATCGGGCGTTGCTAAATCCGAGACGGGGCGATAGAGGCTCCGTTCCGCCGCAGTGGCTTCCTGTTCCGCAGTGTAGATAAGGTCGTGGGTGTCGTGAGCGCTTACTTTTTCGAAGAACTCAGTTAGGTCGTACGATTCCGAGATCAAGCTCATCCTCCTTCTGCCGTGGAAATGGGAACCGAGGAAAAAGGAGCAGGGAGACGAGTTGAAGGACCGTTTATCCCGTGACTTGATCCGGTGGGAACACGACCCTGCGGTACCTGATGGAACGCGCAATGGAATGACTACTTCGAGGCCGCCTTGGCCGCGGCCTTTGCTTGTGGCCGGGCCTCCTTGATTTCGACCTGAACCTCGGTGGACCATTCCTTTAAAGACGTCCGTGCTTCCTCGGTAATCTGTTTGCCTCTGTCGTATGCGATGATCCCGCCTTTGATGCCGGTCTTGGCCACCCCTCGCAATAGGCCTCCCGCAGCAGAGAGCAAGGCGGGGCCGAACAGGTAGGCCACCACGCCGACGGCTAGAGTCGTCACATTGAAACCGATGTCGATATTCGGAGCTTTCATATGACACCTCCTTTGTTAGGTTTTTTTGAATTTTTTATGAAGTTTCGGTTAAAACTTCAAGGGTGCAAACCAGAAAGATGCCCGTCACGAAGGAGGAGGCCTTCCCGTCTCTTTTTCCTGTATCCCGCCGGGAGGGGAGCCTGGTCCCGCGACGAAGAGACCAGGAGACGATCCCTGTTTTAATCTTGTCCTTCCACCCGACGGGGAAAGCCCTCGGGGCACCACCACCACGTCCCACCGCTCGATCCGAATGTTCTGCTCCAGGTTCTTCCCCTTCCGGGCCTCTTTGTAGTAAAAGGGGATCTGAACGGTCTCGCCTTCCCGGTTCCTCAGGATCAGGATCCCGTCTTCCGAAGCAAAGGCGTTGAGCCCGCCCGCCATGGACAGGACCTGGAGCACAGTGGTCTTCATGATGATGGGAAAAACGCCGGTCTTGTTGACCTTGCCGATCACATAGACGCGCAGGCTGATCGCCTCCATCAGCATCACGAAAATTCTCCGCCGGTCCTTTCTTTATGCCTTAAAGCTCCTTTTTGCGAACTCAGCCGATGCGCTTGGGAAACCTTCAAGCAATACCTTCAGGAGGTCTTGCCTACTGCCGATGTCCGGCTTGGCATCGAGGAGCTGTTTCGCCACAAGGTGTTCCGGATGCTCGTGCGCTGAAAAAAGGTCCGTCCCGAACTTATCGGAAATCTCATGGTGACACTCCGGATTCCATGTCCACGTCGACCCGCGCCTCCTCGCCATGCTTGCGATCATGCTCGGCTCTTTCAAGTCCCTCATAGGTGGGCTTGTCAGACATTGTTCTCGCC
>CAZEIA010000088.1:0-14046 GCA_964512335.1 uncultured Desulfobacterales bacterium
GGAAAGGTCCTCGCCCATGACATCACCGAGATTCGCCCGGGCCAGTTCAAGGGGCCGGCATTCAAAAAGGGCCAGGTAATCAGGCATGATGATGTGGAGCACCTGAGAAGGCTTGGCAAGGAGCACATCTTTGTGCTCGAACTGGCCGACGGGGACGTCCACGAGGATGAAGCGGCTTTACGGCTCGCGGAAGCCCTTTCCGGTCCGGGAACACATTTCAAGGGCCGGCCCGCTGAAGGGAAAATCGCCCTCTTGGCATCTCACCGGGGACTCCTCAAGGTAAATGTGGAAGCCCTCACCCGTTTCAACCTTGTACCGGACGTCACATGCTCCTCGAGGCACACTAACACCGTTGTCGAGAAAGGGGCCACGGTGGCGGCCACAAGAGCCATCCCTTTAATCATCGACTCCGCTTTAGTGGACCAGGCCGTGTGCATTGCACGTGAAAGCGGAGGTGTTTTTTCGGTCCTGAAAACCGCACGGCCCGATACGGGCATCGTAATCACTGGCAACGAGGTCTATCTAGGTAGAATCGAGGACAAGTTTGCTCCCATTCTAAAGAAGAAGACCGGCGACTTCGGATGCCGCCTCCTGGACATAAAATTCGTTCCTGATGATCGCTCGCAAATATCCAATGCGATCAAAGGGTTTGCGGAGGCCGGCGCAGGCCTTGTCATAGTTGCCGGGGGTATGAGTGTGGACCCCGACGATGTAAGCAGGCTCGGCATTGCCGAGGCCGGAGCCGAGAACATGGTCTACGGCACCCCGGTCCTTCCAGGGGCCATGTTCCTTTACGGTCGCATCGGACGGATCCCCATTCTGGGAGTGCCGGCATGCGTGCTCTTTTACAAGGCCACGGTCCTGGACCTCATTCTGCCGCGTGTCCTGGCCGGGGAAGTCATCACCCGGCAAGACCTTGCGGCGATGGCCCACGGGGGGCTCTGCCTGAACTGCGAATCCTGCCGTTACCCGGTCTGCCCTTTTGGAAAGTAGGAGAGATACCGTGAGTCGTGATTCGTGAATCGTGAGTCGTGATTCGTGATTCGGGGATAAGGGCTGCGGTTCGTGTCCGTATCTAGAATCTGCGGGTGAGGAGTCTTTGATTCAAGGTAAGCAGATCTTTCTTCGCCTGCACGTCGGGCAGGGATTCCAGGGCCCCGGTGGCACGTTCCACATATGCCCTGGCCTCTGCCCGAATTTCATCCAGGGATGGATCTTCGCGTACCCTCCGGATAAGACTTTGATAGTCTTCGTCTTCAGCCTTTCCGGTCTTGAAGAGCTCTTCGAGTTCCGCCACCTCTTCCCGTTCCATGCCGCCCAGGGTCCGGATAAGGGGCAATGTAACCTTGCCTTCCCGTAAATCCTTTCCCACCGGCTTTCCGAAAACCTCCCGGGTGCTGGTGTAATCAAGAAGGTCGTCTATCATCTGAAAGGCTATCCCAAGGTTGAGGCCGAATTGAGCGAGGCATTCCGTTTCCTGTTTCTCCGCCCCGGCTATTATGGCCCCGCACGCGCATGCCGCGGAAATCAGAACGGCCGTCTTGGCCGTTATTATCTCCATGTACTCCTTATGGGTGAGGAACCAGTTGTTGGTGTGGTTCAGTTCCAACACCTGACCTTCCGCCATTCTCATTGCAGCGTCGGTAATAATCTCAAGGAATGAGAGGCTTCCGCACCCCACTGCCAGAGCAGACGACTTCGCATAAAGAAAATCTCCGCCCAATACGGCCACATGGTTTCCCCACACCCTCGCGGCAGAAGGTTTTTTTCGACGAAACTCCGCGTTGTCGAGCACATCGTCATGAAGCAGGCTGCCGGCGTGCATGATCTCAAAGATAACCGATAGACTGAACAGGTCCTCATCATCACGACCGCATGTGCGCGCCGAGAGGACAAACAGCAGGGGGCGCAAACGCTTGCCCTGGCCCAGCACCGAATACCTCGCAATGTCCTCGATGATCGGGATCCGGCTGCTGAGATGATCCTCCAAGGCCGTATTGATCTTTACCAGGTCTGCTTCGAAAGGGGACCGGTCTCCGGAATCGGCCTCCGCATCTGCTTCCTCATTCTGTAATTCGGGTGATACACTCACAAAAGGCACCTTTTAGGTAAGTCTTCCCGCTAAACACATAAATATCCCACGGAAAAAATTTTATGTTCAAACGCCACTATTGTCAAAACAAAACCGCCTGATGCCCGCTAAGTTGTCCGATGTTCTTCAAGCGCGGACATCCCCTTCCACAACCTCTCCCACAAGATCGTATGGGTGGGCCTCCGTCATCCGGACCGGCACAATACCGCCCACCTCGGCGTATCCTCTGTTAATCAGAACTCTCCCGTCCACATCGGGGGCCATACCCTCGGTCCTCCCGCCCAGGAGCAGGTCCGTCTCCGGGCAGTATCCCTCTACAAGCACCGGCTTGACCTCGCCCAACAGGGAGCGCCTTTTTTGAAGGGAGACATCGGCCTGTATACGCATGAGCTGGTCAAGCCTGCGCTCTTTCACGTCCTGCGGCACCGGGTAAGGAAGACGTGAGGCAGGCACCCCTTTCTCCGAAGAAAAGGCGAACACACCCACATGGTCCAAAGCTGCAGAGGCTACGAAAGCACAGAGTTCTTCGAAGTGAGCTTCCGTCTCGCCGGGAAATCCGACCATCAGGGTCGTTCGAATTGAGGCCCCGTGCGCCACCGATCTAATCCACCTCAAGAGGCCTGAAGGGGACCCCTCGGGAGCCCCTTTCCTTCCCATGGAGCGAAGTATGTCCGGGGTGACGTGCTGAAAAGGTATGTCCAGGTACGAACAGATACGATCCTCCGTCGCCACCAGTTGAAGGAGGCGATCCGTGATCCCCGACGGATGGGCGTACATGATACGAATCCACTCCGGGCCGCTTACTTCAAGCAGGGCCTCCAGGAGATCCTCTAGCCGCTGTCCACCCTCCAGATCCTTACCATAAGCCGTACTGTCCTGGGCCACCAGGTTCAGTTCTTTAACGCCCAGGTCGGCCAGCATCCTTGCCTCTTCCAGCAAAGAGCCAATGGAGCGGCTCCTCAAGGGCCCCCTGAGAGAAGGAATCATACAGAACGAACACCGATGTGAGCACCCGTCCGAGATCTTCAGGTAGGTGCTGAACCCGGGCCCTGTGATCAGCCTGGGTCCTGTTTGCTCGTCCGTGAAAACGGGCCTGTTGATCAGGAAAGGAGGAAGGTCCCGGGGCACTGCCTCAAGAAGCTCCGGGATGCGAAGGGCATCACCGGTTCCGGCCCATCCGTCCACTTCCGGGATCTCCCGCCGGAGCTTGTAACCGTAGCGTTGAACAAAGCAGCCGACCACGAAGACCTTCTTCAGAAGGCCCATGGTCTTCCTTTCCACCATTTCCAGGGTCGTCTCGACGGCCTCCTCCACGGCGCTCTGAATAAAGCCGCAAGTGTTGACGATCACGATCCCCGCCTCGTCAAGCTTCGACACAGGCCGATAACCGGCTGATTCAAGGATTCCCAGCATGTTTTCGCTGTCAACGAAATTTTTGGCACACCCCAGGCTTACGACATATACGCCTTCGGCGCGGATTCTAGGGTCCGGGTTCACTCCACTCCTCCCTGAACGATCACAGCCGGGACTGAACCGGCTCGGCGCCGGCCTCCAAGGCATTCTCCGCCTGCGTACGGATTATTCGTCTCCGGCGAACACTTGGAGCTTCAATGGATTAGAGGCCGGCGGGAATCACTCAATCTGCTTCAGGCTTCGAGAAAGGCGCCTTAAGAGGGTCATGGCAAAATTCTTTAAGAAGATAAGTTGGATGCACTCAGGCGACTTATCAAGGAGAGTGGCGCTGATCTTCATGAGGATGCAGTCCGTATCCGCGGTCACCGTGGCCGCCCTGGCTTCGCCGCTCAGGTATGACATTTCCCCGAAGCACTCTCCTCTCCCTATCACAGCGATGGTCCGGCCGCTCTTCTTGACAGCGGCCCGCCCGCTCAAAATTATGAAAAATGAATCGTCGATCTCCCCCTCCGCCACCATGACCCGGCCCTTGGGGAATTTTATTATGCTGCTGGCCTGAAGGACCTGTTTGACATGATCACGTTCAAAGCCCTCGAAGAAAGGCACGTTGTGGACATAGTCCACCACATCCTCCGCCTTGACCTTCGCGGTCCGGCCCGAGCCCTTGAGCCCTCTGAGCGCCACCCGCAGATCGTAGGCCACATCGGCACAGGTCTGATAGCGTCGATTCGGGTCCTTTTCAAGAGCCTTCTTTGTGATCCTTGCCAGGACTTCAGGGACGTCCGCACGGATTTCACGGACCGACGCCGGATCTTCATTGGCTATCTTGTACATGACTGCATATTCGTTGTCCCCTGAAAAGGCCTTTTCACCGCAAAGCAGTTCATGGAGGACACAACCGAGGCTGAAGATGTCACTCTTGTCTCCCACCGGCTCTTCACGGACCTGCTCCGGAGACATGTAGCTTGGAGAACCGATGATACCCTCCGAAGCGGTATGTTCCGATTTGATCTGAGCTATCCCGAAATCCGTTATGCGGACCGACTCGGACTTGTTCAGCATAATGTTGGAAGGCTTGATATCGCGGTGAATGACGCCCTTTTTATGAGCGTAATCAAGGGCCATGCAGGCTGCGAACATGATCTCGGTAACCCGGCTGAATGGAAGAAGCTCCTCCCTCCGGCAGAAGGGAACCAGAGTTGGACCGTCTATGTACTCCATGGTTATGTAACAAAAGTCTTCGTGCATACCGGCATCGTAAATAGCTACAATGTTCGGATGCATGAGTCTCCCGGCGGACTGGGCCTCGATGAAGAACCTCTCCCGATATTTGTTCGCCTGCTCCTCAACCATGCCAGCCGCCGGACGGGAAATCTTTATCCCTACAAAGCGGTTGATATAGGGATCCTTGCCCAGATACACCACACCCATGCTTCCCTGACCGAGCTTCCCGACAATCTCATACCGACCAACTTTCTTCAGGCCCGACAGTTCCCTGAGAAGCTCACCGTTCAGAGGAGACGCCTTTTCCCTGTCTTTTTGCAGAAATTTGAGTTTCAGCCAACTGGTAAACCCGTGCTTTCCAGGCTCATCGTCCGTGTTGGTCTCCCTTATCTCCAAACCGCTTCCCCTCCGGATTCAGATGGCGGACCATAACACAGCACTGAAAAAATGTACATTGAATCGCCCACAGTCTACAGGCCCGCCTCTGTGAAAAGGGCCTGGAGGTTCGGTCGGTTCACAATGTCCGTAAAAAGCTCGCCCATAAGCTGGTCCGCCTGTTTGAGCCCGACTATCTTGAGCCTTTCGGCTTCACCCTCAACTTTCCGCAACGCCCTGACCCGATCATCTACAACCAGTCCGACATCATAGGCCATTCGGGCGATCCACGTTCGTTCCTCGAGGTCCAAGGAAAAGGTCTTCAGGTGGACAATCAGTTCGACGTCCGCCCGGGTCTTTTCCGCCTCCACCTCTCCGCCTATGGCCCGGATCCTGCGCGCGAACACATCGCGAAACAGGGAAGGCACGTCCTTCAATCCCACGAGTGAGGGGGCACTATTCCCCTTGACAACAAAGAGGGAGACATTTCCGGAGTAATATTTATAGGCTTCCCGGGCCCCGGGGCCCAATATCTCCCGGTCCTCCCGTCCGTCTTGAAAACGGACAGACACCGATTTTCCCTCCAGCGCGCGGGAAGGGTCGGGAAGGCGATAGTCGACCCGCACCTCGTGAACCGACGCGCAGGCCGCAAGAAAGAACGGGACGGCCAGTATCATGAGCAGAATACTCCTGACGACTTGATTTCGGGGCATCATTTTTCTATCCTCCCTTGACGGTGTGTCTGTGGCTGTGTCTGTGTCTGTGTCGGTGTCTGTGAAGGTGGAGATAAAAGTGCTCCTGCAAGAGTAGGTGCAGGTGAGGGTGGTTGATAAGGGCCATGATCAGTGTTCGCGGCTCATGAGCTTTTTGTTTTTTACACCCCGATTATCCACTTGAAGAAACGTTAATACAAGTTATGAAGCAGGGAAAAAGCATTACAAAACTGCATCCGGACCTGCAACTGGAAGATCCCAAAGACCGGGACCTTTTCAAGGAGGCCTGGCACACGGCCCGGGCCCGTCACGGCACCGACATCACGTTCTACCTCCCGGGCATGATCAGGTACGGCGGGCAGAGAGGGAAATTCCCGGCCATATCCATTACCGGCAACGCTTGCCGGCTTCAGTGCGAGCATTGCAGGGGAAAACTGCTCGAACCCATGATCCCCGCAAAAACCCCCCGCGTCTGGAATGAAAAGGCGCTACGGCTGTGGCGGCGGGGCGCCCATGGTATTCTCGTCAGCGGGGGTTCCGACCCGGACGGCCGCCTTCCATGGAGACGTTTCGCCCCTTCTTTGGGCCGCATCTCCCGCGAGACCAGCCTTGTCCTGACTGCCCACGCAGGGTTTCCCGACGCAGAGGACTGCGAACTCCTTCAGGAGGCGGGCGTCCGACAGGCCTTGATCGACATCATGGGAGACGATGACACTGCGCGTAAGATCTATCACCTGCCGTCGGTCGGGAGAGTCATTGAATCCCTGGACGCCCTTGCGAAAAGCGGTCCACCTCTTGCGCCCCACATCGTGGCCGGTCTTTATTACGGCCGCATGCGGGCTGAAACAGAGGCGCTGGAAATCCTTCGGGGGTACGACCTCGATTCCCTCGTGATCGTTATCCTTACCGCCCTTCCCGGCACACCCATGGCGGCTGTCTCCCCTCCGGCGCCCTTGGATGCTGCCCGGTTGATCGCCCGTGCCCGGATACTCCTGCCCGACGTCCCCCTCTCCCTCGGCTGCGAAAGGCCTCGAGATCGAAGCGGAATGATATTGGAGTCCCTGGCCCTGCGTGCCGGCATTACCAGGATGGCAGTGTGGTCGGAAGAGGCCGTTCAAGAGGCACGGCAGCTCGGACTCACCCCCCGGTTCCAGGCTACCTGCTGCTCCCTTGCTTACTCCGAGCGGTTTTCCTTTACGAATCATCAACCCCGGGGGAAACAGCCTCACTGAGAAATGCCCCTATGGCCCGGTTCACGAGTTCAGGTCTCTCCAGCATCACCATATGCCCGGCCTCAGGCACTGTCTCGAGTCGAGCCCCGGCGATATTCCGTGAAAGAAACTCGGAATAGCCCACAGGTGTGAGCCGGTCCTCCTCCCCACAGAGCACGAGGGTGGGAATTCGGATTTCACCTAAACGTTCTCGAACGTCGAACCGGCTGCAGGCCGTAAAATCACCATGCACAACATCAGGGGAGCATCTGAGCATTCCCCTTACCACCATGTCCCTGACATCAGGGGTAGCTTTCGGGCCAAGGGCCGCCCGGTCGATGGTATCCAGAAACCCTTTGAAGTCCTCCTTTATCAACCGGAAGATTACAGGCATCACCCCCAGCTTGGCCCCGGTGGCCACCAGCACCAGGCCAACTGGTCCGCCGCTCCCCCCGATCGCCATGTCCAGAGCTATCGCACCTCCCATGGAGTGGCCGGCGAGGACATAGGGCGTCTCTCCCAGAACACTGTTGATGACTTCCCGGACCCAGCCTGCGTATGCACCTATCTCCGTCTCGCCTTCACCGCCGGATCCGCCGTGGCCGGGCAGCTCTACACGACAGACGACCGTATCCTCACGAAACCAGAGCTCTTGTCGGCCCCAGACAGAGGCATCCCCGCCCGCGCCGTGAACGAAGACCAGGGCCGGACGGTCACCGCCCGGCTTCTCAGTCATTTCGATGTTAAGTCTTATTCCCCGAAGCTTCAGCTCCATGGATTTCCCCCTTCTTCTTTGCGATCCGCAGCATTCCCCGTAGGAGGTTCTGCAAATTTTCTTCCGTGTTCATGGAGGGGTCGTCAATGACCCTCTCCATCAAGAGTGAGATAATTTCCCCCACCCTCGGGCCGGGGCTGAGACCCGTAATCTCCATAATGTCCCGCCCGTTCAGCGCCAGGTCCGGACGCTGCAGGACCGGGTGTTGGTCAATGATATTGTTGATGCGGGCCTCGAGCTCCTCCAGAGTCCATCCGCGAAGAGCCGCCTTGCCGTGTGCCAGGATGTCGGCCTTTCGCAAGGCAATAAGTTGTTCGACCAGGTCCGGCCCGACCCGGCGGACAAAGCGGCGAACCCCCGCATCCGACCATTCGGGATCGTATCCTATCATATGGTGTCGTACGAGCCGAGAGACGAGCACCCTGATCTCCCTGTCGAGCCGAAGTCTCTCCATGATCGCTTCAGCCAGATCCGCGCTCGCCTCGGTATGCGCGATAAACCTCCAGCGCCCGTCGACTTTCCTTCGCACCCTGGGCTTGGCCACGTCGTGGAGAAGGGCCGCCCACCTGAGAGCCGGAAACGGAGGCACCCGGTCCACGGTCTCCATGGCGTGCCGCAGAATCGTGAATCGGTGGTGTTCGTTCTGCCGCTTCAAGTGGCCCTCAGTCAGCTCGGGCATGACCTGCTTCAAAAGACCTGTTCGCAGCATGATTCTCAGGCCGGTGGACGGTTTTATAGAGAGCAGGATTCCCATGACCTCCTCCCGAACCCTTTCGGGCGAAGCCTCGACAATGCGGCCAGCAGAAGCGGCCATGACGGAAAGCGTCTCTTTTTCAATCACGAACTCGAATGCGGCGGCGAATCGCACGGCCCTCAAGAGCCTTAAAGGGTCCTCTGCGAAACGGTCGGCCGGCCGGCCAACGGCGCGCACCAGCCGCCGGCTGATGTCTTTCAGGCCGCCTTGCGGATCAAGGACCGCCCGATGAACCGGATCATAGGCCATGGCATTAAGGGTAAAATCCCGATGAGCCAGGTCCTGTTCGATGGTCAGCGGCCTGCCCCTGCCCCCTCGGAACGGAGTGACCTGGCAGGAACGGTCCTTTTGCACCAGTGTTACCGTATAATGCTTGAGCCTGAAGGAGCGGACGTCCCGGAACACACTCTGAATCTCATCTGCGCCCGCACTCGTGGCGAGATCCCAGTCCGATACCGGCCGGCCCATGAAGGCATCCCTCACGGCCCCGCCAACCACCCAGACATCGTACCCCGCTCCGGCCAGTCGCTCGAAAACGGATCGGACAAACCGAGGGATATGAATCCCCGGTCCTTCTCTACCACTGTTCTCCCCTTCTCCGATGTTCAAAAGGCGCCCCCCTGAATGCACACAATAGTTGCAGAGCTGGTGCTCGATGATACAATCAATTCTGTTCGACTATACAATCCGGCAAGTCCCCCCCGCAATGCCTCTTCGATTTCCGTATCCCCCGGCTCCTGACGCTCCCCGCTTGAAATACGTTTCACATTCTCATATACTTCACTGGAATGTACATGAGGCAGATGACGGAATCCCTCCCGCATGTCAAACCACTTTAAAAGAAAGCCAAGAGAGGCCGATTAAGCATCATGACAGACGACTCCATCGAACGTATTGTATCCGAGAGGCTGGACCGCATCTTTGGAGACGACGATGAAGATGAGGAGCTCCGGAAGCCGGCCGTCGAGACGCCGAAATCCGACATCGATCCTGTAAAACAGGCCGCTGTGGAATTGGAAAGCAGCGTACAGCCCGTGTCAATAAACCGCTTGACCTCCTCAATCCAGTCCCTTCAGCGATACCGAGGAAAAGACCCCCTATTCCTTCCCCTGCTTAAGATGATGTACATTCTTGCCGGGCACCTCAACCCGGGCCGCCCGGATGTGAACCAAGCTGTACTGAAATCGGTACGCTCCAACATAGAGTGTATGGAAGCGCTCGAGACCGGGCAAGCCCTCCCGGAGAGTGAAAAACGGAAACGCGTGCAGAAGGAGATCGAGTCATTCAAGGAGTTCCGCGAGGCGATCAAAGCACCCATACCACCTGAAAAAGTTCCTGAGGATGCGCCGCCGGCCTTTCAGGCGAAGCCCGGACACACCGGTGCGGACACCCCTGAACCGCCTTCAGCGGGCCCGGACGCGGAAGCTGATCCTCCACAGCCGGAACCGAAGTCCCTCAAAGCGCCCACCCCCACCTCGATTATAGGGGCCCGGGAGCTGGATGCATTCCGGGAAGACCTCTCCGATCTTAAGGCTCAACTCCAAGGAATCATGAAGACGCTGGAGGTCCAATCCGCCTTCGGGACCAAACTGAGGGACGCTGTATCTCAGATAGAAGAACAGGTCAATGCACTCTCGTCTATGCCCGGCGCGATTCGATCCCTGCTCAAGAAGGCAATGGAAAAACCGCCTTCCAGGACGGAAGAACCTGCTGTAGCACCCAATAAAGTCGAAGACGTTAGATCCTCTGTAACCGAGGCCATGGAGGAGGGGCTCAAAGTCGGCCTAAAGGACTTAAGCGAGATGCCTTCCGCGTTGATAGAGGTCAAAAAGACCGTATCAGATGCCTTCGCCCGGCTCGAAAATAAAATCGACGACCTTAACGAAGAGATCCGGTCGACTCGAGAAGGGCTTCAGTCGATCCGCTCGGACCTAGGTAGCCTTCGAATCCAGGGAACCGCCAAGGAGGCCGGGGAGGAAGAGTCTTTACAACCAGTGGAGACGGAATTCGAAACCCCGGCTGAAGGATATGAGCGGCCGGGGCTGCCCACTGGAGGTTATTTTCTTTTTGCCGCCGGTGGAAAGAAATACGCAGTAGACGAACGGTACGTTGTCAAAACCTCAGAAGCGGGGACCGGTCTCTTAAAAAAGGCCCGCGCCCGAGGGGGACTTACCATCTCTGACTCCTCATCGGGTCTGTTCAACAAGAAAAAGGGGATTGAACCGGCTTGGAGTTCAATAACTCCCGGAGAAGTGAAACAAACCATATTCCGCCTCGTAACCGAAGGCGTCCTGGACGGCCTTGAAAACACGGATGGAGAAGGCGTCCTGTTTCTCGGCGCCGGGGACGAAAGAATCTTGCTCTTTACCGACCATCCAGCAGTAAAAATCACCCTGGAGCAGGGGGATGAAGTACAGATGTCGGGAGGCAGCAGTTCCCGGCCCGGTCCGGTGTGCGGATCAATTCAGCGCTCGGGCGAACAAAACGAGTTCTATCTGATAATTTCGCCTGAAAAACTGGGGGAAGACATTTTTCGCCTTTGAGTGAAATCCCCCAAACCCCTTGACAAAGCCCACTGGAATGGGACATATGGGGTTCCTGATCCCGTTGGAATTCGGGAGTGCCGGGTCTGCAGACGACATTGCCGAATCCTCCGTTTTTTTCCCGGTCTACACAAACTCCTTGTCTTTTGCGGACCATTAAAGCGCAACACCATGGGTCCGCACTCGAGGTCGGACGACATGAAGCTACACGAATACCAGGCAAAGGAACTGTTTCGGGCCTTTAAAGTTCCGGTTCCCGAAGGACGGGTGGCCGAATCAGCCGACGAAGCTGTGGAGGCGGCCCGGCTCCTGAACGGCCCTCCCTGGATAATCAAGGCGCAGGTACACGCCGGAGGGCGCGGAAAGGGCGGTGGTGTGCGGGTTGTCCACACCGTGGAGGAACTGAGGGATTCGGCAGGCGACATCCTCGGAAGCCCCCTGGTAACACCGCAGACAGGCCCCGAAGGCAAGCCCGTCCACCGCCTGCTCATAGAGGAAGGTGTGGAGATCGACAGGGAGTTTTATCTGGCCATGGTGGTTGATCGCGAGTCAGCGGCGCCGGTAGCTATTTTCAGCCAGGACGGCGGCATGGACATAGAGGAAGTGGCCGTCAGGACTCCTGAGCGGGTCCTGAAGCAGTTCGTTGCCCCGGAGGCCGGGTGGATGCCGTTTTGTGCTCGAAATCTGGCATATCGCCTTGACCCCCTGCCCTCCCCCGAGACCGTGAAATCCCTCACAACGATCATGGGACGGCTTTATGAGGCCTTTATAGCACTGGACTGCTCTCTGGCGGAGATCAATCCGCTGGTGGTTACCAAGTCGGGACACGTCCTTGCCGTGGATGCGAAGGTGAACATAGACGACAACGCCCTTTTTCGTCACAGGGATCTGGCCGAAATGGACGATCCCCTGGAAAAAGATCCCCTGGAGCTGAAGGCTCAGCAATACAACCTGAATTACATCCGGCTCGACGGCGACATAGGGGCCATGGTCAACGGCGCGGGCCTGGCCATGGCCACCATGGATGTCATAAAGATGGCCGGAGCCGAGCCCGCCAACTTCCTTGACGTCGGCGGCGGCGCAAGCGAGGAAATGATCAAACGGGGCTTTGAAATCATACTGGAAGACCCGAAAGTCAAGGCGATCCTGATCAACATTTTCGGAGGGATCCTCCGTTGTGATGTCCTGGCAAGAGGTGTACTGGCTGCAGCCGAAAAGACCGCCATAGACGTTCCTCTGATCGTTCGGCTCGAGGGCACGAACGTGGAGGAGGGCCGGCGCATCCTGGAAGCCTCTGACCTGGAGTTCCTGGTGGCAAAAGACGTCAGTGAGGCGGCGGGCATTATCACCAGTCGGATTTCCCGGGCTTAGGCCCCGGTTCAAACCGAAGCGTATAGGGAGCAGGCAGGTCATGAGCATTCTGGTTGATGAACACACGCGAGTAGTGGTCCAGGGGATCACCGGGAAGGAAGGGTCTTTTCACACACAGCAGATGCTTAAATACGGCACAACAGTGGCGGCCGGAGTGACTCCGGGAAAGGGCGGCCGAAACATCGAGGGCATACCCGTATTCGACAGCGTACAGCAGGCCGTGGATCAGGAAGGTGCAAACACAGCTTGCATATTCGTTCCACCGCCGTTCGCAGCGGACGCCGTCATGGAGGCCGCTTATGCAGGAATCGCAGTGACGATCTGCATCACTGAAGGCATCCCCACCCTGGACATGGTCCGGGTCTCGAGCTACCTGAGAACCCATGGCACTGTCCTGATCGGACCAAATTGCCCGGGAATCATCTCCCCCGGGAAGAGCAAGGTCGGCATTATGCCCGGCCCCATCCACCGACAGGGAACCATAGGCGTAATCTCCCGAAGCGGCACCCTGACCTATGAAGTGGTTGACCAGTTGACCCGTGCCGGACTGGGGCAATCCACATGCATAGGAATCGGAGGCGATCCCATCGTGGGAACCTCATTCATTGATCATCTCTCAAGGTTCGAGCAGGACCCTGGCACGGAGGCGGTGGTCCTGATCGGTGAGATCGGAGGCTCCGCAGAGGAAGAAGCTGCGCTTTATATCCAGCAGTCCTTTACCAAGCCCGTCCTGGCCTTCATCGCGGGCCGAACCGCCCCTCCCGGCAAGAGAATGGGCCATGCAGGCGCCATAATATCAGGTGGTAAAGGACGGGCCGAAGACAAGATTGAGGCCTTGGAGTCAGCAGGGATCAAAGTGGTTCGCGATTTGGGCAGCCTGGGAAAAACGGTCCGGGAAGTTGTAAGGGCCTCTTGAACCGAGACCCCGCACCTTGAAAGACCTTTGCAAAACGCTCAAACTTGGTCGAGATCATGGAAGGCGGTAATTTTAACCGCATGAATATATTAAATATTTCGAAGATTAAGGTTTGAGCATGACGCAGAGATCGGGCAAAAGGGGGCGTTTTGCACAGGTCTCCTTGACTCTGATGTGCAGTGAGTGATATTATAGATGGATAAATAATATCATTCCGGTCCTCTGAAACTCTTTTCTGAACGGGTACTGATCTTCCAGCGAAATAAGCAGGTTAAGTGGTCGGCCGCCCGTGCCGTCTCTCCCAGGAACCTATCCCTGAAAGCGAGCTGACATGGACAATGTAGTCGATATCCAGGCCCGGATCAGCCAGCGCAGGCAGGGGCGTCAGGTGCGGCAGTACCGGGAGAAGATTCTGGCACTTCAGAAGGTCCTTCAGTGTGCCTCCTGCCACTTCAAGTGCGCTATGTGCGGCCATCATCTCAACGAAACCGCGGACGGTTCCAGCATTGAACCGGGGCCGCTCGGCTATGTCTTCTGTAAGAGCTGCAAGGGAGAGTTTGAAGACTTTCTAGCGATAACCAGCGGGGACAAGAACCCTGAGGTGTTCTGGCACAATAAGGCCTGGCTGGAGATGTGGTCGGCCTGGCTGGACTATCAGC
>CAZEIA010000089.1:0-13859 GCA_964512335.1 uncultured Desulfobacterales bacterium
GCTGCCTTGCTGACGCCACGGATCGGGCCCAGATTCACGAACTCATGACGCTGGGAGAGTTGACCGACAGGGCGTGGGCGCGGGATGTTCAGGTAATGATCGAAGGCCCCGGGCATGTTCCTTTGAACCAGATCCGGGCCAACATCCTCCTGCAGAAGCAGTTGTGCCGGTATGCCCCGTTTTATGTGCTGGGTCCGCTTGTAACGGACATAGCCGCCGGATACGACCACGTGGCTTGTGCCATAGGCGGGGCCGTGGCTGGAGAGGCGGGGGCTGACTTTCTGTGTTACGTGACCCCGTCCGAGCACCTTTGCCTTCCCGGCCCGGCAGAGGTCCGCGAGGGGGTTGTTGTGACAAAAATCGCTGCTCATGCCGCGGATGTCGCCCGCGGGCACAGCGGAGCCATCCTGAGGGACCGGAAGATGAGTGAGGCCAGGAAACGGCTGGACTGGGAAGCCCAGATGTCCCTGGCCATCGATCCGGTCAAGGCCCGCCGGATTCGTGAGGCGAACCCGCCTGGAGAGGACGATGTGTGTACTATGTGCGGGAAGTACTGCGCAATCAAGCAGGTTCGGGACTACTTCAGCAGGGAGTGAGCCGGAACGGAAACCGGGTCCGTGACCGGCTGCCCCGCACCTCAAGGATCAGCGGCGCTGAGAATGAGCGATCGATGCATCCGTCTATGAGGGGGCTCCTAGTGCATACTGGTCCGCTTATGGAGGCCTCAGCCTGGGGGGGTTATTGGCCATTTCCTCAATGCCTTGGCGTCTCGATAAGTTAACAGCTTTCTGTAATTTTGGCGATCTTCTATTTCCCAAGGCAGAATTCACTGAAGATACGCTCCAGAACGTCATCTGATGTGTGTCTCCCAGTGATCTCGTTCAGGCAGTCAAGCCCGCTTTCCAGGTCCAGGGCCACGATCTCGAGCGGAGCATCCTCGCGGAGATGTGCCGCTGCTCGGCGAAGTTGCACACAGGCCTCGACCAGCGCACGATTCTGCCTGGCGTTAGGCGCGAATTCCGTATCAGGCCGTCCCTTGTCCCGGCCCAGGACGGCGTTCCGAACGGCTTTCTCCAGGCCGGCCATCCCCTCTCCGGACAGGGCCGAAACGCGGATCACCGGGATATCGCCGCAAAGATTCCTTATGTCCTCTTCATTCAGGAGACCGGGGAGGTCGATTTTGTTCACTACAGCCAGGGTAGGAACTCTTTTACACCGGTCAATAATCCGGTGATCGTCAACATCGAGGCCTCGGCTCTGATCCACTATCCACAGGGCAAGGTCCGCTTCTTCTATACATCGCTCTGTCAGCCGTATACCGAGGCTTTCCACCTCTCCTTCCGCCTCGCGGTATCCGGCCGTGTCCAGGAGCCGCAATGGAACTCCGTTTATTTGAACGGCCTGTTCAATTACGTCACGAGTAGTCCCCGGTTCTGATGATACTATGGCACGGTCTCCGCCTACGAGGCGGTTGAGGATGCTGGATTTACCGGCATTTACACGTCCAACGATCGCGACTTTCGTGCCTTCGATCCAGATTCGGCGCCGTGCATGTGTTGCGCGTATTTGCTCAAGGGGCTCCAGCACGTCGGTTGTAAGCCGGTTCGATCCCTCTTCACCGGAGAGCAAACCGTACCCTGCTTCGGGATAGTCGATTGCCACCTCTGTGTGTGCTATCAGGCCGATCAGCGATTCCACGACCTCCTCGATCCGGTCTTTCAGGCCTCCCTTGAGTTGCCGTGAGGCCAGCTCGACGCCTCGCTCGGACTGCGAGCAAATAAGGTCCATTACGGCCTCGGCCTGAGTGAGATCTATGCGGCCGTTGAGAAAAGCCCGAAGGGTGAATTCTCCGGGCTTGGCCTGCCGTGCTCCTGCTTCCAGGAGGATTTTAAGGATGCGTTCCAGGAGGGCGTGACCGCTGTGGGAGTTGATTTCCACCACGTCTTCCCGGGTGTAGGAATGCGGAGCCTTCATGATGGACAGAAGCACTTCGTCCACAGAAGCCATGGTGGCCGGGTCAACGATGTCTCCCAGATACAATCGATGACTGGTCCATTCCTGAACAGGGCGCCGGGAACGAAAAACTCGCCGGGCGATGGCCGCAGCTCCGGGGCCGCTCATGCGGATGATGCCGATACCCGCCTGCCCGGGAGGGGTGGAGAGCGCCGCGATAGTATCGGTCGGTGAGAAGTCGTCCGGCATCGGCGGATCACTTCCGGGGAATGATGACCACCTTTTTCATCAGGCCTTCGCCCCGGCTCCGAGTGTCCAGCTGGCTGTCGTCCTTGAGGGCCAAGTGGACAATGCGGCGGTCGGCGGGATTCATCGGACTCGTGGTAACGGGTTTACCGATACGCTTGGCCTTTTCACCCATGCGCAGGGCCAGCTGCCTGAGAGAATCCCTGCGGCGCCTGCGATAGCGTTCAGAGTCAACGACGACTCGGACCTTTCGCTCCAGCGCCTTGTTGACGATCTTGTTCACAATGAACTGCAGCGCATCGAGTGTCCTGCCACGCCGGCCGATCAGGAGCCCCGAATTATCCCCCTCGATGTTAAGGTTGATATTTCCGTCCACCCGCTGGGCGGCAACCTTAGTCTGCATGGGGATCAAGTCAAGAATGGTTTCCAGTGTCTCTTTTGCTAGACTGAGTTCCGTTTCGTGTTCAAGGAGCGTCTGGACGGGTCGGTCGGTGGACCAAGGTTCCTGCTCATTATCCTCAGCCGCCTCCGGGTCCTCCTCATCTTCCATTTCTTCGCTGATTCCTGATGCCTCGGCCATGGAGGCGATATCGCGCAGGGTTTCGTTTTCTTCGCCTGCCTCTTCCTGTAAATTATAACTGACTTTTATCTTGGCTTTTTTTGTCCCTACCAGACCAAAAATGCCAGCTGATCCTGGTTCAATCACATCAACATCAAGCTCTTCGATTGGTATATTAAGGTACTTAGAGGCATTTTGAATGGCTTCTTCTGTAGTTTTACCTTCAAACTCCATACTTTCCATATGTGTCCTCCAATGCAATTCTTAGCCGGGCTTTTTGAGAATACGATACTGCTGACCAATGGATAGGATGTTGTTCGTCAGCCAGTAGAGCACCAATCCGGAAGGAAAGTTGATAAACACAAAGGTAAAAATCAAGGGCAGAAACATCATGATCTTGGCCTGGGTCGGATCGCCCGGGGCCGGGCTCATTTTCTGCTGTAAAAACATAGAGGCTCCCATCAGGAGGGTAAGGACAGGGATGCCGGATGGAGGAGCCATGAACGGGATCTGGAAAGGAAAGTTAAATAGCCGATCAGGGGCTGAAAGGTCATTTATCCATAATATGAAAGGTGCATGTCGAAGCTCTATAGAGCTACTCAAAACTCTGAAAAGAGCAAAAAAGACAGGAATTTGAATCACCATAGGAAGGCACCCCCCCAAAGGATTCACTTTATAAGTCTTGTAGAGTTGCATCATTTCGCGGTTCATTTGTTCTTTATTATCTTTATATTTAGTACGCAATTTAGCCATTATAGGTTGTATTTTTTGCATTTCTTTCATTGATTTATAGCTTTTATGTGTCAATGGCCAAAAAAGTATCTTGATGAGCACGGTCAGAATGAGAATTGCAAAGCCATAGTTGTGTACGTATCCATTAAAGAATTGCAGTGCGTGAAGTAGCGGTTTGGCAATGATGTCCGTCCAGCCGAAGCTCACGGCCTTCTCCAGGTCTTTCCCGAGGGTGCTGAGGATCGAGAGATCTCTCGGCCCCAGGTAGAGGGAGAAGCCGGCGGAAACCTGCTCCTGATAGCCGAGTCTTATATTTGGGGTCAGATAGCGGGCTTCGAGGGCGCCGGAAGAGAGCTGCCTACCCCGAAAACGACCCTCATTGGGCGTTTCAGGGACCACGGAAACCATGAAGTAATCGTCTTCGTAAGCCATCCACCCGATGTTGCCCGAAAATCGCTTATCTTCATCCTTCATCTTCTTTGACTTGATTTCATTCAGTTCTCCGTCCAGAAGGAGTGCGATGCCGAGGAAGCCGTAATAGCTTTGCCGGTCCTTGGGCGGGATATTCTTCAAACGGGCGGCTATGGCACCTTCAAGCGGTGTTTGGCCCCGGTTTACCACCCGGGTCTCCACGTCTATCAGATATCGGTCAGGGTGAAATCGATAGCTGTGTTCCAGCACAACGCCGTCAGATCTACGCCCGGTCATGACAAGGGTCTTGGTCCCGGATTCGGGTGTAATCCGGATGGATTTATCGCTGAATTCGTATAAGACTGGGCGGGCGCGTTCAGCCCCCTCAGAGTCAAAATAAAATCCAAGCAGACCGTCGTCGTCGGGATCAAGGTTGACCAGGTCCACCGGCGGTGAGTTTTCCCTTGATGTTTCCCGAAAATTCTTGAGCTTGAAACTGTGAATCCTGCCTCCTACATTGCTCCAGACAGCCGAGTATAAGGGGGTTTCCACTCGGATTTCGTTTTCGACGACCTGCTCCCCGGCCGGCGGTTGACGGACAGGGTCGGGTTGGGACTGTGACACTCCTTCGGGAGAAGCCGGTTCCACACGGGGACGACGATCTTCACCCTGCCGGGCTCCTTCGTCGGGTGCGGGTGTGCGATCACTCTGCGGAGCATAGAGTACGGACCACAGGAGCAGGATTATGAAGGACAACGCGAAGGCTAGCAGGGTACGTTTTTCCATAAAGTCACTCGATGGTTACGTGAGCGTTTCTTCCGGGGATCGGATGCTCATCGGTGCCCGAACATCCCGGTAATACGGGCAGGCCTCTAAAAGCCCCTTATTCCTGAGTTGCAAACTTGCCGGCTCCTGTATTACATTTCCGGAAGTGCCCAAGCTAATCCAGAGGATCGTAGCCGCCGGGATGGAACGGGTGGCACTTGGAGATGCGCACGATTGATTTCAGGACCCCTCTGACAACGCCGTATTTAAGGATGGCAAGGCGGGCATACGCTGAACATGTGGGGTGGAACCGACAGGCGGGACCGAGAAACGGCGAAATTCCCATCCGGTATAGATCGATCAAAAAAATGGGGATGCTTCGCAGCTTAGCGACCATGTTGTTCATGGAAAAGGATCGCACCAAGCTCATCTCTGACTTTCCAGTAATCGAGCGCCGCCGCTCCTTTTTTGGCTGCGACGAGGATATCGACCCCCTGCGGGATGCGGCTCCTGTTCAGCCGGAAGAATTCCCTCACAAGGCGTTTGATTCGATTTCTCAGTACGGCGTTTCCGGTTTTCTTGCTTGCCGTGATCCCCAGTCTGTTCGTGCTCAGCCCGCTCCGATTCACTGTTACGAAAAAATGCTGTGTGTGAAAGCGTTTGCCGGAGCGATTTAGATTGACAAAATCGTTTCGCTTCAATATCCTTTGAGTTTTTGGAAACGAAAAGGAGTCCATCCGGAATGGAACACTCGCTTAAGGGAACTGCCTGCCACGTTGAGGACATTAGACGGACAACCGCTTGCGTCCCTTGGCGCGCCTTCGCCGGAGCACTCGAACACCGCCGCTGGTCCGCATTCTGATTCTGAAACCGTGGGTGCGGGCTCGCTTGATTCTACTAGGTTGATACGTTCGCTTCATAGGTTTATGATTCCGATTTAATTATGTTGTTGTCAGGTGCGTATTGCTTAAGCATAAACTTCTATTTAAACCGGGTTGCTCAGCTTTGTCAAGAAGAGAAATACCAATGTCGAAAGGGCCTCCGTGCCGACTGAAACGGGAGCGCACCACGACTTATCCGGGAATGCCGTGATTGCCATGAAAGGAGAACACCATGCTGCTTGATCCTCTACTGGGGCTGTTTTCGAACGATTTGGCCATCGATCTGGGCACGGCGAACACCCTCGTCTATGTAAAAGGGAAGGGGATCGTCTTGAGTGAACCTTCCGTGGTGGCAGTGCGAAAAGACGCTAAGGGAGGCACCAAAGTGCTGGCCGTGGGCAAGGAGGCAAAGATGATGCTCGGCAGGACGCCCGGCAATATAGTTGCGATCCGGCCAATGAAAGACGGAGTTATCGCCGATTTCGAGATTACCGAAGCCATGCTGCGACATTTTATCCGGAGGGTTCATAACCGGGGAACACTGGTTCGTCCACGAATCATCATCTGCGTTCCCTCGGGGATTACGCAGGTTGAGAAGCGGGCGGTCCGCGAGTCCGCGGAATCCGCCGGTGCACGTGAAGTGTTTCTTATCGAGGAACCCATGGCCGCAGCCATCGGCGCCGGGCTGCCTATAACCGAGCCTACGAGCAACATGGTGGTTGACATCGGGGGCGGCACCACTGAGGTTGCCGTGATTTCCCTGGCCGGCATCGTTTACAGCAAGTCCGTTCGTGTGGGCGGCGACAAAATGGACGAAGCGATTCTTCAGCATATCAAGCGCAAGTACAACCTCCTTATAGGGCTGTCGACCGCCGAGATCATCAAGACGACGATTGGAAACGCCTTCCCGACCCAGGAGGTGGAGACCATCGAGGTCAAGGGGCGGGACCTGGTCACCGGCATACCTAAGATCCTTACCATCGATTCTGAGGAGATTCGGAAATCTATTTCCGAGCAGGTGGAGACTATTGTGGAGGTAGTGCGAATCGCACTGGAACAGACACCCCCCGAACTGGCAGCCGATATAGTGGACAAGGGCATAGTGCTTACCGGCGGGGGATCACTGCTGAAGAGTCTGGACGTGCTTCTGAGGGAAGAGACCAAGCTGCCCATCACCATCACGGAGGACCCCCTTTCCACCGTTGTGATCGGATCAGGAAAGGCCCTGGACAACATCAACATCCTTAGAGAGGTCATGATCAAATAGTAACCAGTACGTTCTCGAAGGCCGCTCGTTTCGTTCCCAGCGGATTTTTTGTTTTCAATCCGAACTTTCTTGATTGCCTTTTGTTGATAAAGCATTTAATACCGACACAGAGATTTGCAAAAATGACCACTTCCGGATGGAAACCAGCCAACCCCATTCACTGTCTACAGCGGCATAAGGAAGATTCCCTCCGGTGAGCTTCCGACGGATCAGAATTATCTGGATATGGTTTTTGTTCGCCCTCCTCGCCCTGTTCCTTTTTTCTTCTCACATGAAGCGAACCCTGTCATGGAGTCCGGCGGAGCAAATGATCGTGGAGATCATTTCTCCCCTTCAGAACGCCTTGACCAAGACAGTTCGAGGAGTGGAGGGTTTCTGGGATAAATATTTCGGCCTCGTGAGGGTTTACGAGGAAAACAGAATGCTTCTCGAAGAGATTCAGTCCCTGCGGCTGGATAATTTTCAATACCGTGAGATGCTGGCCACGCATCAGAGGCTGAGGGAACTCCTGCAGTTCAAGGAGCATACGAATTGGCCCATGATGGCCGCGCAGGTCATCGGCCGGGATCCGACCGGGCTGTTCAAGTCTGTAATAATCGACAAGGGCGCAAGGTCCGGCATCCGAATGGACATGCCCGTACTCAGCGCCGAAGGGGTGGCGGGCCGGGTGGTTTCGGTCAGCCCCAACTACTCCAAGGTTCTGCTTATTATAGATCAGAACAGTGCTGTGGACTGTCTCAATCAGACCACGCGGGATCAGGGCGTCCTTAGGGGCGCTTCCACGGAAATCTGTGAGCTCGATTATGTGCTGAACACGAGCCGCATGGGTCAGGGTGATATTATCATCACGTCCGGCCTGTGTGGAGTGTTTCCCAAAGGGCTCCCCGTGGGTCGGGTAACCAGGGTGTCGGATCGCCCCGGAGCGTTGTTCAAGGATGTTCAGGTTCATACCATGGTGGATTTCAATCGCCTCGAGGAAGTCCTGGTTGTTTTGAAGGAGGGCCCATCAGCAGACCGGCAGAAAGAAACGGAATAGCCGTCTATGTCACCGCATGGCTGGTCTGCCTCCTTTTTCTCCTGACAAAAGGGGGCTTGAGGGCCATGATGATGCCGGGGTACTTCGACGTGGATCTGGTGGCTATCACCGTGGCATATCTGATCGCGTGGCATGGGGATTCCTGGGCGGGCGCCTTCGCGCTGGGTATGGGCCTTTTCACCGACGTGCTTTCGGCGGCTCCGTTGGGCCTCTTTTCAGTGATACACCTTATCCTGTTTCTGGGAATCCGAATGGGGGACGCCGTGTTCGACGCCCAGTCCGTCAAAGGCCAGTTGATCGTAGTTCTACTGGCCGTCTTTCTCAAGAAACTCTTGTTCATAGGATTGCTGAACCTGTTCTCCCTCAGGGCCTCCATGGACGCTCAGATCCTCTTTTCCATCTTCTGTTCGGCGGTCTTCACTGCGGTGGCGGCCCCGGCGGTCTTCCTCGGGTTCGACACGGTGGGGAGATTTTTCCGTTTGCTGCGGTCCGACTCAGGGGAGCCTCAGCTCTAAGTTATCCGGCCCGTCCTTTCTGCGACGGCCGACGCCGAAGCGCGGTTATGAGGTATCGGGGTGGCCGAATCGGCCGGGATACCGAGAGAGAATGTTGACCTCTATGAGAAGCTCAGGTTTCGATCCCATTTCGAGTGAGCTCTTCCATGTCCGGCTTCGGCGTGTGATCTACGTGGTCTTCCTGGCCTTTGCCGTGCTCACCCTCAGGCTGTGGTTCCTGCAGGTTGTTCACGGTCCCGAGTACCGGGTCAAGTCCGAGAATAACCGGATCCACCTGCGGGATATTCCTCCCTTCCGGGGGATGATTTTTGACCGTAACGGTTATCTCCTTGTGGACAATCGACCCTCTTACAACCTTTCCCTGATACCCGAGGACATTCGTGACCCCGAGCCGCTGCTGGAACAACTGCGGGGACTCGCAGGGGTCGATCCGGAGGCTGTTCGGTCAAAGATCAACATTACATACGGGGGTAGGTCGTTTCGGCCCGTCCTGATCAAACGCGATCTGTCGAGAGAAACCCTGGCCGCCGTTGAAACCCACAGATTTAACCTGCCAGGCGTCTTTATAGAGGTCAGGCCGCAGCGTCACTATATAAGAGGCAAACTGGCCTCCCATGTGATCGGATATCTTGGGGAGATCAGCGAATCCGAGTTGAAAAGCAGGCGTTACCCTGAGACACGGCTTGGAAATCTCATCGGGAAATCGGGCGTGGAGTCCCGGTGGCAGGCCTATCTGCACGGGACCCGTGGCGGAGAACAGGTGGAGGTGGATGCCGCGGGGCGGCAATTGAAAGTTCTCTCAAAAAAGCCGCCGATTTCCGGGTTGAATCTTTCGCTCACTCTGGACAAGGATCTACAGATTCTGGCGGAAAACGGGCTGAAGGACAAGAAGGGGGCCATTGTTGCAATCGATCCCGGAAACGGCGAGATTCTTGCCATGGCCAGTTCTCCGGCATTCGATCCCAACGTGTTCATACGCGGCCTTGATCCCGATACCTGGCGGGAGATGGTTTCAGGAGGCGATCACACCCTCCAGAACAGGGCTATTTCGGGCCTTTACCCTCCTGGTTCGATATTTAAGATCGCCGTGGGCCTGGCCGGCCTTGAAGAGGGGATTATCAATCCAGCTGAAGAGGTGTTTTGCGGCGGTCAATATCAAATGGGTTCGCACACATTCCGTTGCTGGAAACGCCGGGGTCACGGGAAAGTGGACTTTCACCGGGCCATGCGGGAGTCGTGCGACGTATACTTCTACAGGCTGGGCCGGCGGTTGGGCGTCGACAGTATCGCCCGCTATTCCAAAATGCTGGGGCTGGGAAATAACACAGGCCTGGATTTGGGGGGCGAACGGCCCGGACTCATCCCTACTAGAGAATGGAAACAGAAGAGGTTCGGAGTCGCCTGGCAGCCTGGGGAGACCATATCCACCTCCATTGGGCAGAGCTTTGTACTGGTAACCCCTATTCAGGCCGCAAGAATGATTGCAGCCGTCTTCAATGGCGGCGTTCTCCACCAGCCCAAGATCGTGCGATGGGCTGGGAAGGGGGAAAGTACGGAATACCGGTTCGAGCCCACAATGGTTTCCCGCCTTGATGTGGCGCCGGAGAATCTTCTTAGGCTGCAGCGTTCTTTGATCGCCGTGGTTAACGAGCCTCACGGTACGGGTTGGCGGGCGCGGGTGAAGGGGATAACAGTGGCCGGTAAAACCGGGACGGCGCAGGTTGTCGGCCTCGAGGCCGAAAAGGCCAGCGAGAAGGACGGGGAGGTCCCGGAGAGGTTCAAGGATCATGCCTGGTTTGTCGCCGTGGCCCCTGCTGAAAACCCCAGACTTGCTATTGCAATACTGGTTGAGAATATCGGGGGCGGAGGAAGAGAGGCGGCGCCCATTGCAGGAGATTTGATACGTGCCTACCTCGGGAAAGATGAAAAAAATATCTTCACAGACACAGACACAGACACAGACACCGACACCGACACCGACACAGACCCCATTCCCTAAAGAGAGTTCCGCGATGTTCGACCGACGCCTTGTGCAAAATTTCGACTGGATCCTGCTCCTCCTGCTGTGCATTATAGCCTCGATGAGCCTCGTAAACCTGTACAGCGCCACGCACGGTCTTGACGGTTCGGGGGTTCCACGCGTTTTCATACGTCAGTTGTACTGGTTCCTGATAGGCTTCGGAGTGCTCCTGGTGATGACCCTGTTCGACTACCACAGACTGGAGGGACTGGCCTATCCGGTTTATTTTGTTTCCCTGGCCCTGCTTATACTGGTGCTTGTGATGGGGCCCGTAATCTCCGGTTCTCAACGATGGCTGAGCTTCGGCGGGGTTTCTTTCCAGCCATCCGAGCTGGCCAAACTGGCTGTGATTGCTGCGCTGGCCAAATACTTCAGCGAGCACGGAGAACACAGTGAATCATACCGTCTAAGGGACCTCTGGAAGCCGTTCCTGATAATCGCTCTTCCTTGCGCCCTGATTCTGGAAGAGCCGGATCTCGGAACCACCCTTCTCCTGATTTTCGTATCGTTTTCCATGGTACTTTTTGCAGGAATTCGCTGGCAGTCGGTTCTTCTACTGGTCGCGGGTGTCATGTCGACTGTTCCGTTTGTGTGGTCTACGCTGAAGGGCTACCAGAAAGCGCGGATTCTTTCATTCCTGAGGCCCGACATGGACCCGCTCGGCGCGGGTTATCATATCAACCAGTCAAAGATTGCGATCGGTTCGGGTCAGCTCTGGGGAAAAGGTTATATGGAAGGGACTCAGACCCGTCTGCACTTCCTGCCCGAGCAGCACACGGATTTCGCGTTTTCCGTGCTTGCGGAGGAGTGGGGTTTTGCCGGCTCGGTTTTTCTTCTGGCCGCATACCTCCTGCTGGTCATCTGGGGGATCAGCATCGCAAGGAACTCCAGGGATCAATTCGGCACATTTCTCGCCGTGGGGATAGTTGCAGTAATTTTTTGGGAACTGGTTATCAATGTGGGCATGGTAACGGGCCTCCTCCCCGTGGTCGGTATCCCTCTGGTCCTCTTCAGCTATGGCGGCTCCTCCGTAGTCAGTACCCTGGCCGGGATGGGAATTCTTATGAACATCAGTATGAGGAGGTTCATGTTCCAGTAGATTTTCTAATTCAAATGCTCATGGCCTGCACATCATGCGCCCCCTTGGATGAAAATATTGCGGGGAATACCAAGATCGAAATGGGGATCGCTGTCTAAATCGAAACGTCATGGGATCGGGAAACAAAAGCCCGGGCGGATGCACTTGGCACTCAATCTTCGTGCCGGTGAACCATTTTGTTGGGGTATTTTCACGGCAAAATAGTCCTGATTTGAACGACTCAAGTGGTAACGGTGGCGAAAGGGCGGGTTTTATGGGAATTTTTGTTGCAATGATACGGTGGGTGTGATAGGCATTCCTGAACGAAAACATGACCAAAAGGGCCTGAATGTGAAGAAAAAAAAGAATGAAATCAATGCGTTTCTTGGGCGGGAGACGGAGTTCAACGGAAAACTGTCTTTCACCGGGGTTGTTCGTATCGACGGCCGCTTTCAAGGGGAGATCTTGACCGAGGGAACCCTTATCGTAGGTGAATCCGCCAGTATAGATTCAGACATCCACGCCTCCCACATCATAATCAGCGGGGAAATCCGAGGAAACATCGCGGCCGATGACCGCATTGAGATACACGCCCCCGGGAAGGTTTACGGCAACATTCAGGCGCCCACGGTGGTCATTGACGAAGGGGTTGTATTTGAAGGGCACTGCCGAATGAAGGCCGGAATGGAAGCGACCCAAGACAGTGAAAACACCGACAAGCTTACGGCCGTGCAATGAAAACTACCTGATATGAGTGCATAAACGGATCACTGATCTTTCCTGAAAAAAGTTTTGACAAGGCAGGTTTTTTTTTATAAAAGACCGTACCCTTGATAATTCGTTCACAAAGAAAGAGGGAAGGGCAGCGCGACCATGTTGGATATTGATTACTCGATATGGCCTATAGGCGTCCTCTGGATCCAGATAGCCAATTTCCTGATTCTCCTTTTTGTCCTCAACATCGTGGCTTACCGTCCGGTGAGGCGCATTATGAGCGAGAGGAACGAGGAGATGGCCGGCTTGAAGGAGCGGGCGGAGGCCCTCGAGGAAAAATTCGCCGAGGACGAAAAGACGCTTCAGGAAAATATAGTCAGCGCTCGCCGGGAGGGTTTCGTAGTCAAAGAAGAGATCAAGCGCCAGGGCCTAGAGTCGGAAAAGGGAATGTTGCAGGAAGCTGCTTCCAGTACGGAGCAGCGGCTGGGAAAGGCCCGGGCGGAAATTGACCAGATGGTGGCCGGTGTTCGTTTCACCCTTCAGGGCGAGGTGGACGCCTTTTCCCAGGAGGTCGCTGAAAAGATTCTGGGGAGGAGTTTTTGATGTTCCCAAGGCGCGCGAACCGCGAAGTGAAACGGACCTGCTTGATCCTTTTGTTTTCGCTTGTCCTGATGATTGCTTTCACGGGCGTCTCCTGGGCCGCCTCCGATGGGGACGGCGCCCTCCTGGACCTCTTGGCGCGGTTCATTAATTTCGCTCTCCTTGTCATCATCTTGGCTGTTGTCCTGAAAAAATCCAACGCCTTGGGGTTTTTTCCAAACCGCGTGGATGATATCAAGAGGCGGATGGAAGAGCTTCGCAGGGAGAAAGAAGAGGCCGAAGCCAGGTACCTTGCTGTACAGAAGAAGCTGGTGGATTTCGAGTCAGAGAAGGAGGCTATCCTTGACGAGGCCCGCAGGGACGGCGAGGCTGAAAAGGAAACGATCCTTGCCGAGGCTGAGAACCGGGTGAAGCAGATGCTGGCCCAGGTCGAGTCTTCGCTTCAGCAGGAGGTCGAGGACGCCAAGGCCCGCTTGCGTTATGAGGTGGCCGACTTGGCGGCTGATAAAGCCCGCGAGATCATTGCCAGGGAGTTGAACGAGGACGACCAGGATCGTCTGGTACAGGATTTCATAGAAAATGTGAGGAAAGTACATTGACCAGTTCAGGCATTGCTAAAAGATACGCCAAGGCCCTGTTCAGCCTGGGGCAGGAGGATGGGCAATTTGAGCAGTACGGCCTTGAACTCAAGGAATTTGCAGACCTGTGCAGGCAGATGCCGGAATTCTCATCCGTGTTGGTAAACCCTGTCTTTTCGGTGGAAGATCGAAAGAAAATCCTGCTGGACGTGCTTGAAAAGAGCGGGTTTTCCTTGACGACCCAGCGTTTTCTGAAGCTTCTGCTCGACAAAGATCGAATCGGGGCCATCCAGGGTATCGCGGAATACTATCAACAACTATGGGACGAGGCGGCTAAGGTGGCACGGGTCAGTATCATTACGGCGCGGCCCCTGAAAGAGGGGGCTCTCAAGGCCCTTGAGGCCTCCCTCGAAGAGCTGACCTCGAAGAAGATCAAATCCAACGTGGATGAGGATCCGTCTCTTATCGGAGGGGTTGTGGTGAAGATAGGAGGCATGGTTCTGG
>CAZEIA010000090.1:0-9519 GCA_964512335.1 uncultured Desulfobacterales bacterium
GACATGATCGTGGGCATAGAGACCCTGCCTGTCACAATGGGTGAAAAGCGGACCCTGCAGCTCCTCAAGATAATTCTTTTCGTGTGTGGATTGATGCTTGTTGCGGCCGGCCTGTCAGGATTGGTGCCCGGCCTTGCCTTCTTCCTCCTGTTAAGCTTGGTTTCTTTAGGCCTTACCATAAAAACCTTCCAAGCGGAGTGGCTCTATCCCGGCCTGCGGCTGGAGACCGTGGTGGAAGCCAACCTGCTTCTGGCAGGTGTGATGGGCCTGGCCTGGCAGGCGGTTTCATGAAGACAGTCAGCGTGATCATTCCCACCTATAACCGTTCGAAGCTTGTTCCTCGTGCCGTTACGTCGGTTTTGGAACAGACCTTCAAGGAAACAGAGATCCTGGTGGTGGACGATGGATCCACAGATGAAACCGCCGCTAACCTCGAGCCCTTTTCCAAAACAATCCGGCTCCTTCGGCACGAGAGGAACCGAGGGGTTTCCGCTGCAAGGAACACGGGAATACGTGCTTCCTCGGCTCCGTTGATAGCATTCCTGGACAGCGACGATCGGTGGCTGCCCGGTAAACTGGACGCACAGGTTCGGTTTTTCTCCGATCACCCCGGAGCGGTTGCATGTCAGACCCGGGAGATCTGGATTCGTGGCGGTCGCAGGGTGAACCCCGCACGCAGACATATCAAACCGTCAGGAGACATTTTCGAGGCAAGCCTCGAGCGCTGCCTGGTAAGCCCCTCTGCTGTTATGGTCCGGCGATCGCTTCTCGAGGAGGTAGGCCTGTTCGACGAGGACTTGCCGGTATGCGAAGACTATGATCTATGGCTTCGGATCAGCTGCCGCTATCCCATACACCTCCTTGATGAGGATCTGCTCGTGCGGGAGGGCGGCCGCCCGGATCAGCTTTCGGCCTCCGGACACGGCATGGATCGATATCGCATTCGGTCAATGGTCCGGCTGCTTAGAGAAGGGGGTTTGACCGAGGCTCAAGCAGACGCCGTTTTGAGGGAGCTTTCCAGTAAGTGCCGGATATACGGGCAGGGATGCCTTAAAAGAGGGCGTGAGGAAGAAGGCCGATTTTACCTGGATCTCCCCGGTCTCGCTGCCGGGAAACAGCCGCTTCCTCCCTTTCCATCCTGATAACACCCTGTTTGAACTTTTTATTCGCATCGTGCCAACCGAAGTGTAAGGAAAACTCCGGCCACAGGCCTTATCAAGGCCCTTGGCTCTGCTGTTACCGGTTAATGGCGGTTAATGGTGGGTGTTGTTAATGGCGGGTTGACGAGTAAATTAGTTGCGCATACTATTAACAACTGTTATTAGCAGCCGCACCAAAAGAGAGGATCATTTAGCTTTTCCATTCATAAAGGAAATTGTCAGGCATGATTAAATCTATGAATATTGCATCTTGGGTCCATAGATGGAGTGAATTACACCCTGATAAGACTGCAATAATATATAACAATTATAAAATATCATATAAAGAGCTTCATAAGAGAGCGGACCGAACGGGCTGCTGGTTTCAATCCCTTGGTATCGAGAAGGGCGACCGTGTTGCCGCCATGCTTCCGAACGGACCCGAGTTCATTGAGGTCTATCTGGCGTGTTCGCGTTTGGGGGCCATCTTCATCCCCATGAACTTTCGCCTTACAGGCCCGGAAATGGAGTACACCCTCAAAAACGCCCGGCCCAGGCTGTTTGTTTTCGGGGAAAGATATCTCGAGACAGTGGAATCCCTCCGGGTGGACAACAACGGGCTTCCCTTTATGCTTCGAGCGGTGTTGAGGCACGATACAGACAGCAAAAAGGTTTTGGAAAACCGGCTTCTGGACTACACAGAGAACACCAGGGCTTTTGACGGTAAGTCGCCGTTTTTGACGAGCTCTCTGGGGCCGGCAGACCCGGAGGAGCCCCATGTCATCATGTACACTTCCGGTACCACGGGTCAGCCCAAGGGGGCCGTACTCTCCCACAGAAAGACCTTTTTCAACTGCCTGAACGCTGATATTTTTTTTAAACTTCATTTTGATGATATTATGCTTGTAGTATTGCCTTTATTTCATTCGGGAGGGCTTTTTATTCAAGCCTCTCCCATGCTTTATAAAGGCGCTACGATTATCATTCATTCCAAATTCGATGCTTTTAGTATATTTAAGGATATCGGAAAGTATCGTGTGACCAAATTTTTGGGCGTTCCTACTGTTTATCGAGCTCTATTAAGGGTTGATCCTTCCCGCAGGAGCGACCTGTCGTCTCTCCAGGTCTGCGCCATAGGCGGGGAAAAGACGACTCCTGCGCTGTTCATGGCCTGCAGGGACGCCGGATTTCCGCTCAGGCAGATCATGGGGCAGACCGAGACATCGATCCTTCTCTGGGCGTCTGAGGAGGATTCGCTTAAAAGACCCGGCACCGTTGGTCGTCCGGTCTTCCACGCAGAGGTTGAGATCGTTGATCAGTCCGGGCACAGGGTCCGGCCCGGTGAGGTGGGCGAAATAGTGGTAAGGGGTTCCATAATGATGAAGGAGTACTGGCAGGACCCTGTGAAAACTGAGGAGACCGTTGTAAACGGATGGCTTCACACTGGGGATCTGGCGCGAAGAGACGAGGACGGGTTCTTCTATCTGGTGGACCGGGCAAAGGATATGTATATCTCAGGAGGTGAAAACGTATATCCCGCCGAGGTGGAAAGGGTGCTGCGGGAGCATCCGGACGTTGAAGACGTTGCAGTGGCAGGGCTTCCGGACGAGACCTGGGGGGAAGTGGGCGTAGCTTATGTGATTGCAAAAGACGGTGTGCGTTTCAAAATGACAGAAATGGAATCTTTTTGCAAAGGGCGACTGGCCAAATACAAATGGCCCAGGCGAATCGTCTTTTGCAGGGACTTCCCCAGGACCTCACTGGGAAAGGTACGAAAATCCCTTCTGGTTCAGCAGGAAGGCTTTCCAGGGGCCCCGTGAGGGAGGCATCAGTTGTTTGACAACGAAGAGGTCAGCGGCGTGTAGCTGAAACCAGGACCGATTTAACAAAAAAGCTGCTTGCTTGTGTTTAAGGGGGCCAAACGCTAAGAAAAGCCTTATAAAAAGCTTGATGTGTTAGTTTTAGGAAAACAAAAAGGAGGAGATCCGACCGTGCTATGGATCCTGTGCCCTCTGGCTGCTTACCTGCTGGGCTCCATTCCCTTCGGCCGAATAATCGGAAAAGCCGTGGCAAGGGTCGATGTGCGGGAAAGCGGAAGCCGTAACATCGGCGCCACCAACGTGGCCCGCGAGATAGGCTTGAAATGGGGCGCGCTCACCCTTATTCTTGACGCCTTTAAGGGCGCGGCCCCGGTCTTACTGGTCGACATGTGGGCCCTTGGATTAGGGCTGGCTGAATTATGCGGGCTTGCGGCAATTTTAGGACACCAGTTTCCTGTTTTCTTAGGGTTTAGGGGCGGAAAGGGAGTGGCCACCGCCCTCGGAATTTTCTTCGCCATCGAGCCGGTTGCCTGTGTTGCGGCCCTGGGAGTTTTCCTCGTGGTGGTTATTTTGACCGACATTGTTTCTCTGGGGTCAATTGCAGCATCTGTCAGCGTGCCTCTATTCATATTCCTTTTTGGAGGCACGATCGAACGGATTGGTGTTGCGCTGGCCATAGGGATTCTGATTGTGATTGCCCACAGGGAAAATGTCGGGCGTATAGTTCGGGGCCAAGAGAGGCACTGGAAAAGAGACATGAAAGATCACCCGAGGCGCTCCAGCAGCCCTTCGAGTTCATCGTCCGAATAAAAATGAATAGTTATGTGCCCTTGCGTGCCGCGGCGCCGGATCTCCACCTTGGTGCCCAGGGAGCGTTTGAGAGTGTCGGAGAGGGAACGAAGATAATCCTCATCCGGCGAATGGGTCTTGCGGGCCGTCCTGGGGCTGGCGAGACGTTTCGCTTTTTGCTCCGCCTGGCGGACGGATAATCCCATTTTCAGGATAAGGTCTCTTAGCGTTCTCTGGTCCCCGGATTTTTTGAGGCCGGCGAGCACCCGCGCATGGCCCATGGACAGCCGTTCCTCCAGCAGGTCCTGCTGAACGAATGAAGGAAGGGTGAGCAGGCGAAGCATGTTGGTTATTGTCGATCTATCCTTTCCAAGACGCCGGGCCAATTCTTCCTGGGTAAGGCTTCCCCCCTCGATACACTGTCTGTAAGCCTCCGCTTCTTCGATGGGATTCAAGTCGCTGCGGTGTATGTTTTCGATCAAGGCCAGCTCAAGGGCCTCGGAGGGAGTGGATTCTCTGACCACAACAGGAACTGTCTCGATGCCCGCCTTCTGAGCGGCGCGCCATCTGCGCTCGCCGGCGATTAGCTGATATCCGCTGGAGCCACGGGTAACCAGGAGGGGTGTGAGTATGCCTTTTTCCCGAACCGAGGCAACCAGTTCGTCGAACTCGGGATGATCGAAAGATTTTCGGGGCTGGGCCGGATTAGGTTTTATGGCGTGAACCGGGCAATGGAAAAAGGCCGGGTCATTTACTTCAGATCGGTCAGGTTCGGGAATGAGGGCCGAAAGCCCTTTACCGAGTGCTTTGCGTTTGGTCATGGTACAGGTCTCCTCGGGACAGGAATTCGCGGGCCAGGGCGAGATAGGACTGAGCACCCTTTGATCGAATATCATAGAGAAGGACAGGCATGCCGTGGCTGGGAGACTCGCTCAGGCGGACATTCCTGGGAATCATGGCGCGGTAAACGAGGTCCTTGAAGTGATCCCGGACCTCCTCCTCCACCTGAAGAGAGAGATTGTTGCGGCTGTCATACATGGTCAGAAGGATTCCCGTGAGATGAAGACCCGGGTTGAGCCCCCGCTTGACCGCCCGCACTGTCTCCATGAGCCTGGTCAGGCCTTCCAGTGCGTAGTACTCACACTGGAGCGGCACCAGAAGTGCATCGGCTGCCGTAAGTGCGTTCAGTGTCAAGAAACCGAGGGAAGGGGGGCAGTCCATAAAGACGAAGTCGAATTGTGAACAGACCGGGAGGAGCGCCTTCCTGAGAAGGTACTCACGGTCTGACGCGGATGCTATTTCCAGTTCCGCGCCGATTAGATTGGGGTCGGCGCCTATGATGGAAAGACCCGGAAGGACTGTTGCCTGCAGCACGTCTTCAGCCGGAACACCGCCGAGAAGGAGGTCATACAGGCCGTTGGTGAGGGACTTTGGGTCCAGGCCGCAACCGGTCGTGGCATTGCCCTGGGGGTCGCAGTCCACTACCAGGCAGCGCTTTTCCGCGGCCGCAAGAGAAGCGGCCAGATTCACTGCGGACGTGGTCTTGCCTACTCCTCCCTTCTGGTTGGAAATGGATATAACTTGTCCCATAGAACATACACCCCGTGCGCATACTCAAAGATGTTTCACGTGAAACATCACCAGGTGTGATATGTGCCCAAAGGCATGACAGCGGGTGATGCAATTGTGGATAGCACAACCTCGAGGTATTTAAAAGTGAAAAGAGTCCGGATGCGTAGCAGGGATGTGCGGCCGGCAAAGAAGCCTGCAGGGCAACAGGCCTGCGGAAGAAAGAGTGAAAGCAGGGCGGCATCGCAGAGCCGTCGCTTTGAGCCCTCCTGGGGCCGGGTTCAGGAGGGTTTCCGGGGTGCTGTTCAATGATTGTAAGCAGCAATATTCTGGCTTTATCTTAATCGTAAAAGAACTAATCAAGCCTTTAGATGGCTTTATCAAGCATTTTTTATGTACAGAAAGGCCTGGAATAATATGTGAGGCGGGAGAAGGGAAAAAGAATGGGGAGGTTCCAACCCGCATACCTGCGGAAACGGCCCGCAGCATGGAGTTGAAACACCTCTTAGACCCGAAAGGGCAAGCGTTTCTGGGCGTGTGCAAGGCCAACCCGGACAGGCTCCGCGGTGTACAAGCCTTTCAGGGAGCGGCTCAACAGGTTGTCCCCGGAATTGAAGGGAAACAAAACGAAAAACGTCAATTTTTGATGGAAATGAGAGAAAACAAGAGATCGTCCAATGTGGACAAGTTTGTTCACAAATTGCTAAAATGGGAGAAGCTTTTGAATTCATGCAGGAAAAAACGGGCGATGAAATGTCCTTGCGTGAGGCCAAGTTATCAATGGGAGTCTGGTTTAATTAGTTTTTTCATGAGGTTGTGATTTGTCAAAAATGGGTGGCCGCCTAAGTGAAACCCGCCGATCATCCGCTTTGACACCAGGCCGTTATTCTGAATAATAGGCCACCAGATCCTGAGGGTAAAACCGCTGCTTGAAGAAAACCGGCGTATCCTGCACCTCATCCGGAGTTTCCAGAGAAGTAGGTCTTGAGTTTACCTGAACCCGTTGTTTGAAGGCGCGTGACTTTAAATCCTGGTTAGAGCTGCTCGCCGCAACTTGCCCCTTTTGTCCGGGGATCAAACGAACCCTTCCATGACACCCTTTTCCGCTGTCGGAGAGCTGCGAATGAACGGCGTATGGGAAGAGGCCAAGAAGCAGATTCGTTCAGAAATACCTGATCAAAGCTTTTCCCTCTGGATCAAGCCGATCACTTTTCTGGAACGAAGGGACGACACCGTTGTTGTGGGATGCCCCAATAAGTTTTCCAGGAACTGGGTTATGGATCACTACGCGCCTCTCCTGGAAAGGAAGCTGGCGCAAATCGAGGGCAGTGCCTTGCGGGTTTCATTGCAGGTAAAACCGGCCCCCCCAACGCCCGCGCCGCCCAGGGTTGTTCGTGAATCCAGGCAGCTCGCATTCCCCAACATGCAGCGGCGGGGGGTCATGACGGCCCGTTGGCTGAAAAACAACCTGACCTTTGACCGGTTTGTCGTGGGGAAGTGCAATGAGTTCGCATACTCTGTTTCCCGGTCCGTGTCTTGCGGGAACGACATGCCCTACACACCCCTTTTTATGCTGGCGAACACGGGTCTGGGCAAGAGCCACTTGGCTCAGGCGATCGGGCACGAAGTCCTCGATCGGGCTCCGGAAACCCGGGTCTGTTACGTGACGGCCGAAGATTTTGTCAACGAGATGATCTTTTCCTTGAAAAATAATCAGATTGAGGCGTTTAAGAACAAATACCGGAGAGGTTGCGATGTCCTCCTTCTCGAGGAGGTCCATTTTTTGAGCGGCAAGGAGAAGACGCAGAAGGAGTTGGAATACACGCTGGACTCCCTTATCAACGAACGAAAGAAGATCATCTTCACGAGCGCCGTCCTCCCCAAGGACATTCCCAACCTCAGCAAGGAAATGGAATCCCGCCTGACCTCCGGAATTATTACCACGATCAACCGACCTGACTATGCGACGCGCTTGAAATTGCTTGAAAAGAAGGCGGCTGAGAGCGCCTTGAAGCTTTCAGAGGAGGCCGCACATCTACTCGCCAAGCACCTGAACCGGGATGTCCGCCAGATCGAGAGCGCCCTGAGCTGTCTCAAGGCCAAGACGGAGCTCCTCAAAGAGAAGATCTCCAAGAGTCTGGTCATGGACGTGATCAAGTGCCATGTGAACCAGGTCGCCGGCCATAGCCTGGATGATATCATGGGCCTGGTATGCAGATACTTCAGCCTTGATACTCATACCCTGACCTCCCGGTCGAGAAAAAAGAACCACGCCTATCCCAGAAATCTCTATGCATACCTTTGCCGAAACCACACGGAAGCCACTCTGGAGGAAATAGGGGCGTCCATCAACCGAAACCACTCCACCGTTCTTTATGCCGCCGAAGTTATTGCAAGCAAGGCCAAAACGGATCGAAATGTCCGCAAGCAGGTGGATTTCTTTTCAAAACGCCTCGAAAAGGGTATCGTATGATGACTCGAAATCCCATCACCTTCAAGGATGTCATCCTCAATCTGCTCCTTGCGGCGATCTGGGTGGCAGTGGGGTATGTCGTGTTTGTCGGGGGTGTTTGCGTCTGGGTGGGGATCTCCAATACCCACAGGCAGGCGTTTTGGGTGCCCATACTCGCGGGCTGCCTTACTATCGGTATTGTAGTCTGGTCGGCGTTTCCCGTGGCAGGGGGGCTCCGGGCCGCCTTTCAGGGCAAGACGGTCGAATCCGACAACGGCCAATATTAGAAAGGTGATGGACCTGGAAGGCCGCAGGAGGGTGTTCAGGAGATCAGGAATCACATTTCCGATAAAATGACTCCAGGTAAATTTCGTCTTTGGGTGTGAGATTGAACCTCATACAGGCCTCCCGAATGAGGGTCGAAGTCGTTTTCTGTGGATCGTCCTCCAGTTGCTGCGAGATCCATCGTACCGCCTGCCGTATGCTTTCTCCTTTTGGCTGGATGGTGGACATGTAACGCCTTTCTTTTCTTAGAGTTTATTGATAGGGTCGGGTCCGGATTGTGCGACTCTTTCCTGTTCAAATAACACAGCCCATATAAATAATAAAAGGGTTTTTCACCAGCCCTTCCCGCCTTAAATGCCCGAATCTCCGGTTAGGGAAGGGGCCTGAACCTGGTGCGACAATGAAGACAGTCATCAAGGTCCTCGTGCTTTTCGCGATGCTTGCGGGATTGCCCCTTCTGGGCGTCGTCCTTGCAGGCAAGCCAGTGGAACCCTTTCTAGAGTTCCCGCCTCGCACAAGGCATGTGTCCCACGAGCCCTTTTCCTGGACGGTTTTCCTGGGGCTGGGCTTACTGGTATCGGCCGTGATCGCCCCGTTTGCCGCGCGGAGATCGCACGGGGCAATGTCACGGCTCCGAATGCCTTTTCCCTGGTGGGGTTGGGCGGGAGTAGCTGTGACCGCTGTATCCTGGGTCCTGGCCTGGGGCAGGTTCTCATGGGTCGGGTGGTTTCAGGCCCATACGTTCACCCCTCTCTGGCTGGGCTATATCCTCGCGGTGAACGGGCTGGTATTCGTCCGGACCGGAAAGAGCCCTCTCACCCATCGAACCGCCGCATACCTTTCCCTTTTTCCCATCAGCGCCGGGTTCTGGTGGTTTTTCGAGTATCTCAACCGGTTTGTTCAGAACTGGTATTACCTGGGCGAACCGCTTGACCCATGGTCCTACTTCTGGTACGCCACGCTCCCCTTCTCCACAGTGCTTCCCGCCGTACTGGCGACTCGGGAGTGGCTTCGGAGCGTGCCGGGGGTTGCTGAGAGGTTCCGGTCGTTCATGCCGATCCGGGTTTCCCGCCCCGGAATACCGGCGGTTTGTGTCCTGATCACGGCCGGTATCGGCCTCTCATTCATAGGAATCCGGCCGAACGAGCTTTTTCCGCTCCTTTGGGTCTCTCCCCTCTTGATCATTGTGTCCGTAAACACGCTCTTTAACGAACCCCATGTGCTTTCCCCCGCCTCGAAGGGCGATTGGTCCGGGATTGTCACGGCCGCTCTGGCCGCGCTGATCTGCGGGTTTTTCTGGGAGATGTGGAACGTTTTCAGCCATGCAAAGTGGACCTATAATGTTCCATACGTCCACCGATTCCCGGTCTTTGAAATGCCGCTTCTGGGTTATGCCGGGTACCTGCCCTTCGGCCTGGAGTGCGTTGCCGTGGCCGAACTCTTCCTGGGACGGAAAACCGTAGAA
>CAZEIA010000090.1:9619-13805 GCA_964512335.1 uncultured Desulfobacterales bacterium
CCCGTTTGATTGTAAAGATTAATCATCGGGCTGATCCCACTTCCCGTGGCGTACGATCTCTCCTTCGATCATGTAAACCACCTCCTCGGCGATGTTTGTGGCGTGGTCTGCAATTCGTTCAAGATATCGCGAGATCAGAAGCAGGTTGATCAGGTACTCCACACGGTCCGGGGTTTGACGAATCAGGTCCTTCACCTGAAGGGAAATACTACGGTAGATCTGATCCACCTCATCGTCCAGTGTCAGTACCAGAAACGCCTCATCCAAGTCCAGGTTGACCAGGGCGTCGAGACTCTTCTTGAACATGGCTTGAGCCTTCTCCGCCATGGGACCGAAACCCAAAGCGACGTCCAGAGGGATTTTGCTTGAGATGACAGCCACACAATCGGCGATATTCACGGCCTCGTCACCTATACGTTCAAGGTCCTTGTTGATCTTGACCACCGCCGTCAGAAAGCGAAGGTCCACTGCCACTGGCTGGTGAAGGGCCAGGATCTTGAGGCACTCCTCCTCCACCTCCACTTCAAGTTCATCTATCTCGTAATCAGTGGCTATGATCTGTTCTGCAATGACAGAGTCCCGCTGCTCCAAGGCCTTGGCCGCCATGCGTACCCGCTCCTCGACCATGGCCCCCAGAGAGAGAATCCTTTTCTTGAGCCGTTCGAGTTCTTTCTGCAGATGTACAGGCATTGGCTCGCTCCTTCCTTGCAGGGCCTATCCGAACCGGCCCGTTATATAGTCGGACGTCTGTTTCAGCTTGGGCCGGGTAAACAAGGTGTCGGTGCTGTCCACTTCAATAAGCTCCCCCAGGTAGAAAAAGGCCGTGATATCAGAGACCCTGGCTGCCTGCTGCATGTTGTGCGTGACAATGATGATGGTGTAGGCATTCTTGAGTTCGTGGATGAGTTCCTCGATCTTCTGGGTGGCGATGGGATCCAGGGCGGACGCAGGCTCGTCCATGAGCAGGACTTCGGGTTCCACGGCCAGGGCGCGTGCAATGCAGAGCCTCTGCTGCTGGCCCCCGGAGAGCCCAAGGGCGGACGCGTGAAGTCTGTCCTTGACCTCGTCCCACAGGGCGGCACGCCTGAGGCTCTTCTCAACCCGGCCGGAAATGTAGCTGCGGTCCTTGACCCCGTTGACTCGAAGGCCGTACGCAATGTTTTCGAATATGGTTTTTGGGAAGGGATTGGGCTTTTGGAACACCATGCCGATATGGCGCCGGAGCGTGACCACGTCAACGGACGGTTCATAGATGTTCCTGCCTGCATATATGAGCTCCCCTTGAACCCGCGTCCCGGGTATGAGGTCGTTCATTCGATTGATGCAACGTAAAAGCGTGCTCTTTCCACAGCCGGAAGGCCCGATAAGGGCCGTGACTTTGCTGGCAGGAAAAGAAAGGTTGATATTTCTCAAGGCCTGAAAGTTTCCGTAAAAGAACTGAAGGTCTCGAATATCCACCTTAGACTGTCCGGACGATTCCATGGTTGACGTGCCACTCCTTTTCCGGTCTTCGCCTGAACCCGGTCCGTGTGTTGCGGCGGTTCAGGCCTGGGTCTTAATACTTCTTCTGCAACCGCGCACGGTAGATGATAGCAATAAGGTTCAACCCCAGGACAAGTACGATCAGGACCAGCGCTGTTCCGTATTGAAGGTGCCGCGTAGCCTCGATTTCAGTTCCCGCCGTTGCCAGGACATAGATATGGTAGGGAAGGGCCATTATCTCATCAAAGACGGATGATGGCAGTGATGGACTGAAAAATACCGCCGCGGTGAACATTATGGGCGCCGTCTCACCGGCCGCGCGGCTGAGCCCGAGAATCGCCCCTGTGAGGATGCCGGGCGTGGCCGCCGGGAGCACCACCCGGTAAACGGTCTGCCACTTTGTGGCCCCCAGCCCCAGAGACGCCTCCCTGTATGTGTCAGGAACCGAGCGAAGGGCCTCTTCGGCCGACCCGATTATCACGGGCAGGCTCATGACGCCGAGAGTGAGCGCTCCGGCAAGGATGCTCACACCCATTTTCAGATAGACCACGAAGAACGCCAACCCGAAAAGGCCGAACACGACCGACGGGACACCGGCGAGGTTGTTGATGCCCAGCCGTACGATGCGGATTAATCGACCGGGGCGGGCATACTCGTGAAGGTAAACGGCCGAGGCCACGCCGATGGGGAGCGCTATGAGGATCGCGCCGATCCCCAGGTAGACGGTTCCCACAATGCAGGGGAAAATGCCGCCTTTGGTCATGGAGTCCATGGGCGCCTGGGTCAGAAAGGTCCAGTTTATGGCCCGCCATCCCCGGGCGACGAGGAAGTATAATATGATCAGGAGTGCCAGCCCGTTAACGGCCGCAGAAATCCGAAACAGCTGGAACCAGAAGCCCTGAATGCGGCGCCGCATCTTTATGCTCCTGCCGGCAGGTCGCGGGATGGCCCGGTTTATGTCTGAAAGCCCGGAATAGTTCATCAATATCTTCCTTCCCGCCGAACGCTGAAACGTCCTCCTCAGCGTCGCAGTTCGCTAGAGCGTCGCAGCCCCCACCTGCTTGTAACGGTGTGAGATCTGCTCTGCAACGAGGTTGAAGAGCAGGGTGAACACAAAGAGTACAATAGCTGTGGCAAACAATGCATGGTAATGGTCGCCGCGGAACGGGGCCTCGGCCATCTCGGCTGCGATGCTGGCGGGCATGGGGCGCACCGGATCGAACAGTGAGCCCGGCACCATGGCGGCCCCTCCGGCCACCATGAGCACTACCATGGTCTCGCCGATTGCCCGCGACATACCCAGGATCACAGCAGTTGTTATGCCTGAAAGAGAGGCCGGGAGGATGACACGGGCGATGGTCTCCCAGCGAGTCGCACCCAGGGCCAGTGAGGCCTCCTTGAGCTCCACAGGAACACTGAAAATGGCATCCTCCGAGATGCTGCAGATGGTGGGAATGGACATGAAAGCGAGCATGAGCGAGGCGTTGAAAAGATTCAGGCCTGTGGGAAGGTTGAATGTCTGCTGTAGAAAGGGGGCCACCACCACCATACCGAAAAACCCTATGACCACCGATGGAAGAGCGGCCAGGAGCTCCACGACGGGCTTCATCACCTGCCGGACCCTTATGCCGGCCACCTCGGCGAGATAAAGTGCCGTCAGAACTCCAAGGGGAATGGAAAGGGTGCTGGATGCCAGGGTAACCGAAATGGAGGCCACGATAAGGGGGTAGATTCCAAAGTCCGCCGGGTCGTCGGTGGGGTACCACTCCGTTCCGAACAGAAAATCCCTGACAGAGACTACCTTGAAGATGGGGATTCCCTCAAAAAAGAGAAAGAGGGCGATCATTCCCAGGGTCACGATAGAGGCAAGAGCAATGGTCAGGAACAAGATGCGGACTGTTTTTTCTATCCTGCTTCTGCGTATTCCTTTTTTTGCTATGGATACGTCCATTCCTTATCTGTTAGCCTCTATTTTTAACACTTGTCGGATCCGATCACCCTCAGGGTGCCGGATCCGGCCAAGGCCGGGATCCGCCCTTCCTTAATCACGGAAAGGGGAATCCCGTGTCTTCTATTGACAATATGTGGAAAATTTTTAGTACAGCGGGACAAAACCGATCTCAGCCACGTACTTTTGTCCCTTTTCAGGATGCTTAAGGTAATTTACGAAGCTCGCCGTATCTTCTTCGGGCCATCCCAGTGTGAACATGAAGAGCGGCCGGCTTACCGGATAGGTGCCGTTCAGCGTAGTCTCGATGGAGCCCTCGATGTTACCGATGGTGACGGCCTTTACCGTGTTATCCAGGTAACCCAGACCTATGTAGCCGACCGCGTTCTTGTTTTTCGACACGGCCTGGACAATTGCGCCGTTTGAGGCCTGAAGCAGGGCTCCCGGGAAAACTCGATCCTTTTGCATTACTTTTTCAGCCCAGACCTCGAATGTCCCAGAGGAGGTGTCACGGGAGATCACCACCACGGGGTGGTCGTCTCCGCCCACATCTTTCCAGTTCTTGATCTCGCCCTTGTACAGGGCCTTCAGTTGGGCAAGGGAGAGGTCTTTTACCTTGTTGTCCGGATGAACAACGGGGATTATGCAGTCATAGGCCACAGCGTGGGGTACGGGGTAGCGGCCGTTTTGCACCGCCAGCGCCACTTCCGACTGCTTGATGAAGCGCGATGCGTTGCCGATGTCTGTGGATCCGTC
>CAZEIA010000091.1:0-13792 GCA_964512335.1 uncultured Desulfobacterales bacterium
CAGCAATCAAGATAACCAATCCGAACCCCATGTAGATTCTTTTTCCCAATGTCATTTGACTTCCCATTATCTCCTCCTTCGTTTGATAAGGCCTGATATGTTGACAACTCTTCCCGTGCCGCTTCCCGGGTGGAAACTCCGCCACGTATTCCCTGCTATCCCGTTTCACTCGCGTCAGTATTTTCCTCCGCATGAATCACCTCTTGAACAATCTCACCCACATTTAATGTGTCTTCTATTAAATGGGCGCCGCTGCCGCCTGGAGTTGCTTCCGAACGCCAGGTGACTACAAGATGCTCATTTTTGTAGTCATAGCTCATTGTGGCGGTTCTGGCTCCAGGGTTGTAGCTCACACGGATCTGTGCGAGCAGGAAGCCTTCTTCAACAAGTTTGTCCACAACCGCGAACAGGCTCTCGAGGTGCGTGGACACGACCAGAAAGATGATTTGATTTTTTTCGCAGGGTCGAATGTCAAAGCTCTTGACCTGCTTGACCACCTGACCGAGCAGATTGGTGTGTTCAGATCCGTAGATCTTGTCCATTGGGCTTGCATGGGCCAGGTAGGCGAATCTGCCCGGATGGGTAACCACGAGTCCCGTGCAAGTGGATATTCCAAACGTATAAAGACATTCACCGTTGCTGGCCTTGAGAAATTCGTCCATATCCACCCGCAGGCCCGTCTTGAAGCCGGAAACATCCACCGCCCGTAGTGGAGGCACCGGCGATTTCCTCAGATACCCGAGTAGTCTGTCTGCATAGTACCTGCGGTGCAGGCTGTAGTGCCTGGTTATGATTTCGTCCCGGTCCACTTTGGCCACCACCAGCCAGCGGGTCCCCAGGAAGTTGACGACCTCGAATGATGTCAGTGCAGTGCGCCCGCGGTAGTCGGTAACGATGCGATGGCCTTTTTTCTCCGAAAACTTGGTCTGAACATTCCGGTCATCGAGGCGCTTTTTCAAGATTGTTGAATCCCCTTCAAAGTTGGATTCAGTCAACATGAAACCGTTTTTATTGATCAAAAACGTCTCGCCTGTCTGCCCGAGGCCCTCTTCCCAGGCAAAAAGCGTGTTCACTTTTTGAATGGCGCATTGAAGGACGATCCACCCTATATGGTCGCCGTCCTTCCGTATCGGTTGCACAAAGAACGCGGCAGGCTTGGAGGAAGGGCCGTAGTCATGAAAATCGATAAAGGCCTCGTTTTCAGGGGAGTTCCTCAGGTAAAGGGCTAAAGGACTTTCCGAAAGGTCCTCCTTAAAAAGGTTTTTGCCCATATCGGACTCTTTCCGCATTGTGTAAAAAATCTTCCCTTTCAGGTTCACAAACAGGATGTCGTAAAAAATCAGGTAGTTCTCAATGTAGTACCTGTTAAAACTTTCCCTTAGTTCCTGAACCGTTGCGGACAATTCCTGGGGCACAGTCCCTTTCTCAACCATTTCAGTGTATTTCAGATTGATATCAAAGCAGTCCACAAGGGATTCGTCTTGGGCGGCCTGGCGGGCCAGTGCATGGATACGACTGGAGAACCTCTCAAGCGCCTCCACTTTTTCCTGCCGGGCATAGTCGAGCCGGACATAGGCCCAGTCATAGACCCCTTTTTTTGCGTAGGCCGGCCACGCCATACCCACAAGAAGCAATGCAAGAAGAAGCGTGAATTCCACCCTTACCGAGCCCTTCAAAATCCCTTTTGCAGTTTCTCGCTTCAATTTTTTGTCAGCCCCCTCCGACACTCTTTGCGTGCCTCTGTATGTGTATGAAGCACCCAAAGCCTACAATTTAACTTCTTGGTTATTTCAAAAACACAGTCCAAAATCAGCGTTGTTTCTTCCATATTACCGCGCCTGTTACATAGTTTAATGCCGCTTATCGCACATTTGCAGGGGCAGACCAGGGCATATCAGGGTCCGAATAGTCCTTCATGCGTTTTCAAAGCCTCCTTGATAATGAGCAGGATGTCCAGGCTGGGTAGACTCACCATACCTAGGGTCTTTATGATTTTTTCCTGTTTTGTATGACAGGCCTTTCCATAACTTCCTTCCGAGATGCTCGGGACATAAGGCAAGAAGGGTGCCGGAGCGGGGGCCATGTCAGCAGAAAACACAATTTCTTTGACAATACAGTCAGTTATGGAATCAGGTTGCCTTATGGGCATGCAGGAAAAGGCGGGAGAAAAAGATGATTCGTCCTGTACAGCGGGACTCTGTCCTGCATGGCAGGAATCAGAACTGCAGCACAGGACAACATGCTTGGGAATGCAAGGCCGGGAGGCTACCCTCCCTTGGTGGGGATCCGGTGCTCCTGAAGAAGGCTGTAGAAGAGGGATCTGGACAGGCCCGATACCCTGCAGGCCTCCTTGATGTCACCGCCTGTCATGCGCATACGCGCTTTCAGATAGTTCTTTTCCATTGCCGCGGGCTGTTTTCGTGAATGGCCCGGGCGAAGAGTTCCTTTCCGGTAACGGTCTCCGCAACAATCAGGACTTCCTTCTCACTCACTGCGGCATCGGCAACCAGGGTAAGGCTTTTTACAATCTGAGGGCTTCTACCAATTATCCCCACCCTTTTCACCCTCCACATCATATCCCGGACGCCGGAGCATCTGCCTCCTGATATTGGCGATGGGGCCTCATCGTCCACAAACAGGATCCGCCCGGTTCCCTTCGGGGCGTCCACAGGGGCCGGGGCCAATCGGACCTGAAGCTCTTCTTTTTCGCGGTCCGTTCGTCTACGCCGGACGGGCCTCAAGATATGAAGACCAACAATAATGTTAGCCCCGGCCTTTTTTGATCTGGGTTCATTCGATTGTTCCCATTCTCTCAATTCTCATTCTTAAATCTGGCTTACTTTGTGGATTTTTGCTTCATTCCTTTCTTTCCTACTGTCTTCGGACCTTGACCGGGGTCCTCGCCCTTACCTTTACTATGACCGTCTTTCGGTCCATGACCTTATGGTCCAGTTCCATCCTTATCTGGCATTTTAACCATTTCCTTCCCGCTGGTTGACGATAGCGACTGCTAATCTATCGTTGCCAGAATCCGCCTTGTTGGCTGATCTCACCCTTTTATCAAGCTTTACCCTGGTCCGCTACAGCCTTCATTGCCTGTTCTACATTTTCTGAATTCCCCAAATAGTAATGCTTGATGGGCCGCAGCTCCTTATCCAGCTCATACACCAACGGTATGCCGGTAGGAATATTCAATGCTACAATGTCTTCGTCTGAAATATTGTCGAGATATTTCACCAGTGCCCGTAGGCTGTTGCCGTGAGCTACGATAATCGCCCTTTTTCCAGCTTTGACGGTAGGCGCAATAGATCCGTGCCAATAGAGCAAGAAGCGCTCGACCGTGTCTCTTAGACACTCTGTTAGCGGCAAATCGCGATCATCCAATTCTCGATAACGTGGATCATGGACCGGATATCGTTCGTCCGTTTTATCCAAGGCCGGGGGCTTGATATCATAGCTCCTGCGCCAAAGGAGTACCTGATCCTCCCCAAAACGCTTTGCGGTCTCAGCCTTGTTCAATCCTTGCAGAGCCCCATAGTGCCGCTCATTCAGCCGCCACGAACGCTCGACAGGAATCCACATCTGGTCAAGTTCATCCAGCACAATCCAAAGTGTGCGTATGGCGCGCTTTAGCACTGATGTATAGGCGACATCGAATTGGTAGCCTTCAGATCTGAACGTCTTGCCGGCTTCTCGAGCTTCGATCATGCCATGGCCAGAAAGATCGACATCCGACCAACCAGAAAAACGGTTTTCCCTATTCCACAAGCTTTCACCGTGCCGCAATAGCGTCAATTTCATCATCCTGTCACCCCATTTTCTTCTTTTTCAGCGAACTTTTGAACTGTGCGGCGAGAATTCTTGCGTCCGCACCAGAGAAAAGTTCGGCCAATCTGGCATCGCAATGTCGGCTGAGTACGTGCATTTCAGAGCTTAAAGTCCGGCGACTCGCTCAACAATTGGTTCGCGGACTGAAAGCGTTTTTCCACCTCCTGGAGGTCCTCGTCTTCCAGCAACCCCCGCGTGCCCCTCGGGCGATCACCTTGGCGTGCCGTAAAAGAGCGGCGCGGTCCTCATCTGCTATTAGCCGTAAAGTCTGAAAAAAGCGGCCTTGGTTTTTCCACTTACTGATAAACCTGAGTATAACCTCAGATAATCGTGTACTCTTGCTGAGTTTCATCGGAATCCTTGCACAAAATCGTTTCCCATATTCACCCCTACAATACTGCAATACTTGAAAGTGGATCCATTCCATATTAATGCCAAATCATGCGCCATGACCTCTCTTGTTTATTTCCTCAACAGCCAGCCATAACAACTTCAGTGCAGCATGACTCCAAGCCTCACAGAAAGCCTTTGCCCAACAGCATATCCTCGCCGATTGCCAATGTGGTTTACACCAGTAATGGTCCTCTTGGCCGGCTGCTGAGGGTTACACGTGGTTGCGGAGTCTGAGCGCCAGAGGGTGGGGGTTCAGGTAGACTTGTTGGGCAAGATATGCCTTATCGTACTTTCGGACATAGTGATTGATCAGCGTGACCGGGACAATGAGGGGAACGAGCTCCCTGCGATAATCATCGATCACCTCAAGCAGTTCCTGCTTCTCATCGGCCGTGAGGTCATGTTTGAAATAACCCATCATGTGCTGAAGCACGTTCGTGTTCTTGCGGGCTGTCGCCTTCAGTCTCAGTGACTCCATGAAGAGGCGCTCGTAATCCATGTAGAGCCGATCTTGCGGCATGGATTTTCCTTCGGCCACCAGCCTGCCCATGGCCCGGTAGTGCTTTTCGCTATGAGAGAGGCAAAGGAGCTTGTGCCTTGCGTGAAAGTCCACCAGGTTTCCCACTGTACGACCCTTCTGCAGGCTGTCCCGCCACCGCTTCAATGCGAAAATCCGCTCAATGAAGTTTTCGCGAAGGCCCGGGTCGTGAAGGCGGCCGTCCTCCTCCGCCGGTATCCTGGGAAAATGCTCCTTAAAAGCACGTGCAAAAAGCCCCTGCGCTGTCTTTGCCGGCACGCCGTTCTCATCATATACCTTGACGCGCTCCATGCCGCTGCTTGGAGAACCTGCCTTAAATATAAAACCGCACAAGCCCTCGGCCTCGAGCTCCTTCACGCGCTTTTGCGCCCAGGAAAGCATACGTTCGGTATGGTCAACCTTTGAGCGAATGGTGACCAGCCTGGGAGAATCCGGTTTTCCCACAAGGCGCATTGCCTCTCTCGGGACGGGCAGGCCGCACTCAACCTCAGGGCACACAGGGACGAATGTCAAGTAGGCTCCCAATGTGTCAGTAATGTACCTGTCATGCTTGTGCCCGCCGTCATACCGAACATTCTCGCCCAGCAGGCATGTGCTGATTCCTAACTTTATATTCTCATCCATGAAATCGACCCTGTTGTTTGTTGTTTGATCTCACCGGTACTGCCGGGGCTGGATGTTGAGTTTCTTGACCTTGTATCCAAAAATGCGTTCCGTTGTCTTGAGGGCCTGAGCCGCCTTGCGCATATTGCCCCTGCTGCTCTTGAGGGCGTCGATCAGGAGCTCACGTTCGAACCTCTCCACCGCCTCGGTGAACGACTGTGCCTGCAGAGTGCCTGTTTCCTCTGCGGTCTGAAGGGTCGGCGGAAGGTGGTAGCTGTGTAAGACTCGATCCTCGCAGAGGAGCACGGCCCGCTCCAGGCAGTTTTCGAGCTCCCTCACGTTGCCGGGCCAGTGATACTGCATCAATGCGTCGATGGCCGGGGTTGAGATCCGGCGGATGTCCTTCCCGTACTCGCGGCTGTACTTTTCCAGAAAATAATCCGAGAGCAGAAGGAGGTCCGCCTCCCTTTCCCGCAGAGGAGGCAGGTATATCGGGTAGACGTTCAGGCGGTAAAAGAGGTCCTCCCGGAACAATCCCGTCTCCACTGTTTCAGAGAGGTCCTTGTTGGTTGCCGCGATGAGACGCACGTTCACCTTGAGTGTCCGGGTCCCGCCGAGACGCTCGAGCTCCCTCTCCTGCAGGACCCGGAGTATTTTACCCTGGCTTTCCAGGTCAAGGGACCCGATCTCGTCCAGGAAAATTGAACCGGTATTGGCCAGCTCGAATTTGCCTTCTTTCTGCCGGTAGGCCCCGGTAAAGGCCCCCTTCTCGTAGCCGAAGAGCTCCGCCTCAACCAGGTTGGCGGGAAGAGCCACGCAATTCACCTTGACTAAAGGCTTTTCGGCCCGAAGGCTGTTGTAGTGAATGGCGTTCGCCACCAGTTCCTTGCCGGTCCCGCTCTCTCCGAGGAGAAGCACGTTTGCGTTGCTCTTGGCCACCTGGGTGATCAGGTGGAAGACCTCCTGCATTTTCCGGCTGTTCCCTATGATGTTGCTGAAGCTGTACTTCCTGGTCAACTCCTTGCGAAGGCGAAGGTTTTCCTTGCCCAGCTGCTCCTTTTCACGGTTGATTCTCTCGAGCAGGCTCAGCTTCTGCGCTATCAGGCCGCCGATGATGGTCAGGATCTGGACGTCATCTTCCAGCGGGGAGTCAACGTCGAAGACCCGGTCAACGCTCAGGGCCCCCAGTACGCGCTTTCCTTCCTTAATGGGCACGCAAATGAAAGAGATCTTGGACTTATCAAGCCTGCTTCGGGCCCGGGTCCGGTCCAGGAACAAAGGCTCCTCATCCAGATGGGGTATGGCCATTGGTCGGCCCGACTCCACGACCCGCCCAGTGATCCCCTCACCCAGCTTGTACCTCCCCCGGCTGGCCCCTGATGGAATGCCGTGAGCCACGACGATGTGGATCTCCGAGGTCTCCGGGGTCAGCAGGGTGATTGACCCCCGGTTCATTCCCAGGCGATTGCTCATGATCTCGAGCACGCCGTAAAGTGTTTTGCGCAGATCCAGCGAGGCATGAAGGGCCTGCGTTATCTCGAAAAGAACATCCAGGTGCCCCGGACGGGCATTGTTTTTCACTGCCATAACCTCATCCCGGCTTGAAACTTTAACGGGCAGGCTCAGGGTTGTCGATTTTGTCGTCACTTCAAAAATTTAACAAAATTGTAGTATGCTGTGCAATATCATAATCGGCCTGGAAAATACAGGCATCCCTTCGCCCTGACCGCTGATTTTTGGTGAAGATATGGATTGACGCGCCCTGGTAACACCCATGTCAGGTATGGTTGTAAAGATTGGATGAACAAGTTAATGAGTGAAGAGCGTCCCCTATTGTGGAAGGAATGCCCGTTCCCCGAGGTTGCCGTATCGGTGGTAGGTGTTGCAGACGGACTGGTTCTGGACATAGTGCAGAAGTTCGATGCGTCCGTCCATTAGCACCGGCTCGCGTGCGATGAAAAAGCCCTGCCCCGCCGCCGTCTTAAGCAACTGACCCGGGGCCCTGTCCGGGGCGGCATAGCGGATGCGCGCCAGCCCAGGCATGGCGGCCGCAAGGTCGCTGTCCGTCTCCCGCACCACCCCGGTTCCCAGCAGAAACCCCTTTCCGTCATGGCCGGTCAGGAAAGAGGTGACTGTGTTTTCAAGGCCCGGAGGCATGCTCAGGATCACCTCATTCCTGCAGATTCGGGACGCCGCCACCCGCGCGAGCACATCGAACAAGCGGTCTTCGGGATGGACCCTTACTGAAACGCGCCCCAAGGGCAGGTAGCGCATGATGTTGTCCTGCCCCCGAAGGTGAAAGTAGTCCTTGGCCCTGCCGAATTCCTGCTCGTAATGGTAAAGATAGCTCTTGACGGCACGCACCGTGCGATCGAGGTCCTCACGAAGGTCGTCGTCGACCAGGCCCCAGATAAGCTTGCGTCTCCATCCCAGGACCAGCCTCAACAGGCCGTGCTCTTTATTAAGGGCATCTATAATCGGCGGACCCGGCTCTTCAAACCGCATGAACTGGGCCACGTAGTTCGGGGATCCGGCCTTTATCGCCGGACCCAGGGCGGATTTCCCCATGCCCCCGAACGGCTGGCGGAGCGTTACAGCCCCGGTTGTCCCACGATTGATGTAGAGGTTGCCGCACCGGATCCGTTCCTTCCACTCCTCCTGCTCCCGCTCATCCAGGCTCTCTATTCCGGATGTCAGGCCGTAGCCGGTCTGATTCACGAACGTAATGGCCTCGTCCAGGCTTTCCGCCTTCATCACTCCCAGCACCGGACCGAAGAACTCGGTCATGTGCGTGTAGCTCCCCGGGCTCACCCCCCACTTGATTCCGGGGGCCCACAGGCAGGGATTTCCTCCGATGTTCCGGGGCTCGAGGGCCCATGTCTCTCCGGGTTCGAGCCGCGTGAGGGCCCGTTCCAGATCCTTGGCAGGCGGCCGGATCAGCGGCCCCATCCGGTTCTCGAAATCCCACGCCGAACCCGTCCTGAAACTCCGGGCGGCATCTACGAGGTGCCGTCTGAAGTCATCGTCCTCATAAACCTCCCGCTCCAATATGAGAAGGGAGGTGGCCGAGCACTTCTGCCCGCAGTTCCCGAAGGCCGAATGTATCACGTTCTTGATTGCCTGGTCCCTGTCACTCATGGCAGTGACAATGGTGGCGTTCTTTCCTCCGGTCTCCGCGGAGAGATGAACGGCGGGGTTCTCGCTCAGAATACTCATACCTGTCTCCGTACCGCCCGTCAGTATCACGAAATCCACGTCCTTGTGGTTGGCAAGGCGGGACCCTATCGGCCCGCCGGAGCAGGGAAGGAACTGGAGGACCTTTCTCGATATTCCGGCTCGCCAGAAGCACCGGCAGAGCACCCAGGCAACTGGAACGGCATCAGAGGCCGGCTTGAGTATAACTGTGTTCCCGGCTGCGAGTGACGCGGCCACCCCACCGCAGGGAATGGCGATTGGAAAATTCCAAGGGCTGATTACCACGGCCACTCCCCTTGGAGTGCATGACAAGTTCTCGATACCGGTGAAGGAGCGCACTGAGAAAGGGTAGTACTCGGCAAAATCCACTGCCTCTGAGACCTCCACGTCGGACTCGTAAAAGACCTTTCCAGTGGCGGCTGCAGCGACGCCGATTAGATCTCCCCGGGCCCTGCGGATCTCCATTGCGGCCCGGCTCAGCAACATGTGCCTTTCCTCCGGCGTCTTTTCGCGCCATCCGTCCTGGTCGGCCTTTGCCGCGGCAACGGCCCGGTCAACGTCCTCCTCCCTTCCCATTGCTATACGCACCGCCACAACCTCCTCGGGCAGACGGTTGGGATCCACGCAGTCCCTTATCTCTCGATCGGCAAAGACCTCCTCCCCACCCACCACAAGCGGGACCTCCATGACCGTATCACCCGGGGCTTTCCGCCATTTACCGCGAATTCCTTCGGCCCACGCCCGATTCCCCTTGAGGGACCAGTCAGTGTCCGGCTCGTTGTTAAACTCCCGTTCGTAAAAGGTCCCCATACGTTCAGGAAACACCTCACCCCTTCGATCCTGGGTCCGGTGGGGCTCGGTCCCGGCCAGGTCCATTCGGACGCAGGAGGCCGAAAACTGCTCTTTGAGGTGCCGCCACGTATTCGTCTCCGGTTCCAGGCTGGGCACGTAACGAAGGAAATTCTCCTCGGCGGTGTTCTCGTCCAGGCGGCGGACCAGGTAGGCTATAGCGTTGATGAACTCTTCGCGGGAGGCCACAGGGGCATACAGGAGCACGTCGCCGGCGGTCTCATGGATGGCCCTGCGGACATGGTCGGCCATACCTTCCAGCATCTCAAAACAAAAGTAGTCGGTTACACCGAGCCGGCGTCCCAGCACACAGGCGTAAGCCAGCTCAAAGAGGTTGTGAGAGGCTATGCCCAGGTGCACTGCCCTGATGTTCTCCGGTTCCATGCCGTAGACGACCATCCGCTTGTAGTTGGCATCCACATCGAGCTTGTTGTCATAGGTGGCCAGGGGCCAGTTGAAGACCGCCGACTCCACCAGCTCCATCTCCATGTTGGCGCCCTTGACGATTCGCAGCTTAATGGGGCTATCGCCTTGGTTGACCCGCCTGCGTGCCCATTCCGTCAGACCGATCTGCTGTTTAAAGGATTCGGGCAGGTAAGCCTGCAGGACTATTCCTCCCGGATAGTCCCTGAACTCATCCCGATCCAGTGTTCTCTTGAAGGCCTCGACAGTGAGCTCCAAGTCACGGTATTCTTCCATATCCAGGTTAACAACTTTCTGAACCGCGACGCCGTCTTTGCGGGTGAAACTCCGACTCTTCGCCTCCCGATAAAGCTCGGAAAGCCTCTCCGTGAGGACGTTCAGGGTGTGTTCAAACGCAAGGGGGCTTATCTGTGAGTAGATGGTGGACATCTTGACGGATATCACCTCGATGTCCGGGTTTCTGAGGTCCTCTATGTATGTGTCCAGCCTGCGCCGGGCTTCCTGCTCGCCCAGAATCGCCTCCCCCAGGTGGTTGATGTTCATTCTAACACCCTGCTCTCTGCGCTTGCCCAGGTGCCGTGTCAGGGCATCAGGCTCTCCCGGTATGATGGCGCGGCTGCTGTCATGCCGCATCTTGCCTATCATCTTTGGCACTGACACCGACGGAAGGTGCCGGCCTATTCCCAGGAACATCTGCATCAGGAGCCGGTCCACGCGGGAGAAGAAATCCGGGATCCCGGAGGCGCGCAGCAGGCTGTTGACCTGGTCTGCCACACGGTGAGGGTCCTTGGAGCGAAAACTCTGGTCGATGAGCCGGGTCAGGATGACCTTGTCCTCGGGGTGATACAGGAGTCGCCTCATCTGTTCCTGGATGGTTCGCTCCTCCGGCGTCAGCAGCTCGTTGGCACGGCGCTGCCAGCTCTCGGCCAGGTGCACGGCTTCATCCACAAGCCCTTCACGATTAGGCACGCTCATCTTCTGTTCCCCTTTTACGCTCCCTGCCGGAAGCAACCCCGGTCAGTCTCATCCTCACTCAGGCAAACGGTTTTCCTTTGGCGTCATGCAGCGTTTGAACCGCCTCACGTGGTCCCGGGCCAAACGCTTTGCACGTTCCGCATCCCCTGTCTCGATAGAGGATACGATGTCGCGGAGGTCCTGGTAATTTTCGTTCAGCTCCTCTTTACCTGCGGTCAGGAATCGTTCGTAGCAGCGGTGAATGTTGTCGTGAATGGTCTGAAGAATAAAGGTGTAGAGGGGATTTCGTGCAATGGCGGCCACTGTCATGTGCATCTTTTCATCAACCCGAACAAAATCGTCCCACTCCTCGAGCCCGGCGTCACGGTGCCGTCGAGCATTATCCAGCAAGGACCCCAGCCGGGCGATGTCCTCCTTCCGCGCCCTTCGGGCGGCCAGGCCTGTGACGGTTCCCTCCACGTCCTCCCGGAACTCGGCCAGGTGCTCGACTGATACGGTCTGGCTGCGAATCAGCATGGCCAGGCTGTCACTTATAGCGTCCGCATTGGGGTCCTTGACCACAGCCCCCCCGCCCACGCCAAGGCGGATCTCGATCAGCCCCTTTTGTTCCAGGACACGCAAAGCCTCACGAAGGGTGCCGCGGCTGGTACCGAACATCTCTCCCAGCTCCCTCTCGGCCGGCAGGCGCTGCCCCGCCTTGAGGCGTCCATCCAGCACGGCGTCCTGAATTTGGGCAACCACGTCCTGAAAAATCCGGTTCTGTCTGGCCTTACGAAAAAAATTCTGCATGTGCTGTTGCTCGATTCCAGGTAAAACCCGCCTGCCTCAAACAGAGACGCTGAGAGTGCCAACAAGAAACTGCGGTTCTGTGAGAGACGAAACATGCCTTGGACTAATCCGGCCATTAAATGGTTAAACCATTCATAGGCGTTTCCCGGCCTTTCTGTCAAGACGGTTTTCCTCAAACCGAAGAAAAGGCGGCTGTTGAGATGTTAAGGCCTTAAAGCGTGGTTGTCCCTGATGCTACTCCAGTGAGAACTTGGAGACTTCTTCAAGAATGGGAACGGGGTAGTTTCCGTCAAAACAGGCAAGACACAAGTCATTGCGGGGAATAGAGGTGGCGCGGGCCAGATTGTCGATACTCAGGTATCCCAGGCTGTCCAGTCCGGCGAACTCCCGGATCTCATCGACTGATTTACGCGCTGCGATGAGCTCCCCGCGCGTGGAAAAATCGATCCCGTAATGACACGGAAAGCAATGGGGCGGGCAGCTCACAAGCATGTGGATCTCCTTTGCCCCTATGGCCCTGAGCGTCCTGATCCGTGTGCGTGCCGTGGTCCCCCTGATTATGGAGTCCTCAATGATGAGGACTCGCTTGTTCTGAAGGAGGCCCCGGACCGGGTTCAGTTTCACTTTAACGCCGAAATCGCGCATGCTCTGGGAAGGCTGTATAAAAGTCCTGCCCACGTAGTGGTTTCGGATCATTCCCATTTCCAGCGGAATCCCCGAGGCCTGAGCATAGCCTATGGCTGCGTATGTCCCGGAGTCCGGGAAGGGCATGACAAAATCCACCTCCAGGGGAAACTCTTCCGCCATGAGCCGGCCCTGCCTCTTTCGGAATTCGTATACGTTCTCTCCGAACACGTTGCTGTCGGGCCTGGCAAAATAGATCAGCTCAAAGACGCACTGAGTCTTTCTTCCCGCATTGGGCAGCGAGAGGCTTTTCATCTCGTCACCTCGAAGGATCAGCACCTCTCCCGGCGCAATGTCCCGCAGGTAACGGGCCTCTACCAGGTCCAGTGCGCAAGTCTCCGAAGCGACCACGTATCCGGAATCGAGCCTTCCAAGGCAGAGGGGGCGAAAGCCGTTTTGGTCCCGGACGGCTATCAGGGCATCCTCGGTCATGAGGACCATGGAGAAGGCCCCCTTAAGCGCCCCTGCTGTCTCGAGAACAGCCTCCTCCAGGCCTTTCTTCAACGACCGGGCCATGAGATGCAGAACGATCTCGCTGTCCATGGTGGTCTGGAAGATGGAACCGCGGCTTTCCAACCTGGAGCGAAGGCTTCCTGCGTTTACAAAATTTCCGTTGTGCGCAACGGCCAGCGAATGTCCCGAGTGCTTGACCGTGAACGGCTGGGCATTGACCACGAGAGATGAGCCTGTAGTGCTGTACCTTACATGCCCCAGGGCCGTGTTTCCGGACAGGCCCTCAAGAATCCGCTCATTGAATATGTCGGGAACCAGGCCCATGTCCTTGTGGGACACCACTCTCTTTCCGTCCGATACAACTATCCCGGCGCTTTCCTGGCCCCGGTGCTGAAGGGCGTACAGCCCGAAATAGGTGAGTTTGGCGGCTTCTTCATGATTGCACACCGCAAAGATTCCGCACTCCTCCCTGGGTCTTTGGGAGCGGAGGGACTTTCTATTCCTATCAGCGGTTTTGTAACACATGAAAATGAGCCCCGTTGCTATACCATGCCGCCTGTGTGAAAACGATTCAGACCATTGTTTCTACAGAGCGATGATACTCCTGTAGGGTCTTCACATCCACTTTCCCCTGCTTGAGGGCCTCTATGGCCTGTACCGCGGCCCGGGCCCCTGACACAGTGGTGGAGTATGGGACCTCGTGGGCCAGGGTAACGGTACGGATGGAAACCGACTCGGAAACGGTCTTTTTGCCGCTCACAGTGTTGATAACCAGATCTATCTCCCCGTTCTTTATCATGTCCACTATATGGGGACGACCTTCCCGGACCTTGTTGACACGCTCGTTTATAACGCCTCTTTCGGCAAGAAACAGGGAAGTCCCGGTCGTGGCCATGATACGGAACCCAAGATTACACAGCCTGGATGCCGTGTCCAGGATGGCCTCCTTGTCCTCGTCCTTGACACTGATGAAGGCGGTCCCGGCAAGAGGAAGGCTCTGCCCGGCCGCCATCTGGCTCTTGGCAAAGGCCAGGCCGAACGTGCTGTCGATCCCCATGACCT
>CAZEIA010000092.1:0-13775 GCA_964512335.1 uncultured Desulfobacterales bacterium
TCGCCAGGAACTCATCCTTTTCCATCACCATGATCAAGAGGGGACTGAACATGGCGCGGGGAGAGGTGAGCCTGGAGGCGTTGATGGACTTTGAGGTGGAGGCGTGTCTTGCCTGCGTTTTCACCAAGGAGAGGCAGGAATCTTTAAAGACGTTTGAGGAGAGAAAGAGAGGCTGATTCAGGGGCATGAAGCACTCCGGCCTACGCGCCCTGAGGCAGTGGGCCGTAGGAACTGCTTTCTCCCGCGGGCAGGTAAACCCGAAAGGTGCTCCCCCTGCCCGGTACGCTGCTGACGGAAATTTCTCCCCCGTGAGCCATTGCAATGGAGCGGGCAATGCTGAGCCCCAGACCATAGCCGCTCTCGGACAGGACATCCGCGGAGCGGTAAAAGGGTTGAAAAATCCGCTCCATCTCCTCTTCGGGAATGCCCCTGCCCGTATCAGAGATTTCAATGCCTGCCCTGTTCCCTTCCTGCGAAAGGGACAGGGACACGCGCCCTCCCTCCCCTGTGTACTTGATTGCGTTTTCCGCCAAATTCAAGAGGAGCCTTCGAAGCCGGTCACGATCTCCGAACACTATAACCGGGCCATGAGTGTCCATGAGCAGTTCGACAGAGCGTTCATCGGCCCGGGCCTTGAGCCTCCAGTAGATTTCCTCCGTTAGTCCGGCCAGTTCCACGGGCCTGTGGTCCATTCTAAGCGCGCCTGATTCGGCCCGGGCCAGCATCAAGAGGCCCTCCACGAGGCTCGATATCCGCTCGATTTCCTCCAGGGCGCTCTTCAGCGTTTCCTGGTACTCCGCAGGGGTCCGGGCGGATCGAAGGGCGACCTCCAGCTCGCCCCGAAGGGTGGTCAGCGGGGTCTGGAGCTCGTGAGAGGCATCCGCGCTGAATTGCCGCACCTGCTGAAAAGCGGCATCCAGTCGCGAGAGCATCCGGTTGAGCGTCCTGGCCAGCCGGTCCAGTTCATCGCCCGCACCGGTCTCCTCAACGCGCTCGGCCAACCGCTCCGCACTGATCCGCTGAGCGGCCTCGGCCATCCGGGACACCGGCATAAGGGCACGTCGAGCCAGGACCCACCCGCCGATCCCTGCCATGAGCAGACCCGCCGGAAGGAGCACCGCCATTACTATTATAAAGCGTGCCCTGGTCTCTGCCACGTCTCTGAGTGACGAGCCCACACGAATGACCCTGAAAAGTCTCCCGTCGCGGATCGCGGGAACAGTAAGGATTCGAACCGGATAAGGCTCAAGCCCCTCCAGCGTCTCATATACGGCCTTTCCTTTTCGGGCGTTTTCAAGGGCGTTCGGACTCAGGGGAAGCTCCCCGGAATCGGGAGAACGGTGAAAACCGTTACGCCTTCCTCCCGGGTCCAGCATCTGAAAGTAGGGCTCCAGAGGGGAGACCCCGAAGAACCTCCTGAAAATCTCGTTGATCTCCGATGAGTATAATCCGCCGGAACGGTCCTCGACCCGCTCGACCGTGGCCCGGGCCACGCTCTCCAGGGCGTCGTCCACACCCCGAAGCAGGCTGTAGGTGAGAAGCCCGTAGGCCGCCCCCCCCAGCACCAGAAACATCGACGCCAGCAGGCTCATATACCAGAGGGTGAGGCGGGCACGAACTGATCTAATACGCAAGGATGCCTCCGGGAAACGCTTGGCGTAGGAAACGGAGTCGGAATATGACTCGATGAAGTTGCTGTAAAAAAAGGCTATTCATCCATATCTTCCATTTTCATCACGTAACCGCTCCCACGAATCGTATGAATCAGCTTCCGCTTTCGTCCCCTGTCGATCTTCTTTCTCAGGTAGTTCACGTAGACGTCGATTACGTTTGTCATGGAATCGAAGTCGTAGTCCCAGACGTGCTCGGCGATCATGGTTCGGGTGAGGACCCGGCCGCGGTTGCGCATGAAATATTCCAGGAGGGAGAACTCCTTGGTCGTGAGCTCAATGGTCTCACCGCCGCGATGGGCGGTTCGCCGAGCCGGGTCGAGGGTCAGATCGGCCACTTGCAGTACGGCCGACTTGTCCTCGCCCCTCCTTCTGAGCAGGGCACGCACGCGGGCCAGTAGCTCCTGAAAGGCAAAGGGCTTTGTGAGGTAGTCGTCTGCTCCCGAGTCCAGGCCCAGGACCTTGTCCTCGATGGTCGCCCTTACCGTCACGAGCAGCACCGGCGTGGCGACCTTCCTGCCCCTCAGCTCCCTCAGCACGGTGAACCCGTTCATTCCGGGCAGGTGAACGTCAAGAAGGATCAAATCGTGTACCCCATCCAGTGCCATGGCCAGGCCGGTCTCCCCGTCTCCGGCCACATCCACGGCATACCCCTCCTCCTCCAGCCCGCGACGGATGAAGCCGGCCACTTTTTTTTCGTCTTCCACCACCAGTATACGCACGGATTCCTGCCTTCAAGCGAGGGTTATGTTCATGAAAGGCAGTATAGACAAGGAGGGCCGTTGATTCAAGGAAGAGAAATTCTTGATAAGGCCGTTTCGGGAAGGTACCGGCTACCACCGGTTGATCATGTCACGCCCTCTTCGCCGGGCCACCTCCTCCTGAAGCGCGAGGAAGCGCGCGCTTACCACCTCCAGGACGCGGAACATGACAAGATATCCGATCTCGGGATCTTTTTCAAAAAGGTCGAGCAGCCCTTCCCGGTCCATCCGGATCATCCGGCATCCGGTTCCTGCGCACTCGGCCGAAAGGCTGTATTTCTGTTGCGGCACAAGGCTTGACCAGCCGAAAGTCCGATGCTTCCCAAGAGTGGTCACGGTCCGGCCGTCAGACCCGGGCTTGACAGGAGCGCCCCCCCAGTGGAGAACGACCTCCCCCTCCATGAGGGCATAAAGGTTCAGGGCCTCATCGCCCTCGCTGAAAATGTGCTCCCCGGCCGAAAGCTCCACTTCCTCGCAGTGCTCCGCAACCGCCTTGAGCTGGGCATACCCGAGGTCCTGAAATACCTCCACCTGTCGCAAAAACTCTGTATCGACCATGCGTTGTCTCCTGTAAAACTGCAGCGCACTCACTCTTTGTGCAGGACGTACTCGGTTTGGACTTCCCCTCCCAATACGTGTTTTTGAAAAACTTCCCGCATTTTTTCCGTGGTCATCTTCTGGTAGACCACCGGGTCCTGGCCGCTGATCTCGACCGTGACGTTCGGTTCGGTGCTGCATCGACCGATGCATCGCCCGCGCTTCACCTCGATGTCCTGTCGATTGACCTGGCCGGCTTTCTCCACCAACGCCAGCAGCACCTCACGGGCCCCTGCAGCGATGCCGCATGTAGCCAGGTGAACAGTCACCGTGGTCATGGCCGCGGGCAAATGAAGTTCCGACTTCTGGAGCTCCTGGAAATGCAGGCTGGCCACGCCGTTGAGAAACTTCACTATACGATACCCAATGGCCGCGTCTTTTTTAAAGAGGCCCAGAAGAAACGGTTTTTCAATGCGAAGCACGGTACAGGACTCGCCCGCGCAATATGCAGACAGCTTGTACTCGTATGGAGGCACCAGGCTCGACCATCCAAGGACCTGGCCCCTGCCGACGGTGAGTATGGTATTCTGTGGGGAGGATGTTCGCCCGGGAAGGTCGAACCTGAGGTCCACCTCGCCGTCCGTAAGCACCCATAGATCAGCCGCCTCCTCACCCTCTGCGAAAAGCCTCTCCCCTCCCCGAAAGGACTTCTCCTCGCAACCCTCGCCGACCGCACGGCGCTGATCGGGGCTGAGGTCCTTGAAAATGTCCATCTCTTCAAGTAGTTCCAGTACGCTCATAAGCGCCTCCAGTTCCCGTCCTTAAGAGTCCCCGGTCTAGCCTGCTTTCCTGACCTCCAGGGGACGGTCCGGATCATAGCAAAGCCGGCAGCAGTGGAGGCACCGCCGGCTCTCTTCAAGGGCCGACTCCTCACTCAGGACCTGGTCCACCTCAACAAAGGAAGTTATCCGCTCCTCAACCTCCAGCTCGGGCATGGCCGCACGCGGGCGTCGAATCACCCCTTCCACCTGGTCGAAGACCGTTCCCGGAATCATCTTTTCGTTTAGTTCCAAGGGCTCCGGTTTAACCTCCTCGCCCATGACGTAGAAATGGATGGAACGGGCGGCCCTCCGTCCGCCGCCTATGGCCGTCACCACCAGCGAGGGTCCGGTGGCTGCGTCACCTGCGGCAAAGACGTTGGGAATATTGGATTGCAGGGTGGCCGGATCGACTTCAAACGTGTTCCAGCGGGTGGTCTTCAAGTCTGCCAGTTCTCCTTCGGCCCCTTCCAGAAAGGAGACGTCGGGGGATTGGCCGATGGCCGTGATCACCGTTTCCGCCTCGATGAGGGTCTCGGATCCCTCGACCGGGACAGGCCGGCGTCTGCCGCTCGCATCAGGTTCGCCCAGTTCCATCTTCAGGTACTCGAGGTGGGTGGCCCGGCCATTTTCGTCCGCCTTTACGCTCACCGGCGCGGCCAGGAAGATGAACTTTACACCCTCGGCCTCGGCCGCCTCGATCTCCACCTCGTTGGCGGGCATCTCGGCCCGTGTGCGCCGGTAGACGATGTGAACCTTTTCCACGCCCAGGCGGATCAAGTTTCTGACACAGTCAATGGCGGTGTTGCCCCCACCGATAACCACTGCCACACGCCCGACAGGGAGCTTCTCCCCGCCGGCCAGCCTGGAGAGAAAATCGATACCCGTATAGCACCCTTCCAGGTCCTCCCCTTCCACACGCAGCAAGGCGTCCTTCCACGCCCCTATCCCCAGGAACACCGCATTGTATCCTTCGCCCTCCAGAGAGGAAAGGTCAAAGTCTTTTCCGAACTTAACGCCGGTGCGGGCCTCGATTCCCAAGTCGAGTATACCCTGAATCTCCCAGTCCAGAACCGCCTTGGGGAGCCGGTACTCCGGAATGCCGTAACGCAGCATGCCTCCCAGCTTGGGCATGGCCTCGAATATGGTAACCTCGTGCCCGAGCCTGCGCAGGAAGAAGGCGCAACTAAGGCCCGCAGGCCCCCCGCCCACAACGGCGACGCGCTTGCCCGTTTCCGGGGCGGTTGAAACGGGGTATCGCTCGCCCCGGACCATCTCGTAGTCGGCCACAAAACGCTTCAACTGGTTAATCGATACGGGATCGTCCTCTATCCCTCTACGGCAGCTGTCCTCGCAGGGATGCGGGCAGACCCGGCCGCAGGCAAGGAGCAGGGGATTACGCTCCCTGATGATGTTTACGGCCTTGGCATAATCCCCTTCCTTCACCCGGCCGATGTATCCAGGAATATCGATCTCCGCCGGGCAGATCTGGCGGCAGGGAGCAAGCGGGTCGTTGAACGAGTTGAAGTGAAGGAGACGCTGGGACTGTGTCCTCACCCGGATGATTCCCTTGGGGCACACGGACTCGCACGCCCCGCAACCCACGCACTTGTCTTCATCAACCACTGCATAGCCGTCAGGTCCAATGGAAAGTGCGTCGAACAGACACGCCCTTACACAGTCTCCAAGGCCCAGGCAACCCACCTCGCACACCTTGCCTCCCCCGTAAAGGAGCCACTGGGCGCGACAGCTCACAACGCCGTCGTACCAGTAACGATCCGCAGCCCTTACTCCGCCGTCACACCCGTTCCTGGAAACAGGAAACTCGGCCGTACCGACCTCAACCCCGAGAACAGCGGCGACTCTTTGAGCACAATCCGAGCCCCCGGCGATGCATATGGTAGGGGGCGCCTTGCCGGCCACCACAGCGCTTGCCGCGGCCCAGCATCCGGTGTATCCGCAACCGCCGCAGTTGGCCCCGGCCAAACAGCTTTCCACTTCCTCGATCTTAGGATCCACGTAAACGTAAAAGACCTTTGAGGCGATTGCCAGGACACTCCCGCAAATCACCCCGATACCAAGAATGGTCAGAGTCCCTTCGAGCATCGAATCTCTCCCGAATCAGTTTTTGAACATCGCTGACAGGCGGCTTAGAGAAAAAACCGCAGGGCGGAAGGAGGTAAAGAATCCACCCATTCAATCAGCAAAGGAAGATAGCATTCCGACCGTTGGATTGCAAGAAAACTTGGCTTGGGCCTGCTTTGAGTTAAAATCCAAGCCTTCCAAGCCTTTCTTGACGGGACGAAATTGGTACTGCATAATTACATGTTTATAATCACTGTTCTTCATTTCTGAACAGCAGGCGGTATACCCTTAACACTGATCGAGGGCCCGGTTTTCTCCATGACGGAAATCACCCCTTTAAGATTCGGGAAATATACGCTTTTGGACCGCATAGCGGTCGGAGGTATGGCTGAGTTGTATCGAGCGCTGATCTCGGGAGACCAGGGCTTCGAAAAGCTCATCGCCGTCAAACGCCTCCTGCCTCATCTTGCCTATGAAGAGGGCGTGGTCACCTCCTTTATTGATGAAGCCAAACTGGCAGCGCTTTTGCAGCATAGAAACATCGTTCAAATCTACGATTTTGGAAGCATGGAAGGGTCTTATTTCATTGCCATGGAGTACCTATTCGGCAAAGATCTTCATGCTGTTATTAAAAAAGCCGGTGAAACAGGGCGAAGCCTGGGACTCGAAAACGCCCTTTGCATCACCTGCCAGATCTGCGAAGGCCTGGACTACGCGCATGGCCTCAAGGACCTTCAGGGCAACCCCCTCCGGATTATACACCGGGATGTAAGTCCCCAGAATATCTGCATCAACTACGGCGGTGAAGTCAAGATAATCGATTTCGGAATCGCCAAGGCCTCCAGCCAGTCAAGCAGCACTCAACTCGGCGCCATCAAGGGAAAGATCGCGTACATGTCTCCAGAGCAGGCCAAGGGAGAGCCGATCGACCACCGATCGGACGTCTTTGCGACCGGCATTATCTTATACGAGATGGTGACCCACACCCGCATGTTCAACGGGGATGCCATGGAGGTGCTCTCACAGGTCCGGGAGGCCCGGTTCACCCCTCCTGAAGAGGCGGCACCGGGCCTGCCACGGGAGATATACTCGATTCTTCACAAGGCGCTGTCCGTGGACCTGAAGAGGCGCTACCAGACCTGCGGTCAGATGTTCACAGATCTTGAGGACTGCATTCTTAAGCACTCCCTCAGGCCCTCTACCCACGCCCTTGCCCTGTTCATGAAGGACCTGTACGAAGCCGAGATCGTGACCGAGGAGCTTACCATTCAAGAGGTCAGAAGGATCGAGGCACGCGTCCAGATCGACCATAATGACGGGTCGACCGGGGGCGGCGATAAAACGATGATCCTGGACCCGGAACAGCCGTCCAAAAGCAGACGGCCCTGGAAGCTGTATGCAGGCACGGGCATTCCCCTGATCCTTGCGGTGGTCTTTCTGTTCACCCTCTACCTGGTCTGGACACCGGAGTCCAGGGTGGAGGGCCCCATAGCAGCCCACCCCCCGGCCGGGACCAGTACCACGGCATCCACCTCCGAGGGTGACATGGACGAACCGTCCGATTTAAAGGCCGGCCTGGAAGCCCTTGAAGACGGTCGATATCAGGAGGCGGCGGCCCTGTTCAAGAAGACCATTGAAGAAGATCCGGTCATGCGGGACAAATTGGCCGAGCCGTATGATCGGGCGCTGCGGGAGATGGCCTCCGCCGTACAGGACTTTGACCCGAAAAAGGCGGAAAACCTGCTTCTGGATGCAATGGATGTCAATCCGGTGACCATTCCCACCCGGTTCCGGCTCGGACTGCTGTATGTGGCCCTGAAAGAGTATCACAAGGCCAGAGAGGTTTTTGAAGAGGCGGCCCTGATTGATCCGTCGTTCGCTGATATCTTTTTCAATTTAGGCTATGTTAACGCCATGATTCGGGACTACGACAAGGCCGAAGAGATGTTTTATAGAGTGGTTGAACTGGCGCCTATTTATCTGGACGAGGCCTACTTCAATCTCGCCATGGTCCAGGAAAAAGCGGACAAGGTCGATGAAAGCATGGAGAATCTCGAACATGCCCTTACTGTCAATCCGGAAAACGAGCCGGCCAGGAGGAACCTGGAGAGGCTGAGAACTATGGCTGGGAAAAAGTAATGGGAACGAGAGAACACCGAACCCGAACACTGGCGATGCCGGCCCTCTTTGCGTTTATCCTTTTTTTCGGATGCGTTCCCTTTCTGAAGGAAACCGAAACAGCATCCACACCCTCGACGGAGCCCGTCGGAACATCGGTCGTGAAGGAAACGGCCGAGAGGGAGAAAGGGAAACCGGTCGATCTGATGCACACGGTTCAATGGAAAGGCGAGAGCCTGTCCATAATAGCCAAGTGGTACACCGGAAATATACACAACTGGAAACTCTTGGCCGAATACAATCCTTTGAATAACCCCGACCGGATCCGTATCGGAAACAGCTTTTTCATTCCCGAAGCCCTGCTCATAACCCGCGTCCCTATGCCAAAGTCGTTTGTGGACAACCACCAGCAACAGCCCGAGAAAGACGGGCCTGCTGAAACCCCTCCTGAGCTTTTTGGTCCCAGGGACCTGAGTGTGGATTGACGCCCCTGCCTATTGAGTCAACTGCAAGGCGGCGGATATAAAACCGGCGGAGACCCAAAGAAACCCGGCCCGCAGAAAGGGAATCGAGCCATGAACAAAGGACGGGCCTTTACCAGAAGCGGTCGCCTCGCAAGGGTCTTCAAAGCGGCGCTCCTGGTGCTGCTTCTTGCCCTGGTGGGGGCCGGCATTTTCAATCGCCAGTTGACTCGACTCTACCGGGTGATCACGCTTTTTGAGCCCGATCGTGTGGTGGAAAACTTCCGCACCATGGACCGCATGTTCGACTACAGGGTGGTTAACCGAGGCGGAATCCCTCATGTGTTCGAGCGGGCCCCGGGCTCTTTGCCCCAGATCTACACGCATAAGGATAAGACCTCGACGGTGAAGGAGTTTTTTGAAACCACCTGGACCACAGGCCTTATCGTGATTCACGACAAAAAAATCATTTTCGAGGAATACTACCTGGACAACACGGAAGCGTCAAAGTGTATCTCCTGGTCAGTCTGCAAGTCGTTTGTATCCGCCCTCCTGGGGATAGCCTTGGAAGAAGGCCATATAAAAGACATTCAGGACCCTGTCACGATGTATGTGCCTTCTCTGAAAGGGTCGGGATACGATGGAGTCCCCATAAAGCACCTGCTCCAGATGTCCTCTGGAATCCGTTTTGACGAAAATTATGCCGCCTTTTTTTCAGATATAAACCGTATGGGCCGCGCCATAGCCCTGAAACGGCCCATGGACGACTTTGTCGCTTCCCTGAACAACGAGCGCGAACCTGGAACTCGCCATCATTATGTGAGCATGGACAGCCAGGTACTGGGCATGGTGCTCAGAGAAGCCACCGGCCGAGACCTCTCGTCCTATCTGGAGGAGAAGATCTGGAAGATAATCGGCATGGAATCCGATGCCCATTGGATCGTGGACAGCGACGGCATGGAACTCGCCTTCGGGGGTCTGAACGTTGTCCTCAGGGACTACGCGCGCTTCGGCCTGCTCTATCTCAACGGGGGACAGTGGAACGAACGTCAGATCATCCCGGCAGACTGGGTCAGGGTCTCTGTGACTCCGGACGCCCCTCACCTTCAGCCCGGTAACAGCCCCGCCTCGAGTTCCCCCCTTGGTTACGGGTACCAGTGGTGGATCCCGGAGGAACCGGAAGGGGACTTCCTGGCCATCGGTATTTTCAACCAGTTCATCTACGTCCACCCCGGGCACAATGTGGTGATCGCCAAGACATCGGCGTATAAGGATTTCTGCGTTGACGGCTCAGAAAAGGAACTGGAGTCCATCGCTCTCTTCCGGGCGATCGCCAGGCACGTTGACGCCGCGGACGAACCCGGCCCCGGGACCCTTCCAGCCGGAGGAAGCCGTCCCCCCTGGGGATTACTCATGACAAAGATACGGTAGCCGGACGAATCTTCACCTGTTTGCGATATTTTTCTGATGTTTTTCTATTGTTGTTACAAATTTGGGTTGATTTACTTCAAAGATCACCGGTGCGAAGAATGGGCGTCCAGTTTGATTTCTTCGGGATCAAAATCGCTAGCGGGATCGAAATCGATTTCCTCCAATCCACAGACACCGGAGTCTTCCTTAACACAGAGACAGAACTAGACATCAAGGTTTTCGTGTCCAAATATCATTTTATTCTCTTTCGATCCCGATCCCGATCCCGATTTCGATTTCGATTATCCCAACATACAAAGGGGCATACACCGATTTTTGCAAAATATGTTCTTGATTTTTGCTACTGCAGAGCGTATACCTAAATTTGTTGTAAATTAATACCTTATACCTCATTTCTAAAAGCAACCGCAAAAATTGAAAATCCTTTCTAGGCTAAGGCTTCCGATGTATCAGGAGTAAAAAAGCATCGTGAAACAAGCGAACAAATAACTTTTACTCACATTAAATCCCTTTTTATTGTTAATTTGATAACATTCTATATGCATTATTTATCAAATAGGGGCCGGTATAGGTTTATTATTTGCTAAACAGACAGTTTTCAAAATCATTAATGAGTCCTTCAAGGAGGATCAAGTGAAAATTAATAAAATATCATCCCTGCTGATTATTTTTCTGTTTCTTAGCGCTGTTATTGTTTGCAATGTTTTTGGCGAAGAAAAGGCCGCCCAAACCGCTTCTCCAGACAGCGATGTATCTTACACGCACCTGCGCCCTGAGCAACGAGCGGAGGTTGCTAGAATTGATCAGGAAATTCAAGCCGCAAATAAAGACATTGACGCCGTGAACCACAACTTGAGCCGAATGACCAGAGACTTTTATGAGATGATTGGCCGGCTTGATGACAAGAAACATTCCCCTCACGCACCCAGAACCGAGACGACCGCTCCCGGCTCAGGCCAACAAATCGGAATCGTCATAGGCCTCATGGGCGGTGCCCGGGCTGAAAAGGACCAGGAGGCGAGAGACCTGAAAAAGGACAGTTTCGTATATGAAAACGAAAAAATCATTACCGGGGCGGATTCGAATGTTGAGATCCGTTTTCTGGATGACACGATTCTTTCTCAGGGGCCGGAATCCGTACTGGTCCTTGATCAGTATTTATTTCGTCCCGGCGATGCCGACAATTCCGGTCTTTCCTTTAAGTTTATGCAGGGAGCATTTCGTCACGTAACCGGCAAAATCGCCGAGCAGAATCCGAAACGGATAAAACTTGAATCGCCGTTATCATTTGTGGGCATTCGAGGGACCACCACAGTGCACAAGGTGACTCCTGAAATCGAATCGCACGGAGCCGAGGATATTTCCGGGGGGTTAGACGTACTCATTGAGGATCGATTTGATGAGACACGGATACTTGCCCGGCGTATGCTCATGGTGGATGTGCCGCCGGATCAGCCTATGACTGCTGAGAGGGCAATGACCGAGGAAGAATTGAATTTCTTCCATTCCTTTTCCCCTGCCGCCCTGGAAGCGCAGTCGTCTGCGGATGACACTGTCGACCTTCAGAGCCTGAGCAGGGAAATCCTGGCCCGGAACGAATTCATTGAAAGAATGGAAAACAAAACGCAAAATCTGGGAAGAGACAGAGACAAGGCCTTGAGCCAGTCTGTCGGATGTTTTCCGGCTGATGCCATAGTTTTGATGGAAGACGGCAGCACCAGGAGAATTACCGACTTAAGACCTGGAGACATGGTCATGACTTATGATATTGGATACGATACGGTCGACTCCAGGCCTGTCATTGAAATCTATGCATTTGATTCTGATCATCTCTATACGATCAACAATCATTTAATGACCACAGGTGGGGAACGATTGCTGACAAATAGTGGATGGAAGGAAGTCAACAGGCTGAGAGTAGGCGAATTCGTGCTTATGGATCAAGATATGGTTGAGATAATTAATATTAACTACAAGGCTGTGAAACTGAAGGTTTATAACTTACATGTAGCTGACACCCACAATTTTTATGTCTCCACCAAGGACTCCGGCAACTATCTGGTGCATAACAGCTGCGGTGGCGGTGGCGGCGGCGGTGGCGGAGCTGGAAAATAGCTTAAATTATAAAAGAACAGCCAATGAGAACTCACGGAGAATAAAAATGCAGCCAATATATAAAACGATACATACGCTATCGATGATATCTATTATTCCTCTTTTGTTTCTCATTTCAGGGTGCGCCGGTACCCTGGGTTCAATGAGGTCTGATATAGCCTTAAATAGAGCAGAAAACATGTATGCTAAAGGTGATTATGCCGGTGCAAGCGATCAATACAGGACCGCGGCATTGGCGGCCAGCCCGTACGGGCAGTATATGCTAGGCCGCATGTACGCCCAAGGACAAGGCGTAGCTGAAAACCAGTCTGAAGCGGTGAGCTGGATAAGAATGGCTGCCCAAAACGGGTATCCGGCGGCTGATTATGAAATGGGGCTCAGATACTTGGCAGGAGATGGCGTCTCAATAAATCCCGAACAGGCTGTGTTTCACTTTCGCAGGGCTGCGGAAAAAGAGCATGCCTTATCCATGTATCATTTGGGGTTTGCCCATGCTGTGGGAACGGGTGTAGAACCGAGCGTAAGCGAGGCCCTGAGATGGTTCAGGCTTGCCGACTCCTATGGCTTTCCAGTGGACGACGACCTCCTGTCGGAATCCGGGATTGAACCTTATGTGAGACAAGCCAAGATCAAACAAGCCGAAGGAGATGTTCAGGTGCCGGAAAGAAAGGAGAGACTCCTGGACACTTCCATACATAATGACGCTGTTACCATTCAATCCAGGCTGGCGGAACTTGGCTATTACAAGATGAAGATAGATGGCCTTTGGGGGCCCGGCTCCAAAAGAGCCCTCAAAAATTTTCAGACCGCGAACGGTCTTGAGCCCAGCGCGGAGTGGAACATGGAAAGCCAGAGGAAGCTGCTGTCCGAACACTGAAGAACAGTTGCATAAACCGGTTCGGGTCATGGTCCCAGGCAATCGTTCACTTGCTCTCCATGACCCATACCCCGTCCCAGTCCTTGCCCGGAGGGTCCTGGGCCATCATCCTGCAACGCTTTATGTATACCAGGGAAGGCTTGTCCTCCGGCTTCAACTGTAAGACCCGCTCGAAAAAACCTATGGCCTCATCCCACCGTTGCAGCCGGTAAGCGTCCAGTCCCTGTTCAAACGGCTGTATAAAGGCGAACCGCCCATCGGTAAATGCACCCTGACCCAGAGGCTCGAAAACAGCCACCGCCCTTTCCCTGCCCTTGACCCGGACCAGGTCGATCTCCCTGCAGATCATGTCCGCTCCGGCCTTCTCTCTGGTGAACCCGCTTAACAGCGCCCGCACCCCATAGGTCTTGGTCAGCCCTTCCAGCCTCGCGGCCAGGTTGACCTGGTCGCCCATCACGGTATAGTTGAACCTCTTGGACGACCCTATGTTTCCCACAATCACCTCTCCACTACTCATTCCCACCCCGATATCCACCGGAGGGAAGCCTGGAAATCGCCACCTGTCCCGGCACTGATCCAGTTTTTCCAGCATTTCCATGGCGGTCACATACACCCGCAGGGCGTGATCCGGCATGTCCTCCGGCGCTCCGAAAAAGGCCATAATGGCGTCACCGATGTACTTGTCCAGGGTACCTCCGTTGTTCAGTATAACTTCGGTCATATTGCTCAGATAGTCGTTCATGAAATCCACCAGTTCACCCGGCTCAAGAGACTCGGATATGCTGGTGAAGTTGCGTATATCCGCGAACAGAATGCTGAGGTCCCTTTTCTCTCCGCCAAGCTTTAAGAGCTGCGGGTTCTTCATGACCCTGCTTATTACTTCGGGGCTCAGATAGTGTTCA